>CAUZIY010000157.1:0-7149 GCA_963579995.1 Phycisphaerae bacterium
GGTCGCCGAGCTCACGTATGCCCTTTTGGTCGCGTTGAACTCATGCGATCACATGACAGTGGTAAAACATGGACGCCACCCACGATACTGATAAACAGTCCAATTGATGATCGTGACGCAGGAATCCTGGAAACAAGACAAGGCAGTATCCTGGCCACAACATTTACGTCTTTGGATTACACCAACCATCTTCCTGAAGACCATAAAGAGCGTAACCTTTGGGCCAATGCGTACCAGCGAATCACCCGGCAACAACAGCGGGCATTACTGGGCGTCTGGATGATTCGCTCCACCGACGGTGGGGGTTGCTGGTCAGCGCCATATGACTGCCTCGTCAACAGTCCACACGGCCCCATACAGATATATGACGGTCGACTGTTGTATGTTGGAAAATCCCGGTGGAAGAAAGAACACATTGGAGCCTGTCACTCCATTGATGATGGCCAAACATGGCAGTGGCTTTCTAGTATCCCCACGCGACCTGGAGACGACCAAGTGGATTACCATGAATTACATGCAGTGGAGGCTAGTAGCGGCCGCATCGTGATTCACATCCGTAATCACAATCAAAACAACCTGGCAGAAACACTTCAATCAGAATCAACTGACGGTGGGAAAACATGGTCCTCGCCACATGAGATCGGCGTATGGGGACTGCCTTCACATCTCCTCCGCCTTCAAGACAATCGCCTGCTGATGTCCTATGGTCACCGACGACCGCCACGAGGCAACCTGGTCCGCTTGAGTGACGACGATGGCGACAGTTGGTCTGCGCCCATCACAATTTCAGACGATGGGACTTATGATGATCTAGGCTATCCGTCAACCGTGCAGGTTGATAACGGAACATTGATCACCGTTTGGTATGAACGAATGTCCAATTCGCCAATGGCTGTCCTGCGCCAATGTACGTGGATGCTGCCCGGTTAGATGCATAACCCTGTTGCGGCATATGCCAAATGGTTAAAATGGTCTCACTGAAACGAGGAGCCTCCATCGCAGGAGTACACATGGGAAATACCAACCAACATCAATTCGACGAAAACCTTGAACAGTTGATCGCACCGGGAAAGGAAATTGACCGCAGCCTTTACCCAGGCGCCCTTGGTCTAATGGCAAATGAACATCTGTTCTTCCCGCTTGACCAGCAGGACTGGCCGGTAAAGATTGATTCTTCTCGTCAGCTTTTTGTAGACGACTATCTATTGGCACAGACCGATGCGGTAAAACGTGAGGTTCACCAACCGAGCCTACACCCTGCCAATCCGCTGATCATCCCTGATCAACCGTGGGAGATCCGACAAGACAAGGGCCGGCAAAGTGTTACTTTCCCGTTCGTCCATCTTGACCAAACAACCGGCAAATGGCGCATGTGGTATCGCGGTGAAGGGCGCTACGATTTGCCCTCAGGCGAAAGGATCCCTTTCCCAGGTCTCTTCGCCGAATCCGAGGACGGTATCGTTTGGGATAAGCCAACGCTAGGTTTGCATGCGTGGAAGGGGTCAAAACAGAACAATATCGTGTTTCACGGGGGGTACATCTGGGGGCTGTTTGTAGAACCGGAAGAACAAAGTGAGCGATACAGGGCGATGGTGAAGTTGGAGTATGGCAAACGCGGCGGGTATTACCCATACACCTCGCACGACGGCCTGCGTTGGCAACGTGCACAGGAATATCCGCATTGTGTTGTGTTCGGCGGGCGGGTAAAGGGTGCCCGCACCTATCCCGTTGGGGGTGTGGGTGATACCAGCCGATTCTATTTTGACGAGAAACTGGGAAAGTATATTGGTGATGTCAAGTTTGTCGTCCCCGCCGCCGGCGGTCGGCGGTTTAGATGCCGCGGGATGATGGAAAGTGATGACATGGTTCATTGGTCGCGCCCGTACATGACCTTCTACCCCGACTCACTGGACGATCCAGACTCACAGATCTACGGCCATACGGGGTTTTGCTACCAGAGCATGTGGCTGGGCTTTCTACGGGTGATGCACTCCGAGCGCGACGCCGGGCGTAAACAGACATCGGTCGAGTTGACGGCAAGCCGCGACGGACGGCACTGGACGCGGGTCGCGCGTGGACAGGAGTTTATGCCACTGAGGACCCCTGAAGATTGGGACGGAAACTATGTGGATCCAACCTCTGAACCAATCCTCGTCGGGGATGAACTGCGGTGCTACTACCATGGCGCCTGGCTCGGGCCTGAGCCGACGGACGATAAGCCACAATGCATTGGACTGGCCACGCTACAACGTGATCGATTCGTATCACTGAATGCCGCTGGCAAGCCAGGCTGGGCCTTGACACGCCCTTTAACCTTTAACACCGGCTACCTGTTTATCAACGCCCAAGTAGCTGATGGCGGATCGATCACCGTCGAGGTTCTGTCTGCCGATGGACAACCGCTCAAGGGTTTTTATCAGAGCGATTGCTTGGCAATTTGCGACGATTCGACCCGAATCCCCGTGACGTGGAAGAGGCACTCCATCATTGAGCCGACACCCGGACAGCCACTGAGCCTACGTTTCAGCTTGACCGATGCAAAACTGTATGCGTTCTGGGTGGAGTCCATCTGATCTTTAAATGGCGGAAACTGGCCTGCGTACAAACACCCAATATGGATTAGCTGATACATGTTTGAATTCTTTCTGTTTACATCCATTTAATTAGGTCAAGTGCTTTCAAGGGAATTAAATCGTTTCGAATCACTTCCTGCGGACAACAATTATTGAAAACCAGAAGGCAAACATGTGTTTTCAGATCCAGGCCATTACTTATCAAAGGTAATCACATGAAACCGACTCTTCTTGTGTTGTGTGCCATCTTCACCTCACCTCTGGGCTGGGTTTATGCCCATGAGTCCACTGACCACATGACCCTAGGAGAGGTTTTACGCGAATCTAAATGGGACCGCCTTATCGGGACCTGGGTGGACGCAGAAACCAAAGGCGATGCCCTTAAAAGCACCTTTGCCTGGAAATTCAAGGATCACCTGGTCCAAATCACAACCTGGGATTCTGAAAAGGAATCTTTCTCACTGATGGGACGCAACCCAAAATCAGGCGACATTTTTCACATGTCAGCTGGCAGTACCGGCGATAGCAGCATTGGGAAATGGGAACTTACAAAATCGGAGGCGATTCTTGGACTGCTGTTTGTCACCGGCAAAGGTGAAGAAGGTGCCCTAAGAATCCGGCACCAACTTCAAGGCGATGACACGATGCTTGTGATCATCGATCTGCCCGAACCAATCACGATCAAAATGATCCGCATCAAGAAAGGCGATTACAGCTACAGGATCAAGGGCAAACTCGATTGGAAAGCGATCAAAACACGCATCGAGTCCGCCGTTCAGCGAGGTGACCTAACGCGTAAAGAGGCAGATGAAAAGTATCGACAGATCAAAGACCTCCAGTTAAAACACGTTCCTGTTAAGTCAAAGGATTAGTCCGTCCACAGTTACAGAACACCTAGCGACTTCACTGGGCAAAACCGGGGCCGCAATAACGGCACGATTGGCATGACCCCAACCTCCTGGGCGGCCCTGTTCCCTTGGAACCATGCCAAACCGGCGAAGACATGGAAATAGTGTTCATAATGCTCCATTGCGCCTATTGATTATTGCTCCACCGTGACAATACAATAGATGTGTTGGCAAACCATCGCACTGGCATCATCCGTGTTCTGGATGAGTTAATAACTCCATGAAATACCTTCGAGAAGCAGCAAGATTGTTACGTCTGTCGTGCCACACTGTTGCCGACATGCGCCGAATTCACAGCCAGAATGCCATCTACCGCAACCCTGCTCTGCTTGAAGAACTTGAGAAGCGTGTTCTCCTTTCCGCCGTCACTCAAACCGATACGCAACCTCCCGAAAAACCTGAATACCAGTTGGCAGTGCAGACGATTCCAACGTTTACTGATATCTCTGCGTCGATTGGATTAAACAATGTATTGGCCGGCAAGGCGGCGTTCGCTGACTACAACAATGATGGCTGGGTTGACCTCTACGCTAGCGATCACTTGTGGCTAAACGACCGAGGTCATTTCACAAAACTTAATGAGGATGGATTTGACAATAGCGGTATCTGGGCCGACTACAACAACGACGGTTATCTTGACCTTTTTCTTTTTTCAGATGATTACCGTCTATATGAAGGTGTTGACGGGATGAGTTTTGTCGAAACCACCCATAAACTCCCTGCTGATGAGATGGACAGCTTGAATCCAAGGAGTCGTGGTGCGACCTGGGGTGACTGGAATGGGGATGGTTATATTGATCTCTATGTAGGTGGCTACGAATCACCTTATCATCCCGATCTAATGCTTCTCAATCAGCAGGCCGAACGGTTTGAGATTATTTGGGTGCAGTCGGGTGACATCGATCCGTCACGCGGGATCACGGCTGCGGATTATGATGAAGATGGTGATCAGGATATTTACGTTTCAAATTACCGCGTGGAACAGAATCAACTGTGGCAAAATGATGGCCATGCGAACTTCACGAATGTCGGACCCACTGCAGGGGTTGCGGGTGACTATGATGGCTGGAGTTATTCCTACGGGCACACGATCGGTTCTGCTTGGGGTGACCTGGACAGCGATGGACACCTGGATCTGTTCGTAGGTAATTTCAGCCACCCTGCCGAGTGGCAGGACCGGCCCAAGTTCTATCGCAATCTTGGACCAGAAGACGATTATAAATTTGAAGACCGATCCAGTTCGGCTGGTTTGGCATGGCAAGAGTCCTATGTATCCCCGAGCCTTGCCGACTTCGACAATGACGGTTATCTCGACTTCTTCCTAACCACAGGGTACTCCGGTGACCACGATGTCCTGTATCGCAACAACGGAGACTGGACCTTTTCACGAGTAGATACTGAAGCAGGAATCGCCGTTACGGAGAACTACCAGGCTGCATGGGCGGACATCGACAATGATGGTGACCTTGACTTACTTACCGGTGGCAGGCTCTATCGCAATAACGGTAACTCAAACAATTGGCTGAAGGTTCGCCTGGAGGGTGGCGGATCGGTGAATCGTGCCGCAATCGGTGCTCAGGTGCGGATCGCACTGGGCAATAAGACCATCACCCGACAGGTAGAGGGAGCCACCGGCGAGGGTAATCAGAATGACCTCACCCTTCATTTCGGGTTGGGGCAGGAATCTGATCCGGTTAACGTGCAAGTCACGTGGCCCAATGGAGAAACATTTGCACTTGAAACGCCGATCAATCAAACATTGGCTGTTCGGTACGGACAAGGGGCGACAAAGCCCGAACCGATCAAGGTGAATTTTGCTGACCCCAAGCATGGTGGTCCGGTTGAGCAGGCCCTGTATTCAATTGCACCAGGTGACCACTTTCTGCGGCGGATCAGCCCCTTGAGCGGAAAAACACTGGATACAAAAACCATTGACCTGCCAGAACACACAATCAAAGGCGCAATGGGGCTGGCCACGCATCCTACGACAGGACAACTGCACGCATTACTTAAACTCGACGGGCAAGTAGGCCGGGAGTTGGTCACCCTCGACACCCTGACAGGCAATGCGGTATCACTGGGAGACACCGGCCATGAGTTCGTGGATTTGACCTTTGGTGATGACGCTACGCTTTATGCCGTCACCGGCGACGCTGCATCAAAACCTGAAACACTGTTTGAACTTAACCTTGACGATGGCAGTGCAACACATCTTGTTCACCTGGGGCACGGCAATGCGGGCGAGGCAATCGCCTTCAACCCCGATGATGATCTAATCTACCACGCATCCGGTTCCGGCGCACCTAACACCTCGGAAATATTCGAGACCGTTCACCCCCAAACATTACAGTTCGACAAGGTGAATTTAAATGGCGACAACTACAACAAGGCAATGGCGTTGGCATATCATGAAGAACGCGGGGTATTCCTCACTGTTGATTTCAACCAGAAACTGTACACCATCTCACCCGATGGCCAGGTAAATCATACCGGCAGTCTCGGGCACCGGTCCAAGGGGTTGTCCTTTGCGCCAAGATGGCCACTTTTGGTTTACGATACACAGCAGGAGGTGAATGGATCATTTTTGGTAGAAGAAGATAATACCACGCTACGCCTAACTGGGAATATCTGGACTGCGCTTGAGATGTCCTATGAAGTCACATCCAATACTGTTCTTGAATTCGATTTCGCAAGTTCTGCGCAAGGTGAGGTACATGGCATCGGCTTTGATGACAATCTATTAAATACACCTTCCTATCGCTTCAATCTTTACGGATCACAACAGTCTGACCAGGCGCACAATGACTTCAATGACTATGACGTAGCGCCAGAGAACAAGCACTATACGATCCCAGTCGGCTCATTTTTTTCCGGGACGATGGACTATATGACCTTCGTCAATGACCATGATGTACCTCAACCTTCTGCAGAAAGCGTGTTCAGGAATGTCACGATCTATGAATATGATCCAGACGCAACGATTACGTACCCATTTTCCGAAGACTTTGACGATGGCACTGCAGATCGTCTTGCAGTCGTGTCGGGTTCTGGAGGGGTCAACGGATCCGGGCAGTACGAAATATCACCACGCTTCGGCACTACGCCCATTTCCATGGTCTCCCTTGGAGATACAGCACCAGATCAACTGACCATGACCGCGGCCATGACAATTCCAGGCGAAGGCATGGGCTTCTATCACGGCGTGCTGATCTTTGATTACCAGGCGGTTGATGATTTCAAGTTTGCCGGTGGTTGGGAAGGAAAAAATGAATGGCGAATCGGTCATGTGAACGCTTCACAATGGGTGGTAGATGCGCGGGTTGAAAGTAATGTTGACCTTGATACGCCCTACGATCTTGAACTGGTCCTGGATCACGGGAAGGTCACGTTGGCCGTGGATGGCCAGGAAATGGTTGACCATGACTTTGACCGGTCACTTGACGGGTCGGTTGGACTAGGCGCCAAGCGCGCAACGGTGCAGTTCGATGACCTGTATCTGGATGAAATGGATCCAACCGTGATCCCTCCCGACGATTTCACATACCCATTTTCCGAAGACTTTGACGATGGCACTGCAGATCGTCTTGCAGTCGTGTCGGGTTCTGGAGGGGTCAACGGATCCGGGCAGTACGAAATATCACCACGCTTCGGCACTACGCCCATTTCCA
>CAUZIY010000158.1:0-7121 GCA_963579995.1 Phycisphaerae bacterium
GAGCCCCCATTTGCAATTACGGCATGGATTGCTCTTGATGATGCGGATGTTGAAAATGGTTGCATGCGCGTAATTCCCGGCAGCCACAGGCTGGGCTTGTTGCCGCATCGCGAGTCTGAGCAACAGGGAAATATATTGGGTCAAAATCAGGAGATTGATTTGGCGCAATTCGATGCGTCAACGGCTGTGGATTTCGTGCTCAAGGCGGGCAGTGCGTCATTGCATCATGGTGAATTGATTCATGGATCAAACCCAAACGGCTCCCGGCGGAGGCGTTGCGGGATGACCGTACGCTTTTCCATCCCGGAGGTACGTCCTGTCAAGACAGGAGAACACCCATTTTGTGATCGGCCCGTACTGGTTTGTGGTGAAGATCGGTACGGCCATTTTGAATATGTGCCCAAGCCGGATTTTGCATAGACCATGTTGTCATTTAGATCAAGGTGGTCTGTGAATGGGCGAAGAATTGCGCGGGATACCTAGTCTTGGGTGGGGCGGAAATGTCATCTTGTATAGCTCTATGCTGTGAACCCCAGATTTTGTTTCGGAGATCTGTGGGTATCAATAATCATTATTTCAGGTATGCGCGGTTGGATTGATACTTGATCCGCACAGCAGCATGGACTGTTTCCATATGGTTGAATCATCTGGGATCGCTGCATTGCGATAGGTTGGTGCGAAGGACCAGCGGTCCTGCCCGCTGGTATTTGGATACGAACTATGGGCCAAAAGATCGTGGAAAAAAAGGACATCTCCCGGTTCCAGTTCCAGGCATAAGATGGGCCGACCTTTCACATCTTCACTCTTTATTTGTTTCTTAAAGGTCTTTTTGTCATTCATGTCAACCATTTGGGCAATGGAATGGTGACTGGCAGGGATCACTTTCAGGCACCCATTGGATTTGTTCGCCTGGTCAAGAGCAATCCACGCCGTGATTTTATGGCTACCTTTCCAGTAGAACCAATCCTGATGCCAAGGCGAGGCGAATGAAACACGAGGGTTCTTAAAGATGGTTTTAGCGCTTAAAAATTCCACATCGGGGCCAACCAGTGATTGTAATGCAGTGACCATCCGTTGATCGACTACCCAGTGTTGAAGTGACGAGTCAAGTTCATCAGCGAACCAGACCTGGATACCTTTTGCGGTCCGTTGAGGATCCTCCGCCGACACCAACTTCACGATATGGTTTTTCAACGCAGCCAATTCCTGTGGGTAGAACATGCCCCTTGCAAGATAAAATCCATCGCGATGGTAAGATTCCACATCCTTGGATGTGAATAGTTGTGACGCTTCGTTCCTGGTCATTTTCATGTGCCGTGGGGGTGATGTGGTCTTATAGGGTGTGTGTTTGGGCGACATTAGCTGCCGCGTTCGAATTGCTGGTGTGCCCACGTCCATGCCGCGACAGTGGTAGGAAAGCCCACGGTGTTCATCCCCAGGAGGATTGCCTGTTCAATATCCTCCTTACTTGCACCATGTTGCATCGCCCGGCGGACGTGGCTACGCAGGGCAGATTCCAAATTGGCGCCAACGCATATGCCAATCTTAATCAGAGCGCAGGTCTTGGCATCCAGTGGGCCGGCGGAAGCGACCGTCTCTGCGACTTGCTCGTGTGCTTGGCCCAGTGCTGGATATTTCGCTACAAAGTCCTTGAAGGTTTGTGGCAACTTCTGTTTTGTGTCATTGGTTTGTTCCATGGGGGAAACCTCCGGAGAAAGGGGCTGTGGTGTATCATTACTTTCACGATTGTAGCGAGAAAAAGACGGTGGCGTGATTGGAGTATTTCCTGATCTCGCCAGTATATATGGATTTGTTAGGCTGGACTTAAGTCAGTATCCAATGAAGAAACAGGTACTAGCTCGGCCATCAGACTTGAAAGGCAAAGGTGATAAATAAAATGAAGCGAGAACATATCTGGGCTCACCATGAGCAAGACGCAACGATTTACTGGAAGCTTGCTGAAGGGGGGTATGCTGACCGCATGAGTGTGCGGCAGGGTGAATTGGTGACATTATGCATCTCGAATTCGCGGTCCTATTACGATGTGTTTGTGTTTCATGAAGGTGCCGGCCGGAAACTCATGAAGACGATTGAAGGGTTACGCGGGGAACTTCAACCGGTGCCTGAATTGGGTTACCAGGATGGATTTGGCTGGAAGCCCACGGCATCGTTTGCGGTTCCGCGTGATTGGAAAAGTGGTGTTTACATTGCGTCATTTGCTACTGCGCAAGGGATGCGTGAAATTATTTTTGTAGTACGTCCAGCCGCGCCACAGGCGCCGCTTCTGTTGACGCTTGCTGCTAATACCTATGCGGCCTACAACAACGTTGGCGGTAAAAGTTTCTACGACTACATTTCTACTGATCGCCAACATGCTAAGTTGGTGAGTTTCCAAAGGCCGTTGCAGCCAAACGTTCTTGGTAACTTTTATATCTGGGACCAGTTTGTGACCTCATGGCTCGATGCGGAAGGTTACGGAGTGGATTACTGTGTAAACGCCGATCACGATACTGAGCCAAGTTTGCTTGAGGCTTACAACGCCAATATGCGGATTGGGCACGATGAATACAACAGCATCAATGAATGCATGCAGTTACAGGAGTTTACGCGACGTGGTGGAAACCTGTTGTTGTTTTCTGGCAATGCCTTTTGTAGTTTGGTCGAGGTGCGTGGTGGTGGCAGCCAGCTTTTCTGCGCGAAGCCACACTACCATGATCCGCCGAATTCAGAGAAGCCGGAAACATCCTTTCTCGAATTCATTGACAATCAACGTCAACGGACCATCGGTATTTCGTATACCTCGTTCGTTCACGCCAAGACGGATAGACCGGGAGTGTTTATCGCTCCATCGTCATCTGAATTCGGCTTTTACCGAGTGGTTGACCCGGACCACTGGGCGTTTGAGGGGACTAATTTGAAATCCGGCGATGAATTTGGGCGTGAAGATTCGATCGTGGGCGTGGAATGCGATGCGGCCGAGCTTGAATTTGTCGAGGGGCAGCCTCGTTATACAGGGCGTGATGGCGTATCACCAGAATACAAGGTCATTGCTTTGGCAGATGCCGCAGTGAGTGGATTGATCGAATCGAGCGGGCGCAAAGTTCGTGACGAAGTTGTTGGCGAAGGGAATGCCTATGCCACGATTGGTGTGAATGAAACGGAATTTAAAGGGACGATCTTTAATGCCGCGACGATTGAATGGGGCCATGGACTGTATCGAGATGATTCACCGGTGGCCACCATCACCCGGAATGTTCTCAATCGGTTGGGTAAAGGGTGAAAGTGGGGTGGGTTGCGGGGACGTCCTGGGCGCAGGAATAAGGGTTATTATAGATAAGGATGCTTGCTGGTGACCCGGTGGGGCCTGGGAGTAGCTTGATTGCTGGTCGATCTTCTTTTGTATGATTTTGCATTATGTTAGTTTGGTGTTTATTCGGAACAGGGGCCCAGTTGGTCCGATAAACATGGATCGGGGCGGCGTTAGTGGCGCCAGGTGGAGGGTTATTTGACACGCCGGGGTGCGGAACTATGATTGCCCCTTTCGTGGCAGGCATTGAAGCCAGTTGCGGGATATGAATTGTAAAACTCAGTAACGTTACCCATAGACATCAAGTTGATTTGGGTATTCTGCTGAATTGTTCTTTGACAAGTTGATAGGTCGATTTGTCGCTTATAATTATAGTGACACCGAAAGTCGATGCATTTGAGGTGCTTGTCCACTAAGGCGTAATGCAATGGTGGATCGCTGTGCTGAGATGATCAGGCAGCGGATCATTTGACCTCGGATTGAATTTACTGCAATTGTTTGACGCTGACATTAAAACACAGTTCAATGTGTTTTAATAAAAGGTTTGAGCAGTTGCTGGTGTGTTCGGTCTATAGGTCGGTGTGATTAAGCTATTAAGAGCGTGCGGTGGATGACTTGGCGTCAAGAGGCGATGAAGGACGTCGGAGCCTGCGAAAAGCCCAGAGGAGCTGGCAACCAAGCTGTGATCCTGGGATGTCCGAATGGGGAAACCCTTCCCGACTTGTCGGGAAATCCATGCCTGAATGTATAGGGTATGGAGGCTAACCTGGGGAATTGAAACATCTTAGTACCCAGAGGAAAATAAAGAAACCTCGATTCCGTCAGTAGCGGCGAGCGAAATCGGAAGATTGCCCAAACCGTCCTTCGGGACGGGGTTGCGGGCGCCAATATGGCATGATTGATTGGACCGTGAATGTGGCTGTGAAAGCCCAACCAAAGAAGGTGATAGTCCTGTAGCGGTTTGAAAGATTGGTCTAGGCGTACCAGAGTAGCGCCGGGCTCGTGAAACCCGACGTGAAGCTGGGGGGTCCACCCCCCAAGGCTAAATACTACTTGACGACCGATAGCGAACCAGTAGGTTGATCGAATGTTGAAAAGTTCCCCGATAAGGGAAGTTAAAAGAACCTGAAACCGCGCGCTTACAAGCGGTCGGAGTCCGTCTTCGGATGGATGACGGCGTGCCTTTTGCATAATGAGCCGGCGAGTTAGCCTCTGTGGCTAGGTTAAGCCTTACCCAGGCGTAGCCGAAGCGAAAGCGAGTCTTAATCGGGCGATTAAGTCGCAGGGGTTAGACGCGAAACTGAGTGATCTACCCATGGCCAGGTTGAAGGGAAGGTAATACTTCCTGGAGGACCGAACCCGTTAACGTTGAAAAGTTATGGGATGAGCTGTGGGGAGGAGTAAAAGTCTAATCAAACTCAGAGATATCTCGTTCTCCTCGAAATAGCTTTAGGGCTAGCCTCACGTTACAGCTTGTGGGGGTAGAGCTACTGAATGGGATTGGGGGCCTAACCCGCTACCCAACCCAACCAAACTCCGAATACCGCAAGCCCTTGTCGTGGGAGTCAGTCTGCGAGGGATAATCTTCGTGGACAAAAGGGAAACAACCCAGATCGCCAGCTAAGGTCCCTAATCTTGTCTTAGTTCTTAAGGAAGTCAAAATGCCGTGACAGCCAGGATGTTGGCTTAGAAGCAGCCACCATTTAAAGAGTTCGTAACAGATCACTGGTCGAGGATTTTGGCGCCGATAATGATCGGGAATAAGGCGAGAACCGAAGCTGCGAATCCGTGCTTGCACGGGTGGTAGAGGAGCGTTCCTGTCAGCGTTGAAGCGAATTGGTAACGATTCGTGGAGCGGCAGGAAGTGATTATGCCGGTTTGAGTAACGATAAAGCAGGTGAAAATCCTGCTCGCCGAAAGCCTAAGGTTTCCTGGGGAAGGTAAATCCGCCCAGGGTTAGTCGGGCCCTAAGGTGAGGCCGAAAGGCGTAGCCGATGGATAGCAGGTTAATATTCCTGCACTTTGTTGGGTTAGAAGCTTACGTGACGAATCTCCAAGATGGGTCGCACGGTCAGATGTGTGCGTGCCGCAAGGCCGAGTTCCTGGTTAACGAAGCCTATGGAGGAGGTTCCTAGAAATAGCGTTTGTGAATCCCCAATGAATCCGTACTAAAACTGACACAGGTAGGCGTGGTGAATAACCTCAGGCGCTCGAGAGAACGGTTGTTAAGGAACTAGGCAAAATCACCCCGTACGTTCGCAATAAGGGGGCCCTCGTTCGTTTCGGCGGACAGGGCGCAGAGAAGAGGCTCTGGGGACTGTTTATCAAAAACACAGCACTGTGCTAACTCGCAAGAGGATGTATACAGTGTGACGCCTGCTCGGTGCCGGAATGTTAAGGAAGCAGGTTATCTGAGTTCGCTTAGAGAAGCTTGCGACTAAAGCACCGGTAAACGGCGGCCGTAACTATGACGGTCCTAAGGTAGCGAAGTTCCTAGTCGGGTAAGTTCCGACCTGCATGAATGGCGTAACCACTGGAGCACTGTCTCAACAACCGACTCGGTGAAATAGAAGACGCGGTGAAGATACCGCGTACCCGCGGCAAGACGGAAAGACCCCGTGGACCTTTACTATAGGCTGGTATTGGCCACGAGTATATTCTGCGTAGCATAGGTGGGAGGCTTTGAAGTCCTGGTTCCGGCTAGGGCTGAGCCATCGGTGAAATACCACCCTGGATATCCTTGTGACCTAACTTTGTTCCGTGAATCCGGACGAAGGACCATGTTAGCTGGGTAGTTTGACTGGGGCGGTCTCCTCCAAAAGAGTAACGGAGGAGTGCAAAGGTCGGCTCAGCGCGGTTGGAAATCGCGTGTCGAGTGCAAGAGCATAAGCCGGCTTTACTGCAAGACATACACGTCGAGCAGTCACGAAAGTGGGCTCTAGTGATCCGGCGATCCCGAGTGGAAGGGTCGTCGCTCAACGGATAAAAGGTACCCCGGGGATAACAGGCTGATCGCATCCGAGCGTCCATAGCGGCGATGCGGTTTGGCACCTCGATGTCGGCTCATCACATCCTGGGGCTGTAGGCGGTCCCAAGGGTTGGCTTGTTCAGCCATTAAAGTGGTACGCGAGCTGGGTTCAGACCGGCGTGAGCCAGGTCGGTCCCTATCTGCCGTGGGCGCAGCAAACTTGCGAGGATTCTTCTTTAGTACGAGAGGACTTGGAAGTACGAACCCCTGGTGCGCCAGTTGGACCGCTAGGTCCATCGCTGGGTAGCTAAGTTCGGCAGGGATAACCGCTGAAAGCATCTAAGCGGGAAGCCCCCCTCAAGATAAGGTTTGCAGTCCCGATTTATCGGGAGAGAGACCCCCGGAAGACTACCGGGTTGATAGGCCGCAGCTGTAAGGGTTGAGATGCCCTCAGGTGAGCGGTACTAACGGTCGATTGCTTAACCACACCGACCCTGGATCGAGCCATTCAATGGCAATGGGGTTGAGTTGGTGATTATGCATCTTGGATAGCAACGATGGATGGTGTTACTGACTAGCGATGTTTCGGGCATGCTTGCTTCATCCTGTGAAGAGCAGGGTAAGTGGTTAGTTGTCGCTAAAAATATTCGATATTCGACCTGTCATATGTAAAAGGACGGTTGTCTTGGCGTCGGCTGAGATAATCGCTTGCCGGTGACCACAGCAGCGGGGCCACACCTGATCCCATCCCGAACTCAGCAGTTAAGCCCGCCGCGCCGATGATACTGCCTCAGCGGGAAAGTAGGTCATTGCCGGCTTTTTTCAGCCCCGCGGCCCTAAAGGCTG
>CAUZIY010000159.1:0-7097 GCA_963579995.1 Phycisphaerae bacterium
GATGGCAACAACTTGCCAAATACAGGGGGCCACTCATGGCCAAGCCACGCATCATGTTTTATCACGACGGGCGTCATCCGCTTATCTACATGTATGAACCGCCCATACACAAGCAGCAATATGAACAGGCGATCGATGAACTGGCGGGCACGCCTGTCGAGGCGATCATGTTCTGCCTGGGTGACGGGCGGACCATGCTCCACGACACCAAGGTCGGTGAACTATGGGGACATAACGTCAGTGCATGGAAACACGAAGTCTTTCACCGCGCCCACCGCAATGCGGTGCACCTGATTGATCAAGGTGAAGACCCGCTGCGTATTGTAATAGACCGTGCACATGAAAAAGGAATGCTGTTGTACCCGACGCTACTGGTCCAGCAACCGATCGGCCAGCGTGACCAGGACATGAGGTGCTCGGATTTCTGGTTTGATCACCCGCACCTGGCCATCGGTGCCAAGGGCGACCTGCCCGAGGACTTTAGCGGCAACCTATGCTTGGACTTCAAGCACGACGAGGTCCGCAAGGAACGGTTGGCCATCATCGAGGAAACGCTCAATAACTATCCCGTTGACGGTTTTGAATTGCAGCTCAACTACTGCCCTGACTATTTCCATCCGGACCAGGTCCAGGCAGGCCGTGCCATCATGACCGATTGGGTAGGCCAGGTTTACGATTTGGTCAAGAACAGCGGACAAGACCGCGAACTGGCGATCCGTGTCCCGGCCAGTATCGAAGGTTGCCACGCCGTGGGGATGGACGTGCGTCAGTGGATCAAGCAGGAGATCGTGGACGTGCTGATCGCCAGCACGCACGAGAAAACTGCACTGATCGACCAGATGAACGACCTGGAGCCACTGGTCGAAGCAGCGAAGGGTTCGCCCTGTCGTGTGCACGCATCCATCCATGACGAATTGGACTCCGACCGACTCAGCAATGCGACCACAGCCATCATGCGGGCCACCGCATGCAACTACTGGGCACAAGACATCGATGGACTTTACCTGGCGCAGTGGTTCACGAGTTGGCCGTATGACGCAGATTTTTACGAGAAACTTCGGGAAATACCGCATCCGGACATCATGGCCCCCAAGGATAAACACTATTACCTGACCACCACCTCCGGCCGGTTTGCCCAACCGACGCTGGACCCGGGGACAACCATGTCGCTGCCAGCAACCTTGCACCTCGGCAAACCGGTAAGCGTGAACATGGCCATCGCCGACGACCTGCCCTACTGGGACAAGACTGGCCGAGTGCATGAAGTGCTGCTTCGCGTGCGAATCATGAACATCAACGAAATAAGCAAACTGCGATTTCGTTTCAATGGCAAGGAACTTCCTGACCAACTGCTTCGCAAGATTAATGGACTTTATCGAATGAGGGCTCCTCGCTACCGCGTTGGTTCGAGTTACTGGTTCATTTATCGACTCGACAGCCAATACTGGCCAAGACAGGGACGAACCAACAGTCTCGAAATCACACTCCTAGACAAGGATGAACAGGTGGCTGAGACTGACGTGTTTGTCCGGGACGTCGAGATGGAAATCAAGTACCTGATGGGCAAGAATTTTCACCGAGGCCACGACTCGGACTTGGGGCCTTACGAATACGCAAGTACATAATAAAACCAATAAAATCTCCAGCGTCGTGCCTATCGCAGATAAATATGGTGACACGACATCATATCGCAGACTAATTGTGTCAACCCTGTAAAACTTGGTATTGAAAATAATTCCATCCATGGATGGACACGAACATGTTTTATTCCAGGCGGCAGAAACGGCTTTAATAGGAGTAACTCATGAAAATCCTGGTGACGGGCGCTGCCGGTCAAGTGGGTACAAAACTTTATCACGACTTGGCCAAGGACCATGAACTTCGGCTCCTGGACGCAAATCCGATTGATTTTTCACAAGCAGAAACCATGCAGGGCAGTGTTACTGACTGGCCAACAGTGCAACGTGCCGTAAAAGGCATGGATGCCGTCGCCCACCTGGCGATCCATCACCCTATCAATGTGGAAAGACAACCATACCACCAATACATTCAGGACGACGTTGACATCGGCATCAAGGGTACGGACATGCTTCTGCATGCGGCCAAGGAAAATGGCATACGTCGGTTTGTCTATACCTCCAGCATCAATTCGCACAACAAGCGGCTTCCTGATACTGGCCAGATGCTGCACACAGAAGACGAGCAACTTTCAAATGAACACTACGGCACGGTCAAGTGGCTGGCCGAGGAATTGTGTCGCCACTACGCACTTGTCGTGGGACTTTCCACGGTGGTAGTACGCTTCAACAGCGTAACGTTTCCCCACCAGTGGCACGAAATGTTGCACACGGACTATAACAGTTCCGATTATCCGGCATCGAGGGTGCATGTGGAAGATGCGGTACGCGCAGTACGCATGGCACTGGAAAAGAAAGATGTGCAGTGGGCTCGGTGCATCATCTCAGGTGCAAACGTCAGCAAGTCATACGACACCGAATCGGCAGAAAAGCTGATCGGATTTCGGGCCAGGTATGGCTTCGACACGGGCAAAATGTTCAAGGACGGCAAGCTGATACACGATCTTTCCCAGTGACTAGCAGAGCGTCACCGGGCATTTAGGTGGCTTTTGGAGATTTTCACCGCCACCGTTCCAATGGCGTAGTAGCCAACAGAAATCTCACTGACGTGCGTGAGAATGTCATAGGCCTTCCACCTGTTCCATCCGTAATCACTTTCCATCCACAAGATCAGCCACGCAAATGCCTGGGCTATTGCCCGCTCCATGGGCGTGCCGGTAGCAATAGTCAATATCTCGTCAGGTGTTTCAATGCGAGGTGCGGGTATCGCCCTGCCCTTGAGAAGATCAACGGCAATCAATGACCGTGCGGGCATTTCCAATCCTGCGGCGGAAAGCTCACCGGCGCCCATGGCGGCGTGTACGTCACCGAGGTAAAGATACGCACCCTCGACAAAAACAGGCAGGAAAACCGTATTACCCGGCGCGGTTTCACGGATATCCAAATTGCCTCCATGCACGCCAGCTGGAATAGTTGTCGGCGCCCCATTAGCCGGCGCCGTGCCAATGCACCCGAACATCGGCGTGTAAGGGATCTTGAGGTTGTCACTCCAGTGCACCTGCCCCTCGCTGATGGGACAAACGTGCGTACCGTGTGGGCAATCCTCACCCAACCATTCCGTGAGCATCCCCGGCGCCGCGGTGCGTGTAGAGCATTGGCCGATCAACGGCTCGATTTTTTCAATTCTAACGGCAAGGCAATCGCCTGGCTGGGCGCCTTCTATCCAAATCGGACCCGTCAGGGGATTGCTGTTGGGCATCTGCAATTTATCGCGGCGGTCATCATTGCTACGAATCTGGCCCGTAAAGGCATCTTCAGTTTCAATTTCAACCTTCTCGCCGGAATCAATGCGAAGCCGAACTTCATGCAGGCGATTGAACTCGTAGTGCAGTGGACCAGCTGATAATTTTTTCATCTTCTTTACTATCCCAAAGAGTCAGGAACCTGTTTTCCACCAAGCCAACGGGTCCGGCCAATCTGAATAATGCTCCCACTTTTCATCAACTCCAATGCCCTTTTCCTGTTCGATCTTCTCGACGAATTCCTGGAATACTGTTCGCTGATGCCGGGCTTCTTCACGCTCCATTTCCTTGTTGAACCCAGACAGGACCGGACTCGGTCTGTTTCCAGATTTTTTCAAATTCTGCGGGATTGTCCTTCGGATCCCAGAACTCACTAATCACCGGACTGTCATATGCAGGCTGGTGCCCGGGCGCATCCAGTTTAAGAAGTCGATCAACAAATCGCAGGTTGTCATGACAACCTAACAAGTTGGGGTTATGGCGAACATAGACGTCCAGGCCACTATGGTAACGCACACAAACCAGAAACCGTTCGTACGGTGGTTTCGGTGCCGCTTTATACCGTTCTAACTTCTCTCGATCCAGGCTTATGCCCAAACCGGGGCCCTCCGGTACTTGAACGCAACCACCAACCACAGGCATGGTTTCCTTGGTCACGTCATCATCGTACAGATGGCAGAGGCTGACGTGATCGATCGTGGCATTGCGTACCACGGCCACCAAGTGAGCCAGCCAAGACTGGTTGATGGCGCCCCCGGCATTCTGGTACATGACCGGCGTTTGGGTCAACTCTGCGATGGACGCCGTATGCATGGCCATATTCAGCGGCCCATGACCGAGCATGTAACCGTCGCAAAGCCCCTTGAACATCACATCCGGACCGCCCTTGTGAATGATGATCGGCAATTTACTTTTCTCTCGGAGAAGCCGGTAATTGCCATGATCTTCCGAGACCAGCGCGTCTTCAATCCGGCCCGCTACCGGGAAGCGAGCCAGTTCCATGACGACCTCGCACATCGTGTAGAAATTGGAATTGATGTTGAAGTCGTAGTGAACCTTGAAGCCGTGCGGCGCCACGGCCTGCATGGCCTGTGATTGGTCGACGACATTTTGCACTTCACCAGTGTGATACTTGAGCCAGTGATACCCGAGTCTCGCTGCCTCAAGCACTTCTTGGGCCATGGCTTCTGGCTCCAGGGATACTGCCCAGTAACAAATGGGAATCCAAGACCGCAATTTTTCGCCAAGCAGTTTCCACGCCGGTTCATTCAGGTGTTTGCCCATCAGATCGTACGTCGCCATATTCATCGGCAACGGCGTCTCGCCTTGGCCGTTGTTGACCCAGTCAAATGGGCTGGTGCCAACATACTGCTCACGCAATGCGTCGGCGTTGGGCATCGAACCGCCTTCACCGAGACCTTCGAGCCCGGTATCGGTCTTGACAACGTAAATAACCCGTTCCTGCAAAATGACACCGTGGTAGCGGAACAGGTTTTCTGCATTGAACTTGCGATATGGAATCACGACAGGGTGAAGTTCAATATCCGTAATGCGCATTGTTCTTCAACTTTCTAATATTTCAGTAAATTGATTTTACCTCGGGGCGAACTAACGGCTAACCTTGTAACTGCTGCTGTTATAGGTAAGTGACTGGCCTGCCCGCAAAGGCACTACCTCGGTGTTGGCTGACAGGAACTCCACCTCTCTACTCAACTTGCCAATATCAGCCGGCTGGCCGACTGCCTTGCCATAATGGCAAGGTATTACGATTTCAGGGCGGATAAAGCTCGCCGCTCGTGCGGCTTCCCGCACCCCCATGGTATACACGCCACCAACCGGCAAGATGGCAATTTGTGGGCCGTGTATCTGACCTATCAACTGCATGTCACTAAATAGACAGGTATCAGAGGAATCATAAATGGTCACGCCGTTATCAAACGCCAGTACGAACCCACAGGCTCCACCGTCAGGATGGAAGTAGCCATTTTCCGGAGCTTCCCCCTTAGCCAAAAATGGAGACATTGACATTGAATGGAACACCTGCGTCATTGTCAGGGTCACGTCCTTAATCTTGAGAGTGCCTCCGGGGTTCATGGGAATTGCCCGAGTCCCCAGTTTCAGGCCGTTTGCCTCGGCAACCAGACACATCTCATAGTTGCCAACAAACTTGGCACGTGTCTGCTTGCACAGCTCGAAGGAATCGCCGACATGGTCGTAATGACCGTGCGTAGCAATGACAATATCCGCCTTCTTGGCTTGACCCATTTTCATGCGTGTCGTCGGATTACCGTTGAACCATGGATCGAAATAGATGGTTGTCCCTTTTTCAGAAATAAACCGAAAAGATGCGTGACCGATCATGGTCAATTTTACCGATGCCATAAGAAGATTCCTTTGTGGGTTGAGGTCCTATCTGAGCCGTCAGACCAAGTTTACCTGATTTATAACCTTGAAAAACCGGGAGCCAATACCTGCCTGCCCGATCACGAACTTCGCTCCCTGCCAGCGGCCTCTTCAATAGCCTGTGGGCTGCCATCTTCATCGCCACCTACCCAGCGATAGGAGCGAGGATACAGGGCTAGCGACCGATCCTCCAACGGCAATTTGACCGTGACACTGCCCAACTGTGCCGAAAGTTTGCAAGCGATGGCCACCTCCAACGCCTGGCGGAGGTCGTGGCCTGAAATCCACAACTTGCTGCCCGTTTCCACGGCCGCCAGGAACGAGCGGATGGACCCTGTCAAATACTCAAATTCGCTCCATTGGTACGGTTGGTAATGCGGTTCAATGGGTACTCGTTTACCGCCCGCGTCAAAACCCTGGAAGATCTGCGGCGGCGCCCAATTCCACCGGATCAGGGTCGTATCCGTCCAGACATCTATTCCCTGGCCCGACTCCTCTGTACCTGTACCGTAAACGGGGCAGTCCATGCCATTACTCATCTTAAAAATACCGTTGACAATCAATCCCTCGTCATCATCCCTTTCCATGGCCTCGGGTGGCATACCCCAGGCAATAACCTGATCGACTTCCGACCCGGTGAACAGCCGCAGGACAGAAATATGCTGGCATCCACCACCGGAAATCTCACTGCCAAAGCCATGCACTGCAGCGCCAACCATCGGACCGAACTGGCCTTCGTGCAATCGCCGGGCCGCTTCCTGGACCTCGTGCATGGCCCGCTGGAGATTCCCTCCGCCATACACCACCCCACGCTGCTGACATACACGCACCATCTCGTCGGCGTCCGACAGCCTTGCGGCCAACGGCTTGTCGGTGGATACCCCCTTGACACCTGCCTCGGCGCAGGCGATCACCGCATCCTTCATGTATTTGGACGGCGTCACAATAGCAACGATGTCCGGCACAATGTCGTTCAGCAACGCATTGACGTGCGGATAAAGTGCAGTGACTGAAAAACGCTCACCCAAGACCTGCAGTCGCTGGGGATTGGCTTCAGCAATCGCGACAATTTCGGTATCGGGAAACGTGCTGTATGCCTGAGCATAAATTTGTCCCATACGACCGCAACCGACAATAGCAACCTTGTGTTTAGCCATTAGATTTATCCTTATCAGCCATATCAGCGTACCGAACCACAAGTTCCACGTCTGTAAGGACCAGATCACAAGCCAATTGTGGATGACGCTGGTGGAGAATTATTTTGACCTTGTGCAAACCCGGCGAACATTGAGATGGATCAATGGAAAAGCAAAGC
>CAUZIY010000160.1:0-7080 GCA_963579995.1 Phycisphaerae bacterium
AGATTGATTTGGATATCAATATCTGTCTCCTGGGCTTCAGGAGAAATAAGTTGCACCAAATGCTTGATCAGGTCTCCCAGGTGGTTGCGGGCATGGGTGCGGCAAGTTGCCAGGATATTGGGTTGCCTGGACTGGTGCAGCAAGTTTGCCATTTGTAACATGGCGTGACTTACAGTTTCCAGTCTGTCAATTAGGGTTCTTGGGACGGGTTTGGTGTCCTGATCGCGGATCTCCGGTTCCCTTAATTGGGACAGTATCAGTCCAATATGCCGTAAGCCGGCATCAACTAGATTTGCTAATTCGTGGGTTAGGGCATCCGGCAGTGGTTGCCCCTGCTTGGTGTATACCGCCTTTGTTCCCCCGGTTACCTCAGGTGACAATTGCGGCGACAGATTGTCGTTCTGGTGCGACATCCATTGCGTTCCATCGTCAATTATTCATCACGTATTAAGTGTTTTGTTGCCTTCACGCAACGTTCATGACATGGCTGAGTGGGTACGGCCCGGAATTGATTAATCGGAGTCAGACTGCCAGCGAACTGATTCCCAGAATGACTGGCGGACAGTTCCTGGGGTTGTGATCCTGCACTTGGTCATACCGGTCGCCAGGAGCTTGAGCAGGGCTTTGTCAAGCATCATCTGCGCAAGCTTGGTTTCATCATCCCGGGTCGCAGTCAGTACGAAGTATTCAACAAAACGACCAACTTTGTTCCCGAGGATGGCACCGATAATCCTGCCCTGCTGTGACGCTACAATGCTCAAGTTACCTGGCCGATTCATAAGCAGGTTCAGATGATCCAAGTCACCCTCAGCATGTCCATTGTCCAATAGCAGCGAACGGGCTTGCTCTTGATCACTGGCTCGAAATTCCCGTATCTCCAGGTCCATTGGCATTGATCTCCTCTGTCGATAGGATCGATGGCCCATTCATTAAATCGGCTAGATGTGACCTTGGATTTGTTTGTAATTAGTCCGCTATTCAATACCAACGGCCGCGGCGTCTCGGTCCGATAACCAGCCATCGTCACTGCGGAGTTTGACAGTTCCGTCACGCTTCCATGATCGATCGCAGCGAGGCTCGGATCTTAGATCACGGATGGTTGCCTGGGGAAACTCATCACGGAGTTCTAGCTGGCTGATCCCGCAGAGGTCGGCAAGATCAATTAGATCTAGACGAGCCAATTGTTCATCTGCTGCCAGCACCAACGCACAGTCAAGCGGGTTGTCGATTCCCAACTGCTGGCGTGCGTCCTCAATGGATTTTAGCCAGTTATCACGATTGGCGAATACATGTTGCCATGCATCATCGATCCTGTATTCAGGTGGATCTGGTAACAGATGCAGGTGGACACTGTCCGAATCCGTACCGTGCAACGCCTGCCAGGCTTCTTCAGATGTGTGAGGTACAATGGCAGCGCACAGGCGAATCAACGCGTCGGTGATCGTATATATTGCAGTTTGTGTCCGCCTTCGTCGATGACTATCTACGCGGTCGCAATAGAGCCTATCTTTCACTGCCATGAGGTAAATAGCTGACATCGTTTCATTGCAGAAGTGAAATATAGCCTCCCTGGCCTTGCTGAAGACAAGTCCGTCGAAATGTTGGCGGACGTTCAGGATCAATTCGGCCAGGGTGTCTAATGCCCATGCATCTACACTTGTGGCATCCGAGTCGGTGAACGTATGGCGGTGTTGCTCATGATCATAGTCGGCAAGGTTGCCAAGCATGAAGCGAATTGTATTACGCAGTTTCCGATATTCATCACCCGCAACCTTGAAGAAGTCAATGTCAACTTTGATGTCATTGTCAGTATTGATCGAGGCAACCCACCAGCGGCAGACATCGGCTCCGAAATTTTCGAGAAGTTCATCAACATCTAATGCATTACCCAGTGATTTTGACATCTTTCGGGAATCTTTATCAACCATAAACCCGTGCGTCAGGACGGTCCGAAAGGGACTTTCACCAGTGACACCTAAGGCGGGTAGCAACGAGAGTTGAAACCAGCCGCGATGTTGGTCTGATCCTTCCAGGTATAGATCCGCCGGGAATGAGTGTTGGCGTTGGCGAAGTACGGCATTCCACGATGAACCAGACTCAAACCAAACATCGAAAATGTCAGATGATTTGCGTAACTCAGTTGCCGGGTTGCTAAAAATAGCACGATGGTCCTCGGAAAGATCCGGATCAATCTTCGGGTCATAATCTGCCAGCAGGTCATCTGGAGTTGCCGAGAACCAATAATCAGATCCGTGTTGTCGCACTTTTGCGGCAACCGACCGGACGGATGCGGCTGTCAGCAGGGATGTTTCACTGTCAGATGCGAAGAATGCGGGGATGGGAAGTCCCCATGATCGCTGGCGGCTGAGGCACCAGTCCGGTCGTGATTCCAACATGCCACGCATTCGGTTCTGTCCCCATTGTGGAATGAATCGGATCTGTGACTCGGTCGCATTTATTGCAGCTTGGCGCAAAGATTGGTCGCGGTTGGCAGTGGTACTGTCAACCCGCATGAACCATTGTTCTGTTGCACGGAAAATGACCGGAGTTTTAGACCGCCAATCGTGGGGATAGCTGTGGGTAAAGGGATGATCAAAAAACAAGTGACCAGACTGATTTAACTGGTCGATTACAAGTTTGTTGGCGGACCACACGTCAACGCCAACCAGCCATGGCGGCACGCTTTGATCAAAAGTGCCGTCATCCTGCACAGGACAGTAGACCTCAAGCCCCTCCTTGATCGCGGTCTGGTAATCTTCAAGCCCGTGTCCCGGCGCGGTATGTACCAATCCCGTTCCTTCTTCAAGCGTCACATAAGGGGCCAGGACCGTTTGCCCGGTGCGATCGATAAAGGGATGGCGGTAGACCAGTCCACATAATTGTGCGCCTTTGCAACTTCCCAGTTGTACAGGCTGGCCGTCAACTCGGTCAGAGCCAAGGGCACGATCGGCTAGTCCAGAAGCCACAATTACATTCAGTGAGCGGTTCTGATGATTTGCCTGGTATAAATCGTAATCAAGGGATTCGTGAACCGCGATCGCCAGGTTCGCCGGTAATGTCCATGGTGTGGTGGTCCAGATCATCAAATAAACAGGTTCATCTTCTGGAGCAGCAAGGGCACCGGGTAATGAGTGATGATCCGTCAGTTCGAAAAGAACATAGACACTCGTGTCCTCTGTGTCCTCGTATTCAAGCTCTGCTTCAGCCAATGCCGTCTGGTTGGTAATTGACCAGTGTACGGGCTTAAGATCACGGTAGACCAGACCCTGTCCGACCAGATCCGCAAAGACTTCCAGTACCGCAGCTTCGTATTGTGGCGCCATTGTCAGATAGGGTTGCGCGTAGTCTGCAAGGGTAAGCAGCCGTTGCATTTGGCTGGCTTGGAGTTTGACGTATTTACGAGCATCGTCCTGGCAGCGTTTTCGGATCTGTGGTGGCGCCATGTTTTTGGCTTTGTCACCAAGATTTTGCATGACCTTGTGTTCAATCGGCAATCCGTGGCAATCCCATCCGGGGATGTATGGGCAGTCGAAGCCAGCCATTGTCTTGGTGCGTACAACGAGATCTTTAAGGACCTTGTTGAGCAAATGTCCCAGATGGATCTTTCCATTGGCATATGGCGGTCCGTCGTGAAAAACATATTTCGGTGCGCCAGATCGTGCTTTACGGATCCGTTCATAAAGGTTCTCTGACTGCCACTTTTTAAGTGTAGCCGGCTCATGCTGAACAAGCTGGGCCTTCATTGCAAAAGACGTTTTGGGTAGATTCAGCGTCTTTCTATAGCTTTTGGCGTTATTGGTGGTCTGGTTCATGTCTTGTCTCGATTCGGTTCCTTAGATCTACTCATCGCAACAAAAAAAGCCCTGCCGGTGGGCAGGGCTTTGAGTTCGTGGGATCACATCGGCCCTACCGGATCGTATGGGTAATGATGATGCCGACGGATTGCATGAAAATTAATGATCATTCGGTCATGATTATACCGGTTTTACCGATGTATGCCAGAGTTTGGCTCCGGGGTGAAGGGGGAGACGGCGAGGGTTATGCCCGTTTTTCCGGGGGCAATAGGTCCGGTTGGGCCAGCCTTCACCCTGTGCTGTTGGCCTGCAGCAGATCAGGGAGTTGGCTGGCATTGACTTGGGATTGGGTTCCGCTGTCAAGGTCTTTGAGGTTTACCACGTTTTGTTGAATTTGTTCGTTGATAATCACGGCATAACGGGCATGGGCGGCATCGGCTTCCTTAAGCAGCTTGCCCATATTCCGGGTCGACTTGTAGCTGAATCGAATGTGCAGCCCCTGTTTGCGTAGTTGTCCGGCCAACTGGGTCACGTGCCCAGCCATGTCGGTGCCCTCGGCAATGATGAATGCATGAGGTCGCGGGCTGACATCTTCAGGTTTCAGCCCTTTGTCTGCCAGCACGAGCGAGATGACAACATCACCCATGCCGAAGCCGACGGCTGACATCCTGGGGCCACCAAACAGATCGATAAGGTTGTCATAACGTCCGCCACCGGCAATCGCTCGTTCAGCACCGCTGGTTTCATGGATTTCAAACACCGTGCCGGTGTAATATGCAAACCCGCGCACGATGCCAAGGTCGTATTCACACCATGGCGCAATACCAAAAGCCGTCAATTTCTCATCCAGATCCTCAAGGTCTTCAAGATCTTCTTTGATACCGATCTGTTGTCGCAACAGGTGTAACTGCCCCGCAGCATATTTCATGCGGCATGTCTGATCGAAGCGATCCAGTCGATCCCCATCCAGTCCCAGTTCAACAGCTCCTTGACTAAATGCTTGGGCATCGATCTTGTCTCGCTTGTCAAGTAGTTCAAATGCGTTCACCATCTTATCGTCGGCGACTCCCAGTTTCCTCAGTATATGGCCGATGGTTTGGCGGTGACTGATCTTGACACGAACGTGTTCTGGGCGAAGGCCAAGTTCCTGCATGAGGTCGACGGCGGCAAAGATCGCTTCGGCGTCAGCGGTCATTGAATCGAGGCCGATAATATCCAGGTTCCACTGCCAATGTTCACGAAGTCGCCCACGTTGGGGCCGCTCTGCGCGGCAGACGTTGGGAATCGAAAACCACTTGATAGGCTTGGGTAGGGTGTTCGCCTGTTCGGCAACCATTCTTGCTAGGGTTGGCGTGAACTCAGGGCGTATTGCGAATTGTTCGTCTTCAGTTTCCGGGTGCCGCACACGAAATGCCTGGCCGACCATTTCTCCGCCACTTTTGACCTGATAAAGATCGAGCAACTCGATGACCGGTCCGTCGATTTGCTCGAATCCATTTCGAATGGATACCCGCCGCCAGGCATCAAACAGAAAATTCTGCCACGCCATCTGTTTGGGGTAAAAGTCTCTGGTGCCTTTCGGTGCTTGAAATTTCATTGTCACTTGGCGCCGTTTTGCGTCGGTTTTGTGGTATTGGTGTATCGCAAGCTATTTACGCGCCACCACATAGCAGATCCACGCCGGTTCACTGGGCGCATGATTGCGTACACGGAACACATCGTTTCCCTCGCCTGTGTCTGGATCAGTTCCTTCCCAGTACACGTCAACATGCTTGAAGCCGGTTTCAAGTAATATTTCCCGGACCTCGGGTAGTGTCCAGAATCGCCAATCATAGCGGAAGGCCTTGGGGAGCTCGCTGCCATCGGGAAACTTGAAATGAATGAAAAAGGTGCAGTCATGGGTGATTGGGTCAAATCGTGCCTGGTCCCAGATATAGGTGAAGTCTTCGTGTTCAGTTTCGTCGTGGCGGTCCTCCTCGATGGATTCGGATCCTCCCATCATGTCGAGCACAAGGATACCTTGTCGACGAAGGTTCTTGTGGGCTGCTGAAAAGTAGCGTGCCAGTTCGTCACGTGTTTTGAAGATCCAGAAGGAGAAATTCTGGGCCGCCAGCACGTCTGCCCGGCGACCTTGGTTGCCGCGTACATCAGCCTGAAGCAACTCAATGCGGGTGCGTTCAGCTGGTTTAAGCTTGTCGAGGTTGTGCTTGATCCCCCAAGCCAGAGGTTCAGGGTCAAGATCTACGCCGATTGCATGGCGATTTGGTCGTCCCTTGACCCACTGGCAACATACGGTAAAGGTGCCGCAAAAGTCTTCCCTCAGGATACTGGCTGGTCGGCCGTAGGCCTTGCGAAAGACGCGGTCGAAGAATGGCACCTCGTGTTCGGGGGCCTGTACTGCTTGCAGGTAGAGGTCGTATCGGTCGGCACAGCTAGCCTTGGTGCCACGTTTCTTTTTCTTGTATTTGCGGGCCATTTTGCCAATGTACAGCATGCATCTGTATCGAGCCAGCGAGCCTTTGCAATTGTCCGTGGTGATGGTTCAATACACCAATGCGTATCATCGGCGGATTCCATCGCAGTCGGAAATTGCTCGGCCCCAAGGACTGGAAGACCACGCGCCCGATGATTGATCGGGTCAAGCAAAGCCTATTCGACCGTCTTTGGTCCATGGCATTATTTGAAGGTGACGGGGAGGAAGCGGTGACAGTGGTTGATTTGTTCAGTGGGACCGGCAGTCTTGGTCTGGAGGCGGTATCTCGCGGTGCAGCACACTGTACGTTCGTGGAACTTGACCGAGATGCCAGGGGCCGATTGTGCAAAAATGTAGCCCTCCTGAAGGCTGAAGACCAGGCTACGGTGCTCGGCGTGGATGTTTTATCCGCGACTTGGTTAGATCTGATCCCCGGTGGGCAGTTGGCGAAGGTTGGCTTGATATTCTGTGATCCACCGTACAGGATGTCGGCGGATCCAATACGGCGGCCCCGGTTGGTAAATCTTCTGGATAGCCTTCTTGCGGTGACGGCAAGCCCCTGTGTTCTTATGCTGAGGACTGATGATCAGACCGAGCCGTTGGTGTTAGGGCGTTACGATTTGGCATCAAGCCATCGATATGGATCAACCGTACTGCATTTTTATCATTGCTGAGGTGTTGGTGTTGATGGTCAAAGGTCATCTATCAAGGCACCTTTTCATGGCGTTTATTTTGATCTACGATGCGATGCTCGGTATGAGTTAAACCAATGTTTGAATCATTAACCAGCAAATTCAATGATGCCTTCCGGTC
>CAUZIY010000161.1:0-7071 GCA_963579995.1 Phycisphaerae bacterium
CTGCATTGGCTTTGAAGATCTAGATGAGGCAATCGCCATTGCCAATGACTCGACCTACGGCCTAGCGGCCGGTGTCTGCACACGTGACCTTGTCAAGGCACATTACGCCGCTCGCCGTCTCGAGGCTGGAACGGTCTGGATTAACACGTTCAATGGCTTGGCGTTAAACTCACCGTTTCTTGGGTGGAAGAAAAGTGGTATTGGTGTCGAACGCGGTGTTGAAGGGCTGCATGATCACATGCGACTAAAAACTGTTCGGATTGATATGTCGCAACAACCGCTTCCCGTGTTCGGTGATTGACAGGGGATGATCATGGCAGGGTCCAAATACCGAACAAGGGAAACACGTCGCATTGAGACTTGATCGGTTAAAGATCGTTCAGGTCAGCCTGCCACTGATAAGACCATGGCGGACAGCTTATGGTGACCATGGTACGGTGGGTGGCGTGCTCGTTAATGCTTGTTCCGAGGGCGCTGATGTCTGGGTGGAGTCGACCCCATTTGATCACCCGATCTTCTGCCCCGAATCATCCACGTCGGTTTTCTTTAATTTGCGGGATATCTTCGGGCCACACGTCATTGGCAAGGATTTTGATAATACAGCTTCAGTCATCAATCACCTTTCGGCATTTCGGGGCAACCCTTTTGCCAAGGCGGCGATTGACCATTGCTTCTGGGCACTTGAATCGGTCAAGCAACACAAGCCGCTTCACGAACTGCTTGGTGCTGAACGCCACAAGGTACAAGTCGGGGCCGACTTCGAAGTGATGGATTCGATTGATGATCTACTTGCACACATCGCGCAAGCCATCGACGTTGGATTTCCAAGGGTAAAATTGAAGGTACGGCCAGGCAATGATACCGAGGTGATACGTGCCGTGCGAAAGGCATTTTCAGATCTGGCATTCCATGTGGATTGCAACGGTGGATACTCACTGGACTCACTTTCAACATTCAAGGAATGGGACCGTTATGCAATGGCGATGATTGAACAACCATTGCACCATAATGACATTCTGGAACACGCGCAGCTCCAGGCCCAAATTGAGACCCCCGTGTGCCTGGATGAAAGTGTAAAGTCAGTGCGAGATGCCGAACTGGCTGTCCGAAACAAGGCCTGCAAAGTCATCAATATCAAACCGGGCCGCGTAGGTGGCCTGACGGCTTCCAAGGCGATCCATGATCTTTGTGCAGATGCAGGTGTACCGTGCTGGGTCGGCAGCATGTTGGAAAGTGGTGTCGGGGCGGGGATTCTGATCGAACTTGCTATGCTCCCAAATTTCACTTACCCGGCTGATATTTTCCCCAGCACCCGCTTTTATCATCAGGATCTCGTTTCCCCGCAGATCGAATTGCAGGACGGCTTTTATGTAAAAGCTTCAACTCAACCCTTTACCGGCTATGTGCCGAATGAAGATCAGATTGCACAACGAACCGTTCGCAGTGCCGAGATCACTGGCCAATCGTAGAAACCACTGCCATGTACACCCGCAATGATGCACATATTCACCTGTTCGAAAATGGCTATGGCAATTCATTTCCCAGCAGGCCTGGTGTGACAATCGCCGAAGCAGACTGTTTTGAAACACTTCGTAAATCTTTTGGTGTCGATCAGGCACTGGTGGTCGGCTATGCGGGAAAACCCTTTGCCGGCGACAACAACGCCTACCTGGCCAGAGTTGTACAGGAACGTAACTGGGTACACCCAACGGCTTATATCGACTTGGCAATGCCCTTGACCATCGAGGATCTTCAACGATACAAAGATGATCAATTCATTGGCATCAGCCTCTATGTGTTCAGTGACCAGGACGTCACTGCAATCAGCAAGATCAGCGATGAGGTGTGGCAATGGTTAACCATGCGGAAATGGCTGATCAGTATCAACTCTACCGGCAACAACTGGACCGCCTGGCAACACGTACTTGAACGCCACAGTAAACTTTGCATTCTTGTTTCCCACTTGGGTTTACCTCCCAAAATGTCCGATCCGCCCGATGCTCAGACCACACAAAAACACATGGCTTCGGTATTGAGCCTGGCACGTTTTGACAACACACATGTCAAACTCAGTGGCTTCTATGCCGTAACTGACCCTGGCCACAACTACCCTCATGAATCTGCATGGCCTTATGTCAAGGCACTGCTCAATGAGTTTGGAAGTTCACGGCTACTGTGGGCATCCGATTTTTCACCTCATCTCGACTGGCTCTCGTTTCCGCAGACATTCGCCTTGTTCGAACAGATGCCATTCCTAACCGACAATGATCGACAACTCATCGAAGGCAAGAACCTGGCAAACTTACTGAAACATGCTGGCTAATAGATGGCAATTGCCCGGCAGCCGTGGCTTTTGACTAGACATTAAAACCACGGACATGTGGAACCAAGGCCGCTGGGCAACCGACCACAGAAGCCCTTCATCAACTCACTCATGGCACCAGGTTATGACCCCTGCTTTACCAGTGCCACATCAATCATGCGGTCAATGTCATAGCTCGGCTCGTACCCCAGCAACCGACGGGCCTTGTCGATGCTGATTCGATACGTACCTAACCCCGATAGCGTGACCGCTTCCCAGGGCTTGTTTAATCCTCTGGCCACCTTTTCAATGCAATCGTGGAACTTGAATGGCGCAGCGCTCGAAAGGTTGATGATCTGATTGATTGCCTGCTGCTGGCGCTCGATGGCCAGAACGAATCCAGATGCGATGTCATAAGAATGTGCAAGTTGTACCGCCACCGACTCACCATTTTCATATTGCGGTGCGATCAGATAGTCGGCATCACAATGAATGCTGCCCAACCTATCTTGCTCCCCGGCCGCATACATCGAGTCCCAGAACCCGGACTGAAAAGCATCCAACACGTCATCATCGTCCAGACACCAGCCGACGCGAAGCACCACATACGGCAACCCGTAAGTCTTCTGGTAATTAATGCACATGCTTTCCAGGGTCGCCTTGGCCATGGCGTAATAGCGGCCTGGGCGTGGCGTCAGTTCAACCTCTTCGGTGATCAACTCCTCCGTTTGCTTGTAAATCACACAGTACACCGCATCACTGCTGGCAAACTCAAACAACTCAACTGTCCCTGCCGCCCGCGCCGCCTCCAATACGTTGGAAGTACCCCGAATCAGATGCTCGAATAGATATTCGTTTTCCGAATCGGTCTCAATTGCCGCCCCCATATCAAAAACCGCTGCAAGATGACAGACAAACTGACAACCTTTAAGCGCATCGGCAAAGGTATTACGGTCCAGAATGTCTCCGCGAACGATCTCCAGGTTGTCGCTGCAAACACCTTCCGGTTCGGTATTGTGGACGAGAACCTTGACCTTGTAACCAAGAGCGAGAAGTTGCTGAAGGATATGCTTACCAATCCGCCCTGTACCACCAGTCATAAATACGGTCTTGGTCATGATGATCACTCTACTTCAAAGATCACTTTTACGCTTAAATGCTCATGATGATCTACTGATAATTCCAGGCGATACCAACGGCGCCGGTATGTCAAATGAATTTCACACCGGGAACCGATTGGCATCTGCAATTCAAAAATTCGCAGCCAGCAGCCAGCACCCAACCGCCTGCATCTGATAATGTCGAACCAGCTTGCATTTTTCCCGTATTCAACCCTGGGCAGCAGACAGCAGCTTTGCCGCCGCCTGCACAAAGAAACTCGTACCCAGATCCCGGATGTGATATGGGCTACGATCAGTTCCGTCCGGCGGCAGGACCTTCTCTAGGATGCATCCTTTTAGATTTGGATCCTGAGGCTCGACGAACTGCACGCTTATTGCGAAATCAAGCGCTTTACCCATCGGCTCCAGCCATTTGGCTTCACCGGTCAGCTCGCACAGTTCGATCCAGAAGATCGCCGCACAGACAGTGCCACTGGTGGCTTGGTTGAAGCAACCGGTATCGAAATTCAAATCTGTCATGCGAAACAAGCCGCCATCGCGACGCTGCGCCTTGGTATACCAGGTGGCTGATCGGTGTGCTGCATCCAGCCACCTCTGCTCACCGCTGTCACGATAAGCATCCATCATGGGTTTACCCCACCAGTAGGCATGGCGGGGATGAATTTCACCGGTTTCCCGAAAACAAGGACCGTAATCAACCCAATTGCCCTCAGGCCGTTCATCGATCAGCAGACGCTTGAGAATGTCGTAGAACACCTCACGAAGACTTTCATCACCAGACCGCTGGTAACCCTTGAGAAAAACCGCATCATCTGCCAGTGGTCGACCCGGCCCGCCATCTTTTGAAACGTGAGGAACGGGAACGTTCTTACGTTCTACATGGTCGTAACGATCGCAGATCAAACCTTCACCCTTGACCCACACATGATCCCGCACCCAACACAACGCCGCAATGGCTGCCTGTTCGTATTGCTTGTCACCTGTTGTATCCGCCAGATGAAACAAACCATCCAGTGATTCCAAAATCGCCGCACTGTTTACCTTGTCCGGCAAATCCTCATAGGCAAGGATCAGGCCGGTGTCCGGACCCTCGTTTATCTGGCAACGGAGAATAAAATCGCCCCCCATGCGTGCTGCAGCCAGATGCCGCGCATCCCCGGTAACCTTATAAGCTAGGCACAGCGCCTTGACAGCCTGCGCACCATGCCAACACGGGCAGAAGAAATCCCACTGTTTCGTCCCCACCCGGTACTCACCGCGAAATGCCCCCCTCCAGTAGTCATGGCGAAGATTACGCGGGTTCTGCTGGGGATCCACCTGCTCAGTGGCCACCTGGGCCACATCGATCAACCAATCACAAGCAGCCGACATGGAACTTTGTAGTTCAGGCAGTTGACCCAGAAGATCTTTAGGATTGCGAATAGGTGGTCGAGACATGCGATCATCAAATGTACGCATCTTCGATCCAAAATAATTCACCATCTGCTTTGGCGTGTTGAGTCTTGAATCCAATTTAGGGTCTGATGCCGAATCTGCCATCGATTATTGATCTCCTTTAAACGCGTTCAAATGGCCACTGCCATAAGGGTAGCGGCAAGATATTGTCTGCAAACTTTCCAAGTCGTTCAGGGCCGAACAGCAGCTTGGCCAATTGCCCCTGTGTTACCGACATCGTTAAACCGCCGGACTCCAACATATAGCAATCACCTTGCTGATTCACCTTGACTTGGTCATGGCCAAATGCATCAAGTATTGCCCTCGGGTCAAGAACCAGAATCATACCCAAATAATACCGCCGACACGGCAGACCAATCGATTGGAGCAATTTGGGCAGCTCATGTCCATATGCTGGCGAGACCACCTCCAGGTGATCACTGAAAATCACTTCATTGTTAGCGTCGCGTGCGCTTGTGCTCATCTGCGGGTCATCGTTTGATTCGTACCAAGCTCTAATCAGGCCCGCCACCGTATTGCATGGCCCAGCCCATTCCTTGACCAGGCGATTCACAATCAGCAGATAGGCAACCGGCTGACGATCTCGCAGCGCGAATATGACATGTGGTTGATTATTGGCCCGATGCAGAGCACGCATCAGGTCCACGGTTCGACCCCCTCCAAGGCGATCATGGTTACGGAGGTGAACCAGTAACTCAAGCACCATATCATCCGGTTCACTGCCGAGTTCCTGGACCGATTCATCGGCGGCAAGTTCGGGTAACAAGGCGACATTTGATCGATTCAGATGAAACATGCAGACTGTACCCGCATTTTCCCATCCCATTTTACGGTACCAATTCGTGATCCGAGTCCCCAGCAAGCCGACGTGACAGCCCAGTTGTTTCATCCGGTCGGCGCACATTGACATCACTTTGCCACCAAGCCCAAGCCGCCGATACGCGGGCAGGGTTGTTACCGCATTGATGCCGCCAACGGTTAGCGTTGTCGGTCCCAGATGAATTTTATTAACCCAGATACCCGTTGAACTGACAACACAAGAACCGTCCTTGACGATTATCACGTTTTCTAGATTTTGCGGCGCATAGACATGTTGATACTTGTGGTGAATGTTCGGTGGCAAACCACGGGAGACACGAAACACCTCATTGATCGATTCCAAGGCCGATTCGCGATCTGCCATTGCTGCCGGGCGAGGCCCATCAAATTGTGATTCGGTATTGGCTGTCCCCATCAATCACCAACCTTGATCTCTCGCACGCATCGTTGTGAGCTGCTGATCCGAACGACGCCATCCGCCTCCACACGGTACATATCCTCGATTCCACCTACCATGCCCGCCCACAGTTCAATACAAATAACCTGCCCCGTGTCATACACCAGTCCCTGTGCCACGCTTTGGTCCATCTTCTCGGTAACCGAGGGGATGACATCCCCGCAGAATGGCATGAGGTGCGCCTCACTTCCTATCCGGTGGATCTCAAACCCCGGACCGGGTGGAATCACCTTGTAAATTTCATCCATGCCCATTCCTGGCCGGATCGCGTGAGCAATCAGTTCCTGGCGGGCCAGCAGGTACTCATGAGCTTCACCGATGCTCTGAGGCAACGAACCAAACCACGCATAACGACCAAGATCAGCCCAGCAGCCATCCACTTGTACAGAAGTGTCCATGGCCCATAGCTTGTCACGTTCCAGCAGCACCCGGTTGATGCGTAATTTCGGCCCCAAGCCATCAACAGCAACAACGAAGGGAGTATTGGTTGCCCGTTTCTCAGGCAACTTGGCCCCGTGAGCAGCAAGCTGTTGTTCAATCACAGCATCAATCTGATCTGCGGTCATGCCGATATGTGCCACCTCAAAGACAGCCTCATATGCATCCTCCAATGCTGTTACCGCAGCTTGAATTGATTGCAGTTCTGATTGCATGGATCACCAGTCTAATGGGCCGTGTCATCAAGCAGGGCACGGGGCCAGTTGCGATTTGCCAATGCGTAGTCTTCCTCCGTATCAATTTCCATGTAATCGCCCTCAGTGGTCACCATGTGGATCTCTATACCGTGTTCAATCATTTCCTCCAACAGGATAATCAAATAGGATTTTTCAAATACGGAAGCCTGCCGCCAAGGTCTGCCCGCAAATTGCGCTCGAACGCGATGATAATGATCACGTAGAAGTTGCGCACCTCGGGAT
>CAUZIY010000162.1:0-7008 GCA_963579995.1 Phycisphaerae bacterium
TCCAAGACGTCTATCTCGCGCACATCCTTGTTTGAGTCCGTTTCAAACCATTTACGGGATAGGGATACCACACCCACAGCACTGGAGTCCTTCCTGATCTTCGCAAATTCCTCTTTGGACACATTCAGTTTCTTGGCGATCTCTTCCTCGGTCGCGGAGCGACCAGTGGCCATCTCCAAGCTCTTGCGTGCAGCATCAACCTGACCTGACCGGGAACGCACAAGCCGCGGGACCCAATCCATGGCACGAAGCTCATCGAGAATCGCACCACGAATACGTGGTGCACAATAAGTTTCAAACTTAACACCTCGTTCGAGATCGAAGGCGTCAATTGCATCCATCAACCCGAAGATCCCTGCACTCATGAGGTCCTCGATATCCACCTCATCAGGAAGCTTGGCATGGATTCGCTCAGCGTTATATTTCACTAATGGCAGAAACCGCTCCATCAGCTCGTTACGAATTTCCTCGGTCTTCTTGTCTCTGTATGAAACCCAAAGGGCCATTACATGATTGTCGGCAGAGAGCGAGGGGCGTTTAGTTACGGTTCTTAATCTTGCCATGTCTACTCCTTGATCAGGATGGCCTCAACGCACAAACCGCTGAGCACCACACTAGGCATATGCTAGGACACGCCGATATTTGCTGTCGGCTGAACCGAGTTACTCACTTTTTTCTCGTTTAATGACTCGTCTTCCACCGTGTCCGGTTGTATACGAAGTTCTGGTTGATCACCTTCTTCGTCATCACCATGGCGGATTGGATTCACAGTTTTATATTGAATGATGTGCTCATCGATCACTCGCTGGGCAACTGCGCCTACCACTCGACCAATGGGCCAGCAGATAAGCATTGTGACAATTGCACGGAAAATAATGACTTCTGCAGCATTGCCAGTTAACAAACCAACCACAACAGCTGCGGCGAAGCCGATCATAGAGAAACAAGTTGCGATGACTTGCGAAGGGATGATTGAGCACTCCATTGCCCAAGCAAATTCAGTCCGTTGGTCAGATATTAACCTTTTTTGTGTGGCATGTGAAGCAACCACAAAAAAAACCTGAAAATTTTCATTTTAATTCCAAGCCCGTCACTTGGATTCTGCTTAACCTCGGAGCCATTTCGCCATTCTGAAAAATAGACGGGGGCGAGATTTCTCACTGGCATTACATTGTGTCTCGTGGATGATGGATTTGCCGCCCATCGGGAGTGGGGGGGACTTTGAAAGCTTTCGGCTGATGTTTTCTGCCAAATGATTGATGCAAGCGGAAGCCGGACATTTCGGCGACGCAAGTGCGAACGGCGTTCGCAAACGTGCGGCCATAGAAACCTGCAGATCGTGGGGAACATGACCAGCGAATTGAGGTCTCACGTTCAAAAATTTCCTGCAGACCTTTTGTATTCGTTCAAAAACATCTTTTGCTTCATGAATATCACGTACCATATTGATCAGAATCCTAACATCGAGAGGTGCATGATAGCGATAGAGTGACTTGATCAGTGCATAAGCGTCGGTAATGGCGGTCGGTTCGGGAGTGGTCACCACGAGTTGCTGGTCCGCACATGCCGCGAAACCCAAAACATTGGGCGCTATGCCGGCACTCGTATCAATAAGTATCACGTCAGCCATTCCTTCAAGATGACGTAGTTGCTCAATGAGCGTGTTACGCTGCTGCAGGCCCATCATGGTCGTTTGAGAAAACCCCGAAGCACCCGGAATCAAATAGAAGCCGCCTGGTGCACGAACCATCGCCTGCTTAAGATCAGACTGATGCGCAATGACATGTGCCAGGTGCCTACCCGGCGATATATTGCAAAGCACATCCGCATTAGCAGTTCCCAGATCCACATCAATGAGAACCACATTTTGACCTTGCGTGGCTAACGTAGCTGCCAAATTGACTGCGACACTCGTCTTACCCACCCCACCCTTACCACTTGCAATAGCCAGATAGAAGCATTGCCGCGGCGCTTGCATAGGTGCATCCGCCTGCATCGGTTTCACCTGGTTGCCCTGCGTCGATGCAGACACCAGTTCGCGCAGTGCTTGTGCTTGGTCAGTGGTTGCTGTCATAGGGCGGTCGCTACGGCCGTAGGGGGTTGTGAGGTTGGTATTTTCGGCGTCAGATCACCATCGAGTACAAGCGCAGCAAGCCGACTGGGATGTCCGGGTTCGATCTGATGTGGTACTTCCTGGCCGGTGGTAATATAACTGAGACGCTTGTTGACCTTTCGCATCACATTAAACAAGACGCCAAAACTTACAGCTTCATCCAGCTTGGTAAAGATTAGACGGTCGGCAGGAATATGGGCAAATCGCTCGATCGTATCGAAGATTACTTTCTGCGTGCATGTCGAGGCAAGGACCAGATGCACTTCATCAGGATTGGCCGCACGAATCACACTGGCCAATTGTTCAAGTTTCGGGTCATCACGCTGGCTTCGGCCGGCGGTATCAATCAAAACCAGATCACAATCGGAGCATTGTCTCATGGCCGCAAGAATCTGATCCGGGTTCGACGCAACGTGAAGTGGCACACCAATGATGTCAGCGTAGGTTTGCAACTGTTCTACTGCAGCAATTCTATAGGTATCGACCGTGATCAGGGATACATCTTTCTTCTGGCGGAGCTTGAAGTCGGCCGCGAGCTTCGCAATGGTGGTGGTTTTTCCCACTCCAGTCGGGCCTATCAATGCAATGGTACGTGGCCGACTACCATGATGGGCGCCAAGTTTTTCACCGTCGTCATCAGTCAAAATATATTGCGCCATGGTTTCGAGCAGGGCACGGCGCAGTAATTCAGGTTTATCGCAGGTACCGCTCGTGGCACTGGTTGCCACCTGCTTGATCACATCTTGAGCCAGTTCCTCACAGACTTCTTGCTCGAGTAATGCCATATATTGGTCGAATAAAGACGGTGGCACTGACGAACCTAGTGCGTTTGCATCGCTACCGGTTGGTTGGTTGTGCATCATCTGGGTTACCATCCGCTTTACTGCCCGCATCTCATCAATAAGCCGATCATTATTCGGTGGATGGATGTCGGCACGACTCGAATCCGTAATCATCTGCTGTGCAATTTCCGTCTTGGCCGCGGCATAAGTACGGCGAATCAGTTCTCCTGCAGTGGAGGATTGCGGGCTTGGTGGCTGCGACACCTGATCGCCGGCCTCACCGGCATTCAATTCAACCTTCTTCCTTGCCGACGTGACGCGTGATGTTGCCCGCGAGCGTTGGCGAAGACGGGTGATCTCCCTGCGATCCGCGGCAGTCACTTCAACAACGGGGGCGGCAATCCATCCGATCAACCCGCCACGCCGATAGCGACGCGTGTGCAAGATCACAGCGCCGGCACCAAGTTCTCGCTTAACCTTGGCCAGCGCCTCGGACATCTTATTTGCGGTAAACGTTCTGATATTCACTGAGCGACCCCTTGCAATTGCGGTGACTCTTGTTCCGATTTAATTTGGGCTAAACCGACAGATTCGACTTCAACCCCTTTGCTGATTTCGTTATATCCCAGTACTGCGACCGCAGGCACCGGCGCTTCCAATAATCGATGAATGTGAACTCGAACCTGCGGTGATGCCAGAACCACTGGTTGGTGACCACCCTGGATGAGTTGCCGGAGTTCTTTGACAATGGCAGATGTAATCTGATTGACAACAGCCGGTGGCATGGACATGGTTGTGGTGTCATTGCCTCGATCGATATAGCTGACAATCAGATCCTCAAGTGACGGGTCCAGGCTGACGCAGAACAACTTGGCCACCGTTGGCATCTGTTCATCATCGATGGATGATGCCTGCATTTCTACATATTGGTTGCAGATAGTCCGCCTAAGAGCATTACGAACGTATTCGGTGAGAACCTCATAGTCTTTTGTCCGAGACGCCCAATCGCCCAATGTCTCAACGATAGTCTCCATGTCACGCACTGGAACTCGTTCTTGTAATAAGTTCTGAAGGACCTTCTGAAGATCTACCGGTTTGACCACGGGCTGGTCTGTACTGCCAGCAACGCCCAACACCTCATCAGCAAGTTTCGGTGCCTTTTCACGCAACTGTGCAATCAGGCTGTTCGTTTCTTCGCGTGTCAGCAGTTCGGCGGCATGGCTCTTGACAACTTCGGTCAAGTGTGTGGACAGAACACTGACAGCGTCCACCACAGTGTAGTTGAGCGATTCAGCTCGCTGCTTCTGACCCGACTCAATCCAAACCGCCTCGAGACCAAAAGCTGGTTCCCGGGTTTTGGTGCCAGCCAACTCGGCATTTTCAGATGATGACAGACCGCTATCCATTGCCAGAAACTGATCCGGAAAAATTGATCCGTGGGCCACTGAGTTGGCGCGGATCTTGATGTGGTAGTCATTTGGAGGCAATTGCATGTTATCCCGAATGCGAACCGGGGGCATGACCAAACCCAGTTCACCGGCAAGCTGTTGACGAATCAAACTAATACGGTCAAGCAGGTCACCGCCCTGTTGAGGCTTGTTTGCATTAACCAAACGAACCAAGCCATATCCAATCTCAAGTTCGAGTGTATCGACGTGCAAAGCTTGCTCGATTGGAGGCGAACCAGCCTGATCATCACTCGCTTCCAACTTGGCCGCCTGAGCCGCACGTCGGCGATCGCCGTCATAAACCACCCAAGCCATCGACCCGGAAATAGCCGCCAGTAGGAGCATGGGCAGTGACGGCAAACCTGTCAGGGCCATCAGAGCCAAAAATACAGCCGTAATCGCCAGCACCCTCCAATAGCGAATGAGTTGACTGGATAGATCTGTACTTAGATCAGTCCGTCCGCTTGACCGAGTTACAATCAGGCCAGCAGCAATTGAGATCACGAACGCCGGCAGTTGGCTGACCAGACCGTCACCAATAGTCAAGCGTGTAAAGACCGCCAGCGACTCGGTCAAACTCCAACCCTTCTCAAATACACCCACAGCAAAACCACCGACAATATTGACCAAGGTGATAATGATTCCTGCAATTGCATCACCACGCACAAATTTGGATGCACCATCCATTGCACCATAAAAATCTGCCTCTTGGGTAATCTCGGCACGCCGCTCACGTGCCTGCTCTTCATTGACCAACCCTGCATTGAGATCCGCATCAATCGCCATCTGTTTACCAGGCATGCCGTCGAGCATGAAACGCGCTGCCACCTCGCTAATCCGGGTGGCCCCCTTTGTAATCACGACAAACTGCACAATGATCAGGATGATGAATAGAATCATGCCGACCACCAGGGAGTTGCCCGCGACGAATGAACTAAACGCTTCAATGACTCGGCCCGCAACATCATTGGCAGCAGTGGGACTATCTGCATCAGCGGTCAGGATGAGCCTGGTTGTGGCAATGTTCAATACCAGGCGGATTAGAGTGGCACCCAACAGCAGAGAAGGAAATACCGAAAAGTCCAATGGCCGTTGCACATAAATTGTGGTCAACAGAACAATTGCTGCCAGTGCCAAATTCGCACTGATCAACAGATCCATCACCATTGGATGCATCGGCACGACAATGACCGCTATCAGTGATACAAAGCCAACCGGAACAAAGAATGTACGGTAGTTGGAAATCCGGTTGATCCACGATGGGATCGTGAGTCTGTCAGTCTGTTCCGCCATAACCTAAGTCGAATCCATTCAACTAGAACGCGGGCACTTCCATCACGCGACGCTAAGCTGTCTTTCGCCCACTAAGCCGATAAACATATGCAAGGATCTCCGCTACTGCGCTGTAGTATTGTGGCGGCACCTCCTGGCCGACCTCCACGGTACGATAAACCGCTTGTGCCAGTTCCTTGCGTTCAACGATCGGAATACCATGACCGATCGCCAATTGCCGGATGCGCAAAGCCATAAAATCGGCGCCTTTAGCAGTCAGTTTGGGCGCTTTCATGCTGTGCGAGTCGTACCTCAGCGCCACGGCAAAGTGTGTTGGATTGGTTACAACGACATCTGCGTTGGGTACCGCATGCCCAATACGTTGCATTGACAGTTGTCGAGCGACACGTGAACGCCGCTGCCGCGTGAGCGGATCACCCTCCATGCGTTTCATCTCGTCCTTGACTTGCTGTTTAGTCATGCGGATATCACGTTCATGCTGAAAGCGTTGATAGGCATAATCCAGTAACGCCAGCAACAATAGCAGGACAGCCAACTTGACCCCCAAGGACAACACAAGACCCGAGATGGCAACCATGATAGATGAAGGTTCAAGTTGTACGAGCATGATGATTCTGGGCAGGTCATGTGCGATTGCAATCGTCGTTACAACCACCAGCAAGAAGAGCTTTCCCAAGTTCATCGCCAGGCGCACAAATGCTCGAATACCCACCAGATTCTTGAGCCCCTTGAAGGGCGAAAGGCGACTGATGTTGGGTACCAATGGTTTGCCCGTCAGGAGAAACCCGACCTGACCTATGGTTCCAATCGCCGCCACAAGACTAATCCCTATCATAAACGGGGCTACTAGTTCTAGTGCTGAACGTCCGGAAAGGGCAAATAGCTCGGTAATATCGTTCGGTATGGTGGAGTTGATTGCGGGATCAAATGCCAAACCCCGTTTCACGATCTCCAGCATACCCTGCATTGTGTGGCCACCAACCAAATAAAGAAGTGCCATTGATGCCAGAAGCATGATCGCTGCCGTCAGGTCGGTACTACGCGCCACATTGCCCTCTTCACGCTGTTCTTGGCGTCGTTTGGGCGTTGGCGCTTCTGTCCTTTCGTAATCGTTGTCAGCCATAAAGCAATATCTCTAACCAGTGATCACCACATACCCACCGGGGGTAGAGAACCTGGAGAAAAAAACTGAGATAAGTTTGCAAACGTGTTGAACCATATCTCGACAAGCACCGAGGTCTGGGTTCCAACGGCAACTACCAGAAGCCCGATGCCGAGCAGGATCTTGATGGCAAAGCCGATGCTCAAAATATTCATCTGCGGCACGGTGCGCATAATGAAACCGGTAGCAATCGTTTCCAGAAATATCAGA
>CAUZIY010000163.1:0-6989 GCA_963579995.1 Phycisphaerae bacterium
TTATACCTACTAGAACCACTGTCTAGCATGAACACCAAACTCTCCGCGGCAGTTCGCGGCGAAGTACTATTCCTTGCAGCCCGCTGCCATCGTCAACTAAACGATCATGAGAGCGCTATCATTACCTACCGGCGTGTAGTTGCAATCAGCAGCAAATATGATCTGCAAGCAATTTTGGAACTTGGTCATTCGCTTAAAGATGCTGGCCATTACGAGGAAGCGATCGAGGAATATACAGGGCTCATGAATTCCCAGAAGGCTGCAATGTCAGCGGAAGCAGAACTGAATTGCGGACAGATTTACCGTGCTATCGCACATAGAATGATCTTAGCTGGCAATACTCAAGGTGCCCAAAAGGCCAAACAAAATGCGCGAAAATTATTACTGCGATTAATCCTGCTAAGATCAGATCCTAGGATTTCCCCACTTGGTGAATTAGGGCATCTTGAATTAGCCGAAGTGGAACAGGAACTTGGGAAATCACAAATCGCCGTTGATCTCTATCGCGAACTCATCCAAAAGTTCCCAAATGGCCCTCATGCAACTTATGCCAAGGCCATGATTGCCAGGAATGGCAATCACCATGATCAAGCCTGGGTACTGTTGCGAGAACTTAATGGGCAAACAATTGAACCGCAACTGGCATATCGCATTAAACATCAGATGGCTGACTTGGGACTGACACCATGAATGCACCTCATCGCATAGCCCTCTCCCACAACACTTCGCCTGTCGGCATCGATCATAGAATCCTTACTTTTTCTCTGGTTATAAGTGTCTTGATACACAGTGGAATTGCGTGGAATATCTATGATCACCAAGTTAGTCGAATCAAAGCCGACCACTCCGATCGCTCTTACTTATTCCGCGTGAAACGTGCAGCCAGTGATTTTATATTCAGAAATGAATCGACACCAGCTACTGCACCCGTACCACCGGACCATAAAAGGAAGGAACTGGTACGAGCATTGCTTAATGTTGACTCTCATGTCACGGTGTCGACAAATACGCCACCCACCATTTCTATTCACCAAATCGAAAACCATCCGTCTGATCATGACATTAACAATCGTCAAGGTGAGTTTTCGAGCCATTCTGTTCCATCTGCTAATATCCAAAACCTTATAGGCAGTTTAATACTAGAGTTACCCATTCTCGGAAAAATTTCGCGCTCGCCCCCGCCAAGTCCGGACAGCCCAGATCCAAAGCTCGCCCAATCCAATCAAGCGCGACAACTACTTTCCAAACTCACCACGATAATACTGCCACCACCAAAACCGTTAGAACTTCTCAGGCCTGTGTTGCAGGAAACCGGGACAATTGATCATGAGATCCGTACCGGATCAATCAGCAAACCACCCACCACTGTGTCCCAAATCACACTTGCGGCAACAGCCGAACTTAAACTACCCCAGTACCTCGATGAATATTTTGACTATCGACTATATCGGTTTCTACCACGGCCCGGGTGGCGATCGCTTCGAGAAGGCGCAGGTTATTTTCGCGTCGACATTACCGGCCGCCGATCACTCAATCAGCTAGCGACCATGCCAAAGGATGTGGTGTACGTGATTGATACTTCCGGAAGTGTTACGCAAGCTTGGGTTGATGCCGCCCTTACTGGAATCAAAGATGCCTTGGGAAGTCTAAACAACTCTGATCGATTTAATATCGTTCTATTCAAAGAATCGCCCGTGTTCTTACATCCTGATCGGATTCAACTTGCAACTCATAAAGCCGTCGCTGAAGCAGGTAAATTTTTAACCAAAACCAAGTCTGGTGGATACACCGACATCAATCGTGCCTTGAACCGCCTGCTGGTGCGCGACACGGAAAGAGAACGGGTCTATGAACTGATCTTGATCAGTGATGGTCAATCTACACGCGGCGTCATGGATGCTCGAAAACTGATCAATCAGATCACTCGAGATAACGACCTCTCCGCTAGCATTTACTGTGTAGGTATTGGCAACCGGCAGGACCGTAAACTGTTGGAGTTTTTGGCCTACCGTAACCGGGGGTTTTGTGTTTTTTCTAAAAGCATCCATGAGACACCGGGGGTCATCCGGAACCTGGCCAGCCGCCTGCGGTACCCACTGATCAAAGATGTGGTAGTAAATGTCGGCGGTCTAGCCAGCAGCAACATATTTCCACGTGAGATCCCCCACATTCATCAAGGACAAACAGTCTCCGTGTTTGGGCGGTTCGACAAGCTGGAGGTGTTCACTATGCAGGTCAGCGGCTCCAGCAGCAACCGGTCGGTTGCCTTTGCATTCAAGCGTGATTTGGCTAAAGCGATTAAGGGAGACCAGCAAATCGCCCATGACTGGGCTTTCTGGAAACTCCACCACCTTTACAGCGAACTGATCCGCCAAGGCAATAACGATAACATTCGCAGGCAAATTGAATGGCTTGCCAAGAAGTATGAATTTAAAACCGTCTATTAGATCCGCCTCGGTATGATTTAAATCATGCGTGTCCTATTACAACGCGTCACCTCGGGTTCCGTCTCCGTCGACCACAAGATCGTTGGTTCGATTGATTATGGCCTTGTGTTGTTCGTCGGTATTGGGAAATCCGACACCGAAGCCGAAGCCAATCGACTAGCTGACAAGATTGTCCACCTGCGTATTTTTCGTGATGAAGATGGAAAATTCAATCGATCCCTGCTGGACGTGGATGGCGACGTGCTGGTGATCTCCCAATTTACATTGTATGCCGATGCGAGCAAAGGCCGACGGCCAAATTTCACCCAGGCCGCACGCCCTGAACAGGCCAGTCCATTATGCAACTATTTCACAAATCGACTTGAAATTCTAGGCATCCGCACGGTTGAAACCGGAATCTTCGGTGCCAGCATGGAAGTCACCTTATGCAACCAAGGACCCGTGACAATATGGCTTGACTCGGACGAGATTGGGTAAACGCTGATCAATAAAAGTTCTATAGTTCGATGGAACTTCCGGCTCGCTTCTGCGTCAAACCCCGCATGCCAAACACCACCCCGTGTCGGTAGGCAGAACAGTCGATCCAGTAACAAGGAGACTCTCATGTTGCATCAACCAACTCTCTGGCTAAGTGCAATTGGTCTTATCATTGGATTCCTACCCATTCAGGCGAACGGTGGACCTGATAGTCCAGATACAGATCTACCGGTTACCAGAATCGTCTTATTCTCAAGTGGCGTGGGGTATTTCTCACACAAGACAACTGTTGACCAGGATGCCACTCTCCGGCTTATGTTAAAAACCGACCAGATTAACGATGTACTTAAAAGCATGATCATGATCGATCATGATGGTGGTCATGTAACTTCGGCAACCTATCCTTCAAATGATCCAATCGAGCGAGCCCTTGGCAGCTTCGGCGTTGATATCTCTAACAATCCCACTTTGCCTGTCTTACTCAACCAGTTGCGTGGCGCCCAGGTAAGTATTGCCGCACCGAACCAAATTGACGGCAGCATTCTCAATGTAAGCAATCGAACGAAAATTTCGGGTGATCCGCCCGCTACCATAACCAGCCACGTCTTAACCCTGGTCACTTCGACCGGCATTCGTTCAATTCCACTGGACAGCATCGACCACATCGAGTTAACCAACCCTGTATTAAGGGACGAATTAAACAAGGCCTTGGCGTTGCTAGCCACATCACGCGACACCGAGCGCAAACCCCTTGATATTCATTGCGCGGGTACGGGTCAACGACGCGTGGAGGTTGGGTATGTCATTCAAACGCCAGTATGGAAAACGTCATATCGGCTAGATCTGTCCGGGAATACGCCCCTATTGCAAGGGTGGGCAATCGTTGAAAACACGTCAAGCAATGATTGGAACAATGTTGAACTATCACTTGCCAGTGGACGACCTATTTCTTTTACCCAGGATCTGTATACACCACTTTACATAGATCGCCCCGAAGTAAAACCACACTTATTTTCCTCATTGCGATCACGCGTCTACGAAGAGAGCTCCGAGAAATCTGATGCAGATCAAGCTGCGCACAAACATGCCCGTGAACATCATATGCGTACAGCGGGTAAATTGGTGGACCATGAAGAACCCGGTTTCAATGCTCGCGGATTTATTGCCTCAAATGCCTTAAGTGAACAGGATGCACCGCGACAAAGAGCCTTCCAAGGAATCGCAAAAGCTGGCAGTATCGGTGAACTGTTTCACTACACACTTAAATACCCTGTAGATATGCCTCGCCGTCGCAGCGCCATGCTCCCAATCATTCATGAGTTGGTCAATGCTCGAAAGGTAAGTATTTACAACCAACAACAACTGGCCAAGCATCCATTAAATGGTGTCTTGCTCACGAACAATACCGATCTAACGATGCTCGCTGGCCCCGTCACTATATTCGATGCCGGCGCATACGCTGGCGATGCCCAGATCAAACATCTAGTGCCTGGTGATAATCGCCTGCTTAGTTACGCTGTGGATCTTAACGTTACCATTGATCCTTCTCGACAATCCTCCTCAAAGATAACGTCTGTGAATATCGTCAACGGTGTCGTCCAAATATCGAGGCTCACCAACCACATACAAAAGTATCTCATCAAAAATAAAGCTGGGGATAAAAGTGGCACACGGCATGTCATCATTGAGCACCCGTATCACGATAATCGCAAACTTGTAGAACCAAGTAATCCTCTCGAACAAACTACCACCCACTACCGTTTTGAGGTGACGGCTGATGAGGGCACGACAACGGAATTAACTGTTTCGGAACAGGAAACTACTCACCAGTCCGTTCACATTGCCCGCGAAAGTGTGGATACCCTCATTTGGTACATGAAGCAGGGTGAAATCTCAAAACGGGTCAGGGAGACACTCGCCAAGGCTGTTACCCTTAAGAACCAACTGAGTGATCTAGAACACATGCACCGCGAACTAAAGACAAAGCAGACAAGAATTAAAAATGGCCAAGAACGTCTTCGGCAAAATCTTCGAACAGTTCAACATGGTTCCGCACTTGGAAAAAGATATCTGGCTAAACTCAATACAGAGGAGGACCAAATCGAACAGTTGGAATCGACCATCATCTCAACAAAGGCTCAAGTCGATGCCAAGCGACAAGAGTTGTCAACTTACATCCAAAACATCAATCTGTGAAAATCACGAAACGGCAGGATTAAATAATGATTATCGCAATTACCGGCGCCACAGGCTTTCTTGGTCGCCATATTGCCAACTACTTCCTGCACCATGGGGACCACTGTCGTTGTTGGTGCCGACCAACTAGTGATCGCACAGGATTTCTTGATGATGGCAAGAACATTGAATGGATCTGCGGGCAACTCAATGATGACAGTTCAGAATTAATCCGTGGTGCCGATGCAGTTGTGCATAGTGCCTTAGCACACCGCACCGACCACATGGATCGTCGACAAAATATTATCAATTTTATTGAGACCAACATGATGGGAACGCTCCGCTTAATAGAACAAGCGAAGCAATTCAGTATTAAACGGTTCGTGTTTATCTCAACATGCGCAGTCCATGAATATATTCTGGATGATCGAAACCTGGATGAAGCCCACCCGCTATGGCCCGGGAATCATTATGGAGCCTACAAGGCGGCGATTGAAAAATTCGTTCATAGCTACGGGCGCCCAAAAAGCTGGCCCATCTGTGCCCTGCGCCCAACTGGCATTTACGGACCCACCCATCCAGTCAGTAAGAGCCGCTGGTATGGCCTCATTTCAGACATTGTGGCTGGAAATAATCTAAGCAGTGCGGCTGGCGGGAAAGAGGTTCATGTGCGGGATGTCGTCAGGGCCATCGATTTTCTCATCAAACTAGATCCTGAAGACGTCGCAGGACAGGTCTTCAACTGCTGTGACATGTATGTTGCCGAGCAAGATATTGCACTGATCGCCAAGCAATACAGCGGCAGTGCCAGCATCATTACCCGGAAAAACAAGGGACCGAAACATCAGATTGACACAACCAAATTGCGTGCGCTGGGCATGAATTTTGGGGGACGAAACCTACTCAAAACAACAATTCATGAATTCGTGGATCATATCCAACGACCAAGGTGATGGCTTCTGTAGCCTCACGACGACTCCTCCAGCGACAACCATAACCCCAAACGATCTGCCAGGCCCAACGTGATCAGGTCCTCTAAATCTGATTCCGTGACGAACAGTTCAAGCATCGCAGGCGTGTTATGTGCCAGACAAGCCATCGTCGGCGCCAAGGATTGCCACGGCAAACACCCCTTTCCAGGAATTAAATGGCTATCAAGCATGCCATCATTATCGTGGATATGAACATAACTGATGACATCCAAGCACGCCTCTAATGCATCGGCCACCTGCCCCATCATATGGGCATGCCCCACGTCAAAACACATCCGAACATAGGGATCATTGAGGTCACGAATCACCTGAGCAAGTTGAATCGGGTCACGGCCGATCAAGTAATCAGGGGGCAGATTCTCAATGAGGTATACAACACCCAGCTGGCGCCCCATTTGGGCCAACTGCGCCAGACTGTCTCGCAACGGCGGTGTCCGCTGTATCACCATTTGAGTGTTGACCTGGGCCGCACTCTCCGCCCGTGGTGCAGGATGTACCACGACGCTACTGGCACCCAATTCCAATGCTAATTCCCCCTCAAGACGATAGTTTACAAGCATCGCTTGCCTGGCTGAGTCATCTAGGCTTGACAAATCGTGTCCGGGACCAAACAGGCCATGTACAGAGTCAATGGGTATGCCGATATCGGTGGCAATCTGCCTGGCCTGACTAGGATTCGGAGGATTATCTGTGTTTCGATAGAACTGACATGAGCAACAGCCAAGTTGCCGATATCGCTTTAATAACTCGGCAGTATTGAACTGTTCAAAACCAAACGCCGCAACCGTCGCCAAACATGTCATCGATAAACATCTCGGTTCATCTCAATCATATCCGATCCGCAACTTTTCGCGTGAGGCCGCACTAAATATATTGCCAAAATCGAACGGATCTCTTC
>CAUZIY010000164.1:0-6915 GCA_963579995.1 Phycisphaerae bacterium
TACGCAAACGCTCTTTGTGGTCAGTCAGCTGCCGCTCAAGCTTATTGACCACCAAATCAATACACGCATATAGGTCATTACCAGCCGATTTGGCGATAAACCGGTCGGTGTGTTCAGCCTTCACAATACCCTCTGCCGCATAGGTATGCGTATCGTGCCGATCAGCAATAATCTCAATGGATTGCACTCGATCAAAATAACGCGGCAGTTTAGCAGCTTTTGCCGATGCATAGGCGCGAATCGCCTCAGTAACTTCAATATGGCGACCACTTATTGTTATTTCCATTAATCGCTCCACAAAAAGCAAGAATACCGCCTAAGCATCAACCATGTTGGTCTCATTCGGCTGAGATGAATCGTGGCTATCACCTAAAACGGCTGGCTGGTGACTGTTCTGCAGCAACTCAGGGGGGATTACCACACCACCGCTGACCGTAAACCGCAACGCCTGCTCGACGGTAATCGGCAAATCAATCGTGTCAGCACGTGGAGCAGTAACTACGTAACCGGTAAATGGAGTAGGTGAACTCGGGATGAAGATCGTCAAACACGGCTCCTTGACCTTCTGCTCTACTACATACATCGTATCGCCTGTCACCAACCCAACCGACCAGAGCCCCTTACGCGGATACTCAACCGCAACCACCTTGTTGAATCTAAGCTTTTCCGTACTGTCCGCACGGAAAACAAAATCCGTCACCTGCTTCATAAATGGGTAAACTTGGCGGATCAAGGGGACTTTTGAAATCATTTTTTCACCACGACGATAAAGGCGACGGCCAATAAAACTCCCCAGAATCGCTCCGGCAATATAGATAAGCACCACCGCAACGATTAATCCGATCAAGTCCAATGCGAAACGGTACTTTCTCCAAGTTTGGGTTAGGACCTCCCGCCGTGTATCGCGGCGTAACATCACCTGTTTATTTGTGACCCCATCTTTTTCCCACTGTTCCAAAACTTCTGGACTCTCATTATTTAGCTTCGTCTCGTGCAGTTCCATCCGCTCTTGCGATACCGCTGGCCATGCGGTCGCCCGTAGCACCAACTCCCGGATACCAAAGTTGATTGGACTGGCAATCTTATCCTGAACAAAGTTGTAGGCCCAAAACAACAAGAAAATGGTCAAGACACTCGGCAGCAATATTGCCAAGCCACGGAAAAAAAACTTTCGAGATCTGAGTCCTGCTGATGTCTGCTGGCGATCTGCAGTCATGCAAGCTTGGCCTTGAAGAGGGCAAGAAAAGAGATAGTCGTAACACCGGCCTGATCGATGCCCAGTGCCTTATGCCGACTCCAACCGAACATCTTCAGTTAGCATAGGGATCGCTTAAACACCCGTCAACGGTTTCGGCAAAACGAGCAATAGAACTGATTGGGCCCCGATAACCCAGAATCCACTCGATGAATTTAGGTGTCGGGGCTAGAAGGTAACAAACCACCACTTTGCGAGGCACGGCACAATCTGGCCGCACCAACACCCCCATGGACGATCGGTTAATATACTTGACTCAACAATCCTTACCTCAAGCCCAAAGGAAGCGCCATGGAGCGAGTAGATATTGCGCAGGCGGTCACGGCAGCAGTAGATTCGCAGCCAATCACAGACCTACACACTCACTGCTACACCCCCAAGTTCGGCGCCAGCCCCACGCCCGGAGGCTTATTGTTATGGGGCATCGATGAATTGGTGACCTATCACTATCTGATCGCAGAGGTATACCGCATCGTTCCCTCAAGCCATCTTCCCTATGCAGACTACTGGAAGATGTCCAAGCAACAACAGGCGGACCACATTTGGCAACATCTGTTTGTAGAACGCACCCCTATCAGTGAAGCCTGCCGCGGCGTATTGACCACGATTACGGCCTTGGGCCTTGACCCCAATGAAAAATCACTGCAAGCATATCGAAAATGGTTTTCTGCCCAAAAGCCTAGCCAATACATCGATACGGTGATGGAACTGGCAAACGTCGACTCAATCACCATGACCAACCCAGTTTTTGATGACCACGAAAGATCAATCTGGGAGACCCAACCCGCCGTTGGCGATGATCCCCGGTTTGAAGCCGTTCTCCGGATCGATCCCCTACTGCGCAACTGGCCCAGCGCAATGGACAAACTCAAACAATGGGGCTACGACGTACGACCTGATTTCTCGGGCAATACAGTCGACGAAGTACGACGGTTTCTCTGTGAATGGGTCGATCGAATGAAGGCAATTTATATTGCGATGAGCCTGCCACCTGACTTTCGTTATCCCGCGCCTAGCGGAGAGGGGGAGGCGGCCAATCGGTTTATTCGGGATATTCTGATGCCCGTCTGCGCTGATCGCGGACTGCCATGGGCAATGATGATTGGTTCTAGGCTACAAGTAAACCCTGATTTACGTGACGCTGGCGATATGTCCGGCAAGGCTGATATTGAAAGTATCGCCAACCTTTGTAACCAGTTCCCCAATAACAAGTTCCTTGTCACGATGCTTGCCTTGGAGAACCAACATGAGCTGTGCGTCACAGCTCGTAAATTTGGCAATCTGCTCGTGTTTGGGTGCTGGTGGTTTCTAAACAACCCAACACTGGTGGAACACATCACAAGGATGCGAATCGAGCTTTTGGGGACCACCTTCGTGCCCCAACATTCCGATGCGCGGATTCTCGACCAGATGATTTATAAGTGGAAACATACACGCGGCATCCTACAGAAAGTTCTTGTCGACAAGTACACCGATATCGCAGAAACTGGTTTTGAAATCGCCTCGAAACAGATCTGTAATGACGTTTCTCTACTCATGCGAAATAATTTTCGGAATTTTCTTAGTCGCTAAATGCATGTTTACGCTGGTTTTATCAGATTAACCAGAAGCTATGGTGAAACCAATGTTTGTTTACTGCCTTGACTTTTAAATACTGTTGCAGCAATCGCACCGAATGCCTGGCATCATCCACAACACCCACCAAAGATAGATGTTGCCCAGCTAGGGACCGCTTCATCGGATAACAACCTTGCCTTATTCCCTGATCCTTTTTGATATTGATGGCACAATGATGAAAAGCGGTGGCGCTGGAATGCGAGCGATGGCAATCGTGGCGCACAAGATGTTTGGCCCGGACTTCCAGTGGGATCATGCGGACCCTGCTGGCGGTCTTGACCCGATCATCTTCACGCAAATGGTCGAGCAAAACGGAATAGAAGACCCCCGCAAACATGAAATCGAGTTTCGTAATCGATACATTTCGAAACTTTCTGAGGAACTAGCACGAAACCCGGAGGCGGTCGAGGTCATGCCTGGCATCCACGGACTTCTTGAGATCCTCAGAAGTCGGTACGTTAAGCACACAACACTTGGTTTGCTAACTGGAAACTACACTGATGCAGTACCAATCAAACTGAATGCTATTGAAGTCAATACATCATGGTTTCAAGTGACCGCCTTTGGAGATGAAGCGCCAACACGAAATAAGTTGGCCGGCTTGGCGCTTGAAAAATACGAACACCATTTCGGGCATTCCGTCCCACCTGATCATGTCATTGTCATTGGAGATACGCCGCGTGACATCGCATGTGCTCAAGCAAATGGCTGCATTGCCTTTGCAGTCGCCACGGGCAAGCATGGCAGGCGGCAACTCCTCGAAGCCAACGCAGATTATGTGGTAGAAGATCTTTCAGACCCCACTCCGCTGCTTGAACTGCTAGACCGATTTGGCGTCGTGGACAACCATTCGTAGCTTAGTTAGCACCCTTATTCACTTGACAGGCGACTAGGAACCTTCGCCTGTAACGGCGTATCGGAATCTACAACTGACACCGATCGGGTTGCTTCCCGGGTTGCTTCAACCAGCCAACCACCGCGGAACCCCAACACCAACACCGCTACTGCAGCAAGTCCAGCACTCAGCCGTCCAGTGCGTGTGGCGACCAATTCAATCTGTATACGACTTTCGCCAAAGTAGCAGGCGCCAATAATCCGCAGGTAATACACGGCGGACACTGCAGTATTAATCACAGCAACCACCACCAGCCCAACAAAACTGCTGGATATTGCCGACCCAAACAAATAAACCTTACCTACAAATCCTGCCAACGGTGGCAAGCCTACGAGTGACAGGATGCTAACCAACATTATCAATGCCAAGCCTGGATATCGCCTCGACAAACCGCTGATTTCGTCATATGTCTGTACTTCTTCGCCGTTCGCACGTAAACATCCAAGAACAGAAAATGCGCCAATAGTTGCCAGCCCATATACCACGACGTAAAACAGGACCGCAGCAAGTCCCTGCCCCAAGGTTCCGGCTGAGGTTGTTGGCCCCGCCACGATACCAACTAACAAATATCCTGAATGGGCAATCGAGCTATAGGCCAGTACACGTTTAACATTGTTCTGTAATAGGCCCAATACATTGCCGACCGTCATGGTCACGGCTGCCATGATCCACAACAACCACATCACGGGTACGGGTAGCGGCCAGCCAATCACAGACAACAGTAGCATGATGGAGACGAACCCAGCTATCTTGGGTACAAATGCAAGCAGTGCCGTAACTGGCGTGGCAGCCCCTTGATACACATCAGCAACATAAAAGTGCATGGGAAATGCCGCAATCTTGAAGGCCAAGCCCACCAGTGAAAGTAGCAACCCGGTTGCAAGAAGTGGCGGGAATTCGCCCTGCAATCCTGCAACATACCCAGCGATACTTACTGGCTGTAATTGGGTACTGGCTATCACTGTCGTACCTGTTGCACCATAGATCAGTGAGAACCCATACAGAAAAAAAGCCACGGACAGAGCTCCCAAAAAGAAGTACTTCAACCCTGCTTCCTGCGCAGCCCTGTGGTTACGTCCGGTTGCCACCATGATGTAGGTGGGCAAGCTCGTAAGTTCTAGCGCCAAAAACAGCCAAACCAGATCGTTGGCTGAAGCACACAGCATTGCACCTGTTAGGCTAAACAGAAAAAATGCGAAAAATTCGCCGCGACACACCATGGATGGATCAAAGGGCCGCCCCTGCGCGACGGCTGCCTCGGCGTCTTGAGTAGCAGGCAATTGATCGGGAACTCCCAAAGAGGCCAGCCATAGCAAAAGCCCCAGCAAGATCACAGACAGCCTGACAAACACCGCAGTGGTCAGACCGCCGGCCCCACTAGGCGCCTCACTCACCCACCAACCAAAATGCGGGGCCACAAGTAGCAACCCCGCCACCGCCAAGGCCAGGCCCGTAATCCACACCACCGAGCGACGAACCGCCTGCCTAGGCGACAATCCAACCACCACACATATACATGCGCCGCTGATCATGACGATCTCGGGCCATAAGGTTGCCAGCTTTTCCAGAATCACGCTTTCGGTCATAGTCCTGCATGCTTCGTGGCTTGCGCCATGGGCATATGCATCCTTACCTCAATCCTTGGATAATCAACCGTATAGTGAGCAACGGCCGTACGCCGCGGTAGATGCTTAACAATCTTTTCAAGCGGCTCAGTCAGAGTATCTAATATGAATGAGGGCTGTAGCCCCAACCATAAACACCCTGCCGCAAGCGGAGCGAGCGTCACGATCTCCCGCAGATTCAAGTCACGTGACAAACGATGTCCATTTTCAACTCTTGGAACCTTAAGCGGGCCAAAAACAACCTTTCCCACCATGAAAAGGGTGTAGATCGCGGCAAATATCAACCCGAAACCAGCCATCACCGCGTACGGTGGACCAAGGACATATTTTGCCCGAAAGGCTCCAAGTAGAGTTAAAAATTCTCCAACAAATCCATTCAGTCCCGGCAGCCCCACACTGGCAAGGCAGAAGAAGACCATAAAAAAGGACCAGACCGGCATTATCTGCGCTAAGCCCTGCATTTGGCTCATCTGGCGTGTATGGAATCGCTCGTAGATCATCCCCACACACAAAAACAGCGCGCCGGTCGATAGACCATGATTGATCATATACATCACCGATCCGGCCATACCCTCTGCATTAAAGGCAAACATTCCCAATACACAGAAGCCCAAGTGCGAAACCGAAGAATAGGCGATTAACTTCTTGATATCCTTCTGTACCCAGCAGATAAGAGCCGCATAAAGGATCCCCACCACTGCCAACAGACCAATGACCGGCGCAAAATGGTCGGCCGCAATTGGGGTGATCGGGATTGCAAGTTGGAGTAACGCATATGTACCGAGTTTGAGTAGAACGCCCGCCAAAATGACTGATCCTGCCGTCGGCGCCTCGGTATGGGCTAGTGGCAACCATGTATGCAATGGAAAAATCGGTACCTTCACGGCAAACCCCGCCAGCATGGCCCCCATCACCCAAGCCTGCTCCATTTCAGACAGTCTCTGCGGCGCCAATTCACACAGAGTGGCAATAGAAAATACCCAATCACACCTCCAAGAAACGTACAGCAGGCCAGCAAAGGTCAGCATTGAACCGGTAAAGGTATACAAAAAGAACACCCGCGCAGCCTTGAGACGCTGTGCTGATCCATAAATTCCGATCAGGAAATACAGTGGTATTAGCGTAAACTCAAAACAGATATAGAAAAACACGATATCTGTGGCGACGAACACACCGAGCATGGCTGATTCAAGTATCAACAGCCAAAGAAAGAATTCCTTGACCCGGTCTTGGATGGCAGAAAACGACCCGAGTACCACCAGCGGCATTAGGAACGTCGTCAGTAATACAAGCCACATCGAAATGGAGTTCACTCCGAACCCAAACTGCAACCCAAAAGCGCCGACCCATTCGACCGATTTCACAAAACTCAATGCTGCCGGGTTGGACCAATCAAAAAAACAAGCCCCAATCAACGAGAGCACGAATGTCACCAGTGTTGCCAGTAGCGAAAAACTGCGAACCATCGACTTGGTCAAATTAGGCAACAACACCAGCACCACCCCGCTTAACAACGGCATGGC
>CAUZIY010000165.1:0-6846 GCA_963579995.1 Phycisphaerae bacterium
TCAACCTCATTATCGAAAAGTTTGGTAATCGCCTGGGCCAAGGCTTGTGAATCACGAAACGGCACAATTTGACCACGATTCTCAGCCAACATTTCCTGTGCATAACAGTAGGGCGTTGACACGACGGCGTTACCCGTACCCAGTGCATAAGCCAGCGTGCCGGAAACTATCTGTTCCTGCGATAGATAGGGGGTCACATAAATATCTGCGACACCCAGAAATTCGCACAATTCTGACAATTCAACAAACCGATTGTGAAAAATCACGTGACTAGCAACACCATTGGCCGCCGCACGGCGTTGTAAACTCTTTCGGTAATCCTGGCCTGAACTGGCTTGTACATGTGGATGTGTCGCACCAAGTACGATGTAAACGACATCAGGTTGGGATTTGATGACTTCAGGCAGCGCGTCAATCATTGACTCAATGCCCTTGTTGGGACTGAGTAAACCAAATGTCAGAATGACACGCTTGCCTTCAATATTAAACTGTTCTTTGTAGTAGTTAGGATCGATAAACGGCACATCAGGGATGCCGTGCGGGATGTGTGCAATTTTTTGTTCCGGAACACCATAGACATCCTTAAGAAAAGCCACACCTAATTCAGCCATGACAACCATGCGATCCGAAAGCTCTGCGACCTGTGACAGCATATCTCGTTGTTGCGATGTGGGTTCTTCCAAAATAGTGTGCAAGGTCGTCACAACGGGCATGCGAAGTTGCTGCAACAAGTCAATGATGTACTGACCGTCCGGACCTCCAAAGATGCCGTATTCATGTTGTAGACAAACCACATCAGCCTGCCCCATATTCAAGAAGTCTGCAGCCAAACGATAATCGGATCGCCGATTCTGATGGATTTCAAACTTAACGCGGGACGGATACCGATAGCCCTCAGGCTGGTCATTAATGGCAACAGCCCACGACTTAGATCCTGCACCCGTAGCCACTAATGCCTCGGTAAGATCTGATGTAAAAGTGGCAATCCCGCATTTGCGGGGCAGGTATGTGCCTATGAGTGCCGCTTTAACGGTGGCGTCACCAGGTCGAGTCCTTTGCTCCATGCGTGCATCTCCATGACGCCTCGCCCTCCTCCTCGCCATACCTGAGACGAGATATCCCGAGGGTTGGCACGATATGGCTTCCATGCGGTAAAGCTAACTGATGGTACTGATTCTAACCGACTGCACAAAGAATGTAAGTCGCCAGGCTTTACCTCCTGCGAATAAGCACGCGACTGGACAACCTCCAAGACATAAAACCCACCAGCCTCTACAGGGTCTAGCGTGTGTAATTGGCCTTGGCGGTGTCATTCTACGCTTTATGATTTGAGGTAATTGAGCATTCGTGATTCAGATTTGTTATCGGCCAATTATTTTATAAGTCAATAAAATGGGGTATTTGATTGGTGTCTGACGGTATTGCCAGCCCCTCAAGGTACCGATCAGCCTCCAGACTCTAATATCCTTTCCCGCATTTGATCAAGGTTAGCCGCCGTTGCCTGGGCACGGCGCCTGGGGCGGCGAAATCGCCATCTACGGGTAAGCCGTAAGCGTTCGGCAATATCCAGATAGGAGTATAGTTCCCGCAAGGTATCCTCGGCGGTTGCAAGCCTACGAGCTGATTCACTTGGGTCTTGCTGGTAATGACTATCCGCAAGGATGGTAGGTATCCGGGTCGAAGTACGCCGTAACATTAAAATCATTCCGGACTTTTCGTTGTCTGGAAAATGGGCGGTGATATCGTACACAGCGTGCACCAACCGCATCGCCGAGCGACAGGCTGGAAGTTTGAAGCAACTGCGGTCAAGCTTCACGAGTAACCCTCAATATCAGCCCACTAATACCATACTGAGCCGGATCCTTTACTGGGGCAGATCATTGGCCGGCATATCCGTCATCTTCGTCACATTTGATGTTGAGCTTGGTCACCATGCTCGTATTATCGGAACACTCAAGCGACCAGGCATGCAGATTTAGATGGGGATCATTCAAACTGCAGGCGCATCATCAATTGCTTGCGCATAGATTCCACAACGCCAGGATAAGGTTTACCCATCACCACAGTACCATCCATGGGCATCAATACTTAAGGACTGGCCGCAATGAATGCATTTCAAGATCATCCGCGTTTACGGTTTACTGGTGAGTCTTTCCCTGATCTGTTCATGCAATCACACGATCTCATCGTTCTATCAATGAGAATTTAATGTCGTCTCACTACCGACCACCATGATGGTAAATAGCTTGCTGGCCTTATAAAATCATCCAATGGATTCACGCCAAACAATCCCCATTCTTCTGATACTGCCACTAGTCGCCACGGCTAACTGCCTAGCCAATCCCCAGTCTTCTGAACCGGACCAGTTGGCACACTCAGTAATGGATATATTTTCAAACCATTGCGCCAAATGCCATGACCCGCAGCGCGGAAAGATTCATGGTGGCTTTGATCATGTTTTGGATCTAAAACGAATGGCAAGTGAAGCAATCTTCATTACCCCCAACCATCCCGAGCAGTCAATTCTATTCGACGTCATTGTGACCGGGGATATGCCTCGCAAATCACCACGTTTGCCCGAGAGACAGATCGACACGATTCGTCGTTGGATTCAATCCGGTGCGCCGGCACCCGAAAATCCCAAGACGGCTCAAGACCGTTCCTCCCTCAAGATCACACCCGAGTCGGAGACTCGATATCGGAATAGATTTGTTGTATGGCTTGGGAAATTCCATCCATCGATCGTGCATTTTCCCATAGGACTTATCGTAGGGGCGGCCGTTGCAGAGCTACTAAAAATGCTGCTTGGCTCCTCCTGGCTGGGCGGGGCCGCACGCTTCTGTATGGGTACAGGTGCTATTGTTGGAGTACTGGCAGCCCTACTTGGTTGGGCAAACGCGGGATTCTGGAGTGGCGAAGATCTTCTGACGACACTACACCGTTGGTTGGGTACAGTAACCGCCGGATTATCAATTACAGCCTTTATTCTTTCTGAACGATTTCATCGTCAGCCATCACCACAGCGGCGCAAGGCATATCGCATGGGCTTGTTCATTTCTGCAGGCCTGGTTCTCGTGACTGGATTTTTAGGTGGTGCCATCGTTTATGGCCTTTACCATCTTGCGTGGTAATAAGCTGTGGGTTTTCAAACACACCTCATTAATCTAAGCCCTACGATCTAAATAAAATATTGAGTTGGAGGATACCTCCCCACTTCAACGGAGCCACCCGTTAGACCTCTTTTGTTTGCTTAGGTCATACAGTACGGTTATTCTTGCGGATGATTTAATCTAAACTAGCTGAAACAAAGCGAGACAAACGCATATTTTATCGTATTGAGGTAGACATGACTGGCCAAGAAAGAATATTGTGTGCCATGCGGGGTGAAACCCCCGATCGAATCCCATGGACACCAAATATCAACCAATGGTTTTACGGCAATAAATTCAACAATACGCTGCCTGATGATTTAGATGGCTGCACCACACCAACCGAAGCGATCCAGTGGTTGGGCGGTGAAGTTCTCACGCGATGGGATGGACAGATCAAAGGGCGTGGATTCCCCGGGCTTCACACAAAATTCAGTACTTGCCGGTTATCACTGGAATACGAAGGTGAAGCTCCCAAAGAAAAACTTATTACAGCATTCAATGACTACACCGAAGGCACAAAAATCCATCGCAACCTAGAGACCCCATACGGGACATTGAGCCAAACATGGCGATTTACCGAAGAAAGTTGTGCTGATTTTGAAGAAGCGTTTTGGTGGAAAGATTTCGAAAAAGACTACCCAGCCATCCGAACGTTTATCGAAGACAGGCACTATGACTGCGATACAACGGAATATGATCAGACCAAGGAACAAATAGGCGACAGCGGCTTTGTGATGCAGGAGTTACCGGAAAACCCGTTGAAGATGCTCCATTGGTTGTGTGGACCTGAAAGAGCAATCTATTTATTGATTGACCACGGGCCAAAGCTCAAGGAGCTATTCGATATCCACACACGTAAAACACTTGAATTCACAGAGCAACTGCTGGAGAAAACCGACACTAAGTTTTTCATCTCGAATGACAACTTGGACGCGATGCTTTTTCCACCATACTACTTCGATGAATATCTGTACGATCACTACATCCCGCTAGCGGATCTTATCCATTCCAAAGGTGGATACTTCTGGGTCCATTCGTGCGGGAACAACCTTAAACTTGCTAAATGCATCAAGAAATGCAAGATCGATTGCATGGAGGGGCTAACCCATCCACCGTTAGGGGACTTCCCGTTACACGAAGCACATGAGCGTATTGGCCCTGATTTTGTAGTCGACGGCGGCAATAGTTGTCACGAGCAAGAACTCTTTGATGAAGATGGCCCACAAAAGATCCGAGATTTCAGCAAGAACCTCTTTAAGCAAATAGCCGGTAACCCACACTTTATCTTTGCCAGCAGCTGTAATACAAGCCCACTTACACCGTGGCGAAATATTATCGCGATGCGGGATGCTGTAGCGAACGGCTAGCTAACAAACCAGGAATTTCGACTACTTGCACCCGCGTGTGAAACAATACACTCGCGGCCCCGCGACCCCCACCGCCAGAACCCAGAACACCTCACCCAGCAGAAAACCATCCAGTCAACTCCACTTCAACCAATCCAGAAGTTCACCTGTCATCCTGCAACCGACTTCTACATAGAAATCCGAGGGGGCCCATCGCTCCGTCAAAACAGAGTTAACCCCAGGCCAAGAACCACCACAGCAACTCCATCCGGGTAGAAGGGCAGATGGCAAAGGTACATCAGGGTCAAAATCCAGCTATTAAAGTTGGCGTCACAATGGAATGGATTGATCTTCTCAATAAGGTAGAAGTCAAACACCATTGTTTGCAACGAATAGAATATCTTTCGACAGGTCTTTGCTGTGGCCATCAGCACCCTGTCCATCGATAACCGCCCCCATTGTATCCTCGAATATAACCGCAGGGCGTTCATCTGGCGTTCGTGTCGAAAGGTTTATATTTTCGAGACTTACATTCTTCACATGCCAAAAGAACAAGCCGTACGCCGGTAATCGGCCCATACTGCAAGTCTCACCACGTAGACGAAATGTATCCGGTTCTAAATCCCCCTCAACAATTGGGCCAATAACTCGTTTCGTGAACATAACTGACTCGGGATAGTCATTGGGTAATTCTGTAAAGCATCGAGTCATATCTTGCCGAGTTCCACCACCTTTAAATGAAAAATATAAGTCACGCATCGTGACATTCTCAATCTCATTACCTTCAAGACCTGCAACGACACATCCCAGAGAATTACCCCCAGTTGCCTTGATATTCGAAAGAGAAATATTGCGCATCGACCCGATAGCGGGACGGGAGCGATCAGGGCCAATAGGTCGACCACGATCCCCCAGCCGCATAAATATTGGGGCAACAGATCCATTTATCGTGATGTTGTCAGCCGTCACGTTATCCAACGTTCCACCATCGATAATTTCCAATGCCAAACCAGCCCATCCTTGATGACAACCGTTGATTACGTGTCTTTGCTTTGATGGCACAACTGTACAGTCTGCAATATGAATATTTTTGAAGCCACCATTTGATTCGGTACCACATTTAATCGCACTACAGTGGCTTGCGACGGTACAGTTTGTAACGGTGACATTCTCACATGGCCGATCACATGAACTTTTAATAGTGATCCCATCATCACTGGAATCGCCTGTGCATTCCGTAATCAACACATCACGACAGCCATCAATATCAATCATATCATTGTTGATATTACTATGGTTCCAAACTTTAATTCCGCGAACCGTGACGCGGTCACAAGCCAGGTAATGTTGCATCCACATCGCAGAATTACGCAGTGTCACATTCTCAACACGAACATCAGTGCATGTAACAAAACGAATACCATAGGGACGCTTGAGATAAGGCCCCGAAAACTCTTGTCCTTGACCGTCGATCGTACCTTGACCGATGATGGCGACATCGCGTTCACTTTCAGCGTAGATCAGGCTCTTTTCCGTATAGCTGTCAGTGTACGAACGGAATGTTTTGGGCACCGCACGCCTATAATGGCTTAAATCCGTGCTACCAAGAAGGATGCAATCTTCTTCCAAATCAAGCGCCACACCACTTTTCAAAAACAGCGTCCCCGTAACGTAGCGGCCCCGAGGCAGACAAACAACGCCACCACCCATGGCAGTACATCGATCGATGGATTTTTGAATAGCATATGTACAAACAGTCTTTCCGTCACCGACCGCGCCGTATTCAATTGGATTGATCTGTTCCGAGTTAGCCATCACATCCTCATCTTTAGATTACTCATGAATTACAATTCATGCCCCACAATACCTGATGAAATTCTACACGATCTGACACTCAATGGCCGAAACAAGTCACCTCGTGGCAACCCTTAAGAAAATATTTCCCACGGGTTGGTATCGCTGCCACCCAACTTCGTTTCCTACAAAGAGCGATGACTATGGCAGGAGACGAGTCCCCGACAGACGGTTATAATGCCGCCACCTATGGAGGAAAGGATCAAACCCATGGAATGGCGATCATCCATAACAAACACCACTGCCTTCCTAGTAGTCATTCTAATTCATGGCTGCACGATGAACAGTGAAAACCTGCCACATGCCAGCCTCATTGAACTATTGCCATTATCTGATTATCCAAACATCAGCGTATCTGAAGATCTGCAATCCTCGTTAAGTTTTTCACCACCATCCAAGACATTTTCTCCAATGCGTCTGGGGGAAAACCCCACACACACTCCATCAATGCGGGTGAGCGTCCCATTCAAGTCCGTTGATGATGACAATATTCA
>CAUZIY010000166.1:0-6793 GCA_963579995.1 Phycisphaerae bacterium
GGAGGATACGCCCCTGTGTTGTCAGCCATGTGGCCAGATAGACCGCGCAAGCCATCGTGGCGGGACGGTCGCGAACTGTTAAGCCGCCCGCAGGCCGATAAGTGGCGGCCAAGGCGGGCGGTACGATGTGTTGGAACGCATCCCGTGGGCCGCGCCAGTGGGGCGTAGTGACGCCTTTGGTTAATGCCGACTGTCCATCGACCTGCTGTGGTGTCGATCGAGTCGACCGTCTCGGTCGTGATCCACCTGTGTGTTCTCCAGCGGACTCGCCCTGTGGGTCGTGGCCTTGCGCCGATTCGGTTCCCTTTACCAAGCGACCACCATTGTCGTAATAGCGGCTGACATAACTTCCCCCCGATCCAAGCATGACAATTGGGACCGTCACGATCGACTCCCTTCTGTAGTATTAATTCCACCAGATAGCCCCTAGATCTTGGGGCTCGGACTTCTCCTGCGGTGTCTTTGTCGGTCATTGTCATGAATAGGCTTGAAAGATTTCCAGTACGGAAGTTCGGTATACGTTAATATAATATTTACCGAACGTCAAACCCTTGTCAGGGCCTAGAGTTCTGACAAGGAAAATCAGATTTTGGGTCTTGGAAAGAAATGAAGTGGACCTAAATCAACTGGTCCAATAATCGAAATATGGCTACAAGGCGTACTGCATGCCAGTGTGTACATTTCGCCGTATTTTGTAAATGTAGCGTGTGTAGTCTTCCGTGCATGGGCACGGGCTGGATCTCAAAATAGACCCACGACCTCACCGGCATCATCGATATCGATTTGTTCTGCTGAGGGGATACGGGGTAACCCCGGCATCGTGAGGATGTCTCCGGTTAAGACCACCACAAACCCCGCCCCGGCTGAAAGCTTAATATCGCGCAATGGCACATCAAAATTTCTGGGGCGACCGACGAGTCCCGGGTCCGTTGATAGTGAGTACTGCGTTTTAGCCATGCAGATCGGCAGGTCGCCGTATCCGTCAGCCTGGAGTTGCTTGAATTTAGCTCGCAGCCTTTTATCCGCCAGGACTTCCGTCGCGCCATAGATGTCCTGGGCGATTGTTTTTACTTTTTGCCACAGTGTTGCATTGTCCTCGTAGAGAACTTTGAAGTCAGTCTGATGATGTTCAGCCACCTCAACCACTGCATGAGCCAGTTCCTCGGCTCCGGCACCACCCCGGGCCCAGTGATCGCAGCGGATAATTTTAACGCCCAGGTAATCACATTTGTCTTGAATGACCTGGATTTCATCTTCAGTATCAGAAGTGAAAACATTAATCGCCACAATGGCGGGTAAACGGAACTGATGGATGTTTTCAATGTGTTTTTCGAGATTGGTGACGCCACGCGCCACGGCGTCTGGATTCGGTTCTGATAGATCACCAAGGGCAACACCACCATGGATTTTGAGGGCGCGAATCGTGGCGATGATGACCACGGCATTGGGCTGCAGATCGGCTTTACGGCATTTGATATTCAAGAACTTCTCGGCGCCCAAGTCGGCACCAAATCCAGCTTCAGTCACAGTGTATTCACTCAGTTGCATGGCCAACTTTGTTGCGATGACACTGTTGCAGCCGTGGGCGATATTGGCAAATGGGCCACCATGCACGATTGCTGGGTTGTTTTCCAGGGTTTGGACTAGGTTGGGCTTGAAGGCGTTTTTAAGGAGAACGGCCATGGCCCCATGGACTTTGAGTTTAGCTGCGGGGATCGGCTTACGGTCATAGGTTTGGCCTATGATAATGTCACCCAGTCGCTGGCGAAGTTCGGACAATGACTGGGATAAACAGAAGATGGCCATCACCTCTGATGCGACCGTAATATCAAATCCTGTTTCACGTGGGATCGAGTTGCCCACACCGCCAAGGCCGATGTTCACGTGACGTAAGGCCCGGTCATTCATGTCCACCACCCTTCGCCAGGTGATCCGTCGTGGGTCGATGTTCAGTTGGTTGCCATGGTGGAGATGATTGTCGATTGCTGCGGCCAGCAGATTATTGGCCAATTCAATGGCATGAAAGTCGCCTGTGAAGTGCAGGTTGATGTCTTCCATAGGGACAACCTGCGATCGACCACCGCCGGCAGCGCCACCCTTCATCCCGAAGCAAGGACCGAGTGAAGGTTCACGGATACATACCGTGGCACGTTTACCAATCCGGTTTAAAGCATCGCCCAAACCAATGGTGGTGGTTGTTTTGCCTTCGCCGGCCGGTGTGGGGTTGATCGCGGTGACCAGTACCAGTTTGCGAGAATCGGCGCTGGTTTTTTTAGCAATTAGACGCTGAGCCAGATTAAGGCTGATCTTGGCCTTATACCGGCCATAGTGCTCCAGATCGTGGTCTTCGATGCCTATCTTTTCGCCAATCTGTTCGATGGGCAGCATCTGGGCCTCACGGGCGATCTGTAGATCACTGGTTGATTGTGCTGCTGACATCATGGTCCTTTCGCCGGCATATGGAATCTGTTCCAAGGCGGCGTATGATAGCTAATTGGTGGTATCGGTGAGTGAGTTTGGAAAGTTTACTCCGTTGACTTTGGGTCAGCATTCGCGGTCTACAATTAGGGCGTTTGAGGCTTACAAGTGACAAACAGTTATCGCCTGGGGCGGGGAAACGCCAATCGTCTATCGGGGTTGACAGCAGCCTTGATTGGGTTTCAATGGCTTGCTGCAGGGTGACGGGGCCAGACACTGGGGGTGATCGAACGTGCGTGGATTGAGAATCGTAGAATGATTATGCCACCTTTACTTGAATTCTTGGAGCCGCGTGTTCTGCTGAGCAGTTGTGGGTTTGATGTGGATGTACCTGCCGCGGGATGTCCACCACTTCATGCCAGGATTGATTATCGCTTCGATGTCAACAACTTTTTTGATACGTCGGCTAAGCGGGACATTCTGGAGATTGCATTTGACAATGTTCTAAGACGTCTCGACGACGAACTGGCTGCCATCAATCCCCGTCGAGGCAGTTCCTGGCATGCGCAGTTTACCCATCCAGGTTTGGGGACCGACGCGGCCTTGATGGATCTTTCAATTGCTGAAAATGAGCTTCTTGTGTTTGTTGGCGGCCAGCCACTAGGGGAGGCGGCGGGCACGGGAGGTCCCGGGGGGTTTGAGGTGGTCGGGGCTAACAAGTTCGTGAACACGGTATCAACCCGCGGTCAGCTTAGAACACAGGGAAAACGTGCAACTGATTTTGGCCCTTGGGGTGGGTCAATTACCTTTGATAGTGAAATTCGGTGGCATTTCGGCCAGACAACCAGCGGGCTGGCTAATAATGAACTTGATTTCCTTTCGGTGGCAACCCATGAGATCTTTCATCTGCTGGGTTTCGGTTCAAGCCGATCCTGGAGCCATTATGTTGATGCACAGAACGCGGTGTTCACCGGTCCAGCATCATTGGCGCAATTCGATCAGTTGGAAGAGATACCACTGCATGTTGGTACCAACGGGGAATCTGATCTGAGTCATTGGGCCGAGAGTGTCCAAGACGACAACAATTCAGTTTCCATGGCTCCCAAGCTAAGAAAAGGCCGTCGTGTACTGCCGAAAGAACTGGACCTCGCAGGCCTGGCCGATGTCGGTTGGCAAGTGCGCCAGGACAGTCGGATTCATGGGACGGTTTGGGTTGATGTGGATGGTAATGGTCAGCGCAGCAATCAAGATATGGGTATTGAGTACTGGACCATATTTCTCGATTCCAACGGCAACGGTGTGCTAGATGATGATGAGCCTTCAACACGTACGGACAAGGATGGGTTGTATTCCTTTACAGGTTTAATGCCAGGCACCTACCGCATTCGGCAGGTGGTGCGGCAGGGATTTGCCCCAACATTTGCCCACGGCGGTATCATGGGACCCGCCCATCAAATCATACTCGATGTGGGACAGGTCGAAGCAGGGCTTGATTTCGGAAACTTTCAGTTTCCGTTGCAGCCTGATCTTGTGGGTAACATCGTACAGATGAAATTTCCTGAGACCCTTGTGCCACAGGATCGCGGATCGGTAATAGTCCTGGTCTCCAACGTGGACACATTACCGGTGAATGAATCGGTTGGTGTGCAAGTCGTTGCCTCTGTGAACGATCAGGTTGGTGATGTCGATGATTTCATTCTCGGTCACGTAACCAAACGATTGAAACTGAATGCAATGCAGGACACACCCGGAATTGGCAAGTCGGTACGTGTTGCGTTGAAGGTGCCTGATGACGTGGTTCCCGGCGACTACAAGATATTCGTGGTCGTGGATGCGGACGGGCAGATTGAGGAACGCAATGAGTTGAATAACATCGTATTAGGTGATGAAAAGGTGCGAACGGTTAAATTGGCCTTTGGCCAAATCGACCATCGGTTCGTCAAGTCTGTTACGGTCAACGGGGTTCACTATCGGTTCAAGGGTGTCGGCACTGGGAATATTCATGTCGGTGCCGATGGTCAAGCCGATAGCATCACGCTCAATGGAACCAGTAACGCATCATCACTAAGAGTTCGGGCTGGTAGGGGTGTGCTGCCACGGCTTAAGGATCTGACAATCAATGGTTCGGCTAGGGTGATTGATGCCCGCAGGTTTCACGTGGAAGGTGATGTGTTTGTGTCCGGCACCCTGACGCAGCTGAGTGTGGGTGATATGGGTGACCAGCAGTTGCTGACCATTCAGGGAACTGATCCAAATGGAAAGGTGAAGTTTTCTCTGCGTGCTGATCATGTTCGGGATCTGAGCATCTATACGCCGCAGCTGCCAATTACATCGATCAAGGTCAAAGACTGGGCAAATACTGATGGCCAGGAAGATGTGATCACGGCACCGCATATCGGCTTGATCAGAAGCAATCAAGATTTTTCGGCGAGCCTGATACTGACTGATGACCTGGCAAGGTTTTCCCTGAGAAGAATGATCGTTAGGAAAGATCTCCTGGGATCGGAGGTTCGGGCGCGTGCATCACTCGGTACTATTACGGCAGGGCGGATCATCGACAGTTCGATATTAGCCGGAGTGGATGATCTTGTAGGCCGCCCCGACACCGCAGATGACTTTGTCAGTCAAGCATCGATTACCTCGATGAACGTGAGGGGCATTCGTGGCGATATTGCCGGGGCGTCTTTTAGCAATTCACATGTTGTGGCATTTGCAATTGGCTCGGTCAAGCTCAGGGATGTGAGGGTTGATAACCTGGGTGTTGAATTCGGAATTGTCGCAGGCTCGAGCATCTCAAGTATTCGTCGTACCCACGGTCCGCGTCTGAGGAAGCTAGCATTGCCCGGCGTGTTCGATCGCGAGGAGGACTTTTCGATTCAGATTATCTGACCCGAAGGTTCACACAGGCCGGGCAAATAGATAGGAGAACTGGTGAAGGTGCGAGGGGAATGGACGCGGATTACATGCGGTGGTGGTTGCGATTGGTTTTCGTGGTTTGGCGATTCCACTTGGCCAGAGGATCTTGGGTATCATTTTCGGTATTCGCATGATTTTATTTTTGAATTGTCATTTTGATAATGGGACAAATCAAATCATTGCCGTTACGATCAACGCGAACGAAAATTAATAAAACGCGCAACGGTGAGTTGTTACTGGAATAAAAGAAGGGCTGCCATGAAGTTGGGATTGGTGACATATAATCTTGCCAAGGACTGGGACGCTGACACATTGATTGGTTACTGTCGTGAGACAGGCTTCGAGGGGGTAGAACCCAGGACAACGCATGCACATGGGATCGAGCCGTCACTAGGGAAACACCAACGGCTTGAGGTGAAAAACAAGTTCGAAGGTGCTGGTATTGAACTGTGCGGTCTCGGTACGGCATGTGAATACCATTCAGCCGATCCTGATCAGGTCAGTCAGCATATCGAGATCACGAAACAGTGGGTGATTTTGGCGAGGGATCTAAATGCACCGGGGGTCAAGGTTCGCCCCAATGGGGTTAATGTGGATCAAGGTGTTCCGCTTGAGAAAACCCTGGAACAGATTGGTTTGTCTGCACGCCAGTGCGCTGAGTTTGCATCGAATGAAGGGGTGGAAATCCGGATGGAGGTCCATGGTCGTGTGACCCACGAAATTCCCAACATGAAGACCATTGTGGACGTTGCCGATCACCCCAACTTCAAAATCTGTTGGAACAGTAATCCTGGCGAGACGATTGATGGGTCGATTCAATCGAGCTTCGACCTGCTCAGGGATAAGATCAGCCTCGTCCACATCAATGAGATCGGGGAGCCTAAGTATCCCTGGCAGGAATTGTTTGACCTCTTAAAGCAGTCTGGTTACACCGGGTTCTGTTGTGCAGAGATTCCACCGAGTGATCAGCCAGTGCGGTTGATGCACTACTACAACGCGCTATTTAGATGCCATCTTCAACTTGCCGACCGCTCATGAGCAGGTAAATCACACCGGGTTCCTGTTGTTCGCGATAGGGCAATGGGAAATGGCGGTGCTGCTATTTACGTGGTGATAACGAAAAGCCCCGTCTGCGGCAAGTCACTGGTACGGGGTACGAATTGCCGACAGCAACAGTTTGCATGACATGTGAAAGATCGTATAGATCATCCTTCGTATGGCCATCGATTGTGGTTGGAGCTGGGGCTTGTGGATACTAGACTGTGGTGGCGAGTATCTTAAAGCACTATTTGCCATATTGTGTTGGGTGAAATGTTTTTATTTCAGGGGTGTCCAGGAAACACCATGATTACAAAGGCATCGTTAAATGGAAAATGTAACCATTCAGATTGTCATGCGGTATGTACACCTTGTCAGCGCCATTCTGCTCGTTGGTGCTATGGCGGCGATGATCATGGTC
>CAUZIY010000167.1:0-6791 GCA_963579995.1 Phycisphaerae bacterium
CGGCAGCTTGCACGGCATTACGCAACAGCATTGCCACAGTGGTTGGCCCCACTCCCCCCAGGCGTGGTGTAATCCAACCCGCAATGTCCCCCACTGACTCATCAACATCGGCGAGCAGCCGCGGACCATCCCAACTGATACCCCCACTGACGACAACCGCGCCAGGCTGAACCATATCGGGTTGCACGAAATTTGGTACGCCCATAGCCGCCACCAAAATATCCGCACGGCGCGTGTATGTCGAAATATTCTCAACCCCGGTATGGACGACCGTCACCGCAGCATTGGCCAGGTCATTTTTCAAAGTCAGCAGCAGGGACAGCGGTCGACCAAGCGTTGGACCGCGGCCAATGATCACGACTTCTCGACCTGCGAGTGAAATGGCATAGTGCGCGAGCATCGCCTGGATACCGGCCGGTGTACAGGGAACGGGGCCGTCCTCCTGCAGGACCAATTTCCCAAGATTGACCGGATGAAGACCATCAGCATCCTTGGCGGGAGACATCCGCAACAGGGCTTCACCAAAATCAAAATGACCAGGAAGCGGGTGCTGAATCAAAAACGCATCCACCAGTGGGTTTCCATTGAAACGATCCACCGCAGAAAGAAGATCAGTTTGTGTTGCCTGGCTGGACACGGCTTCGTGAAAAGATGCAATACCCGCTTTTTCACACGTTTCATGTTTCTTGCGAACGTAGCCGACACTAGCGTCATCTTCTCCAACAAGAATTGTCCCCAGCCCAGGCGTGGCTCCTCGATCTTTCAATTGGATCACTCGCCTGGATACATCATCCAGAACAGCATCTGCAACGGGCTGGCCCTTTAGGAGTTTTGCTGCCATATGTTTTGAATTACTCCAATTTCACGAATATCAATCACAATACAAGTTGAACGCGACAGTAGCGACAAACCACCCCGCAGCCCGTCTCGTATACAGCCCCCCATTATAGCCACAAGCCCCTCAAGAAACCGCAGGTCTTATTCGAGGAATCACCCCCTTTTAATCTTCGGCATGCCCGCCATTTCAATTGCCTACCACGCCACCAACTGCACACACAAGACCACGGTCAAATCAGCATCAATCGCAATTCGCGGCACAAGCATCCATCAGGCACTGTGTTCACCAGACACGACCGCAAACAACCGGCACCCCGCCACGACGTCCAAGCAATCATAAGCACCAATCCCGCGAATTGGCATCACATGCATACCAAGACGACAACCCACAGGAGTCATCAAATTAACAGGCAAAATCATCGCAAACTAAAAACCATACGCAACCCGAAGTTCAACCACGCAACTTAAAAACTGGCTGCTCACCAACCGTATCAAAGTCTGTATCTCCCCAAAACAGGCAGCCTGCATTTGCGTGACGTCCCAGTTGATCAGGCGACATCCCTTCAACCGCTGTTGTCAGTACGAGCTTGACGCCCCCGCCATATCTAACCAGTTGCGGACAGGTCACACGAGGCGAATGATCTGTCCGCCATACCGCCTCAACCTCGCCATCGGCCAATCGAAATTGAACGGCCTCACCGAATACTGCGTCAGCAGGGTTATAAAACGCGACAATCACACTTTGGCCACCCGGCACGCCAATCATGCCATCGGGAATATCCACACGTGAGGTGAGGTCAAGAATGACCTGGGGATCACTGATTAACCCTGCATCCACATCCAGTTCATATGCAACGACCCTTTTGGTCGGTGAGTCAATATCAAGGAATCCCCAACGACCCTGATCCCGAGTGATCACCTTGCCATTGGAACACAATTGATCGGCTCGCAATTGAAACAATTGACGATCAGATGACCGCCAGAAATACAGCCCCGCCTTGGATATCTTGCACTCCAGATCCTTGCAGCCAAAGATCAAACCTTCGTCAAACACCAGCCCGTCGTTGATAATGGTCCCCTCAACCTCCGATTCCACCGGATCGGAAATATCCTGGTATTCGCCAGTAGCCGTATTGTAGAGCTTAACCTGCCGCTCTAAACCCACAACAAACACATCCGCTACATCCGTGGGGTACGCGAATCCTGGACGGCCATCCAGCACAAATGATTCATTTTCATCCCGCTCCAAATTCAAAACATTCAATGACCCAACCTTTGCATCCGTACCGTATTGGATTGCGACCCAGCTCATGCAACCTTCATCACAGGAATACGGGCCCTCGGGCAGATATCTAAGTTCCGATGTCGAAGGCCGATGCAAAATATTAGTTTTATAAATCAACATCCGTTTATTATGGCACGCCCTCGTGGTTCAGATCAAAGTCGCCATCGCGAAACAGGATGTGCTTGAACTCAGGTGACGGAACAAAACGTTCTGCGATCACACGCCGTACATCTGGATGAAGAAACTGATGATGACGGTCACGAATCACCACCCGACAGCTTTCATCCGCCAAATCTTCAAGCAATACATCGCGTAACGCCTGATTACCAAGAACTTCAATCAAATCCCAGTTCAGGAAATGGTAGTAGGACGCATTGGGCCGAAACAGATAAAGACCGGTCCAACAATCAAATACCGCATCTGCCGGACCGGTCCGACCCAGAACATACCGGATCACCTCCAACTGGCCTGTATTCCTGTCCGCGTATTGTTCTTTCAAATGCCTTAACGGTAATAACATGAACAGGACAACAAAAACCCCCAACAAAACGCCCGCAATGCGGTTCCATCGAAATATCGCGGCCAGAACGACGACCCCAAAGAAGCTTGCCCCAATTGAGACAATCGGGATAAACAGCAGATAATACTGCCTATTGGGCGCTGGGTTGAACCAAAGCCCCACCAATAGACCGCAGAGACTGAAAACCAGAATGGTCTTCTGATCCGCCGATATATTCCGGCTCCCAATGAGCAAAAGGACTCCAGGAATCACCGCGACCCAGAACAGTTGATTCTGGATCAGTGACTGGGTCAAATATTTCACCAAGATTGGGTACCTGAGCTCTGCCCCCATCTGTGCATTCAACAAAATCGTGGTATACCAAAAGTCATAAAGACTCCCACGAACCAGCATCCAAATCACAAAAACAACGGTTGGAATCAAGATCCCCAGATGGAACATCACCAGTTGCCGCCACGGCCATTGAAATTTGAACCCCCAAAGCACACATATCCCAATGACCAATGCGAAATATCCAAATATACACTTGGGTAGAAACAGCATGCTTAACGCCAGGCACATGCCCGACCTGATGTAAGCAGCCAACTCACTACGATGGCGACTAGCCATTAACGCATGAAGAGCAAGCAGCCAAAAGAAGGTCATCGGCACATCGGGACGAACTTCCAGGCTCTTCTCCCAAAACATGATCATTGTGCTCAGCAGCAACACCGATAGTGACCCAACCATGGAACCGCAAACTGATCTAGCGATCAGATAAGTCAACCAAAAGATCCCTGCAACAAATGGCAGCATCAGCATGCGACTCACAAAGAGCGTCCACAATGACTCGCCGGTTATGTAAAGAGGCAATTGCAACAGATAGTGAATAAGCGGCGGGTGGTGTTCAAAAAAATCAACGTACATCACCTGACCACGAAATATATTCCAGGCGGCGTGAATGTGTTCAAACTCATCCTGGTCAAATTTCCGAACAAACAACAGGGGTACCCGTGCCACAAATAACACCAATGATGCCAACAGCATCACATGGGCGGGCATTGAAGTTGCGCGGCCTGCTGATTTTGCAATCCAGTTCATTGTCGATAATGCTGTTCGTTGCAACACAACAGGCAACCGGGTGACCGCCGCGCAACCTCTTAATTTCTACCCTGCGGACGATAAGGGTTAACCCAAGACATGAAAGAATGAACGTGGCGGGTTTGGATCCACACTCGACCTTGCCCCTTAAACCTGCAGACAAGACCTTCGCCACCAAAGAAGAATGTCTTGATCTTGCTGCCCAAACGAAGCCCAGGCAATGCGGTAACCGAATATTCCAGCGTGTCCTCAAAGGCCACGACATACCCGGAGTCAACGATATAACTATCCGTCACATCAATTTTCAGGATCGCCCCATACGAGCCAAAGAACAAATCGCCACTTCCTGAAGCCTTAAGAAGCACCAACCCCTCGCCACTAAAAAAACCCTTGGCCCCCTGCCACTTGCCTGCAAGCTCAACCCCATCGCCATGAGCCATGAATGCACCTCGCTGCAACATGAGGGTTGTGCGATCAAGAGCATAATGAACCGCGTCACCAGGTTGGCCGCCGGCAAAGGCAATCCGCCCTGGCCCCTGTGACGCCGTATAAGTATTCATGATCAAACTTTCGCCACCCAGTGCCCTTCCCAGCGTTTTGCCAAAACCACCCTTAAAACCGGCTTTCAATGTAATTGTCGAATCCATTGATGCCATGGCCGATGGCTCGGCATACACCTTTTGCCCCTGCTGCAACACCACCTCAACCATCGCAAAATCTGGTCGCTGGCTGATACTGAATTCAAGACCATTGGGCATTGGAATCGGGTCCCGCTAGCGAGATGCAAGTTTCGGGCCAATAAGTCGGCCGAAACTCGGAGGGTTATGACTCTGACAATACAGTTTTCCGTGACCACTAAACTTGCAGACAAGGCCCTCGCCACCCAGAAAACTACTGACAAGACTCTTGCCCGCTTTGCCGACACTAAATTCAAGCGTGTCTTCAAAGGCCACGATGTGCCCGGTATCGACGATATATTCACCCGACACTTCAACCGGGTAGATCGCCCCGAAACTATTGAGCAAAAGGTCGCCAACCCCCGAACACTTAACCCAGAACATCCCCTCACCAGAAAAAATCGCCTTGCCAAGACCCTGCCATGTTGCATCAATGTCAATGTCGGGGCCCGATGCAAGCCAACTTGAGCCCTGGACCACAAGCGTACCACTGGTCATGGAATAATGCATCACGTCACCCATCAGCCTTGGACCGATAATCAGCGTTTGGTCGGCATCTTTCGCCGTGAAGTGATTAAGAAATAAATTCTCACCGGCGAGAACGCGTTTAATCCCTTTAATCAACCCGCCTGTACCACCTTTTTTACGCATTGTCGTCTCAACATCAAAACCATCCGACATGGCGATCATCGCACCCACCTCGCATGAAACCGTTTCTCCTGCATCGAGCGTTAACTTTGCCACCGAAGCTGCGGGTTGACATAGAACTTCGTATTTCATTTGACACTCTGATTTTCGATGACCGTTAGGCCGCGGCCTGCCAATCATCACCGACGTACTACAAATGGGAATTGGCCCAGGCCGCCAGTCCTTCCATGGACCGGGACTGCATATAAATCCTTCCCGGCCCCTTGATCCGCATGACCAGACCTTCACCACTTAAAAAACTGGAAATAATGCCGCCAGCCATACCAACTCGAAGTCGAACCGTTGGCTCATAACCAACCAAATGGCCTGTATCCACGACGCATTCGGTCTCCACCTCACGGCAAAAGATCCCTCCATAGGCCCCAAACCAGACGCGGCCAGTCCCACTTGCGCAAAGTCGAAATAAACCTTCACGTCCAATCCAACTTCGAATACCAGCCCAACCCAGTTTCATATAAACACCTGGATCACATGCCACAAAGGCACCCGGCTGCAGATAGATACTATTACCTTTCAATTCCAAACATTCGATATCACCAGGAAACGGCTGTGTAAGCACAACCTCACCCTCGGAAGCAGTCGTGTACTCATTAACAAACAGCGTCTCATCGGCAAAGATGCGCTTGGCAACAGCCCGCGCCACACCGCCATTCCAACGCGTGCGCATTGAAACCGTCGAACTCATGCTTGCCATAGCATCTGCTTCGGCAACAAGACGATCGCCTTGCGACAGGTGCACCCGCATATTGGCAAACGATGGCTTATCGCGGATTTCAACTTTCATGATCAATCAATACGGCAACACGATTAGATCTATCTACGATGCTTCTTGGGGATTCTCAAGATTCACCTCAAGCCCCTGAACGCCACGTTGAACATGAGACCAATCAACGTCAACAGGAAGATACGTCTTGGCTGGCATCTCGGCAAGCTGACGACGAATCGCTTCAATGCGTTGGCCATGTTCCGGGTGAGTACTGATCCATGAAACTGCATCCGGCAGGCCGCCGGGCTCGCCCCCAAGGCTCTCGAAGAACTCAACCAGCCCCATCGGGTTGATGCCCGACGCATACAACATCCGCGCACACCTTCAAAATCCGCGTCCTTACTCCTGCGTCCGACTGTAGCTATTGAGGGTTGCTGTTTGCAATATCTTGGCGCCAAGCGTGACCAATCCCTGCGTGTCACCCAAAAACAACTGGATTGCAGCAATCAATCCGACCGACTGTGCCACCCGCTGTAGCCCATGACGCAATGTAACGTGGGCCATCTCGTGCCCCAACACACCCGCCACCTGTTCAGCGGAATCTGATTCAGAAATCAAACCGGCATATACGACAATGTATCCACCGGGCAGGGCAAACGCATTAACGACCGGCGAATCGACAACCCGTACTTGAAATAAAACTTCACCCAAAACCACGTGCGGTGAAAGGCGAGCGACAATTTCCTCAATGGCACCGACGACAACCGGATCCACCACCAGTTCTCCGACATCCACCTGCTCAATGACCAAAGTGCCAATTGTTTCATCCACACTCACCGGAAGTGCATTCACGGCAGCTCGCACACCAACCTTAAAGCCGTGGTAGCCACCAACCAAAATGCCGCCAATTACCGCAACGCAAACCGCCAACAATATCCATCCACGACGACGCTCGGCTCGTAAGCACCCAAGCTGTTG
>CAUZIY010000168.1:0-6789 GCA_963579995.1 Phycisphaerae bacterium
TCGTTTCCAGAAATATCAGACAGAATAGTGGCGCAGCAATCCGAAGCGCCACATGAAGCATTGACGTGAGCAGCCCCACAATAAGATCGATCGCATGTTGATCGACGCCGAACCCTCCCAGTGGAATACTTTGAAAGGTTTCGATCAGGGTCGAAAATAGAATCAGGTGTCCGTTGAGTGATACGAATCCCGCCAGCGCCAACAGGAAAAACAGCTGGCTCAGCATGCGACCTTGCTCTTCGCCTGGATTGAAAACCTCCGCAATACCCAACCCCAACTGCTGGCTGATTGAACGCCCAGCCCATTGCAATGCGATCAGAGGCAACGATGAGCCGTAACCTATGATCAGGCCAATCCCCAGTTCCGCACTGATCACACTGGCCAACGACCAAAGCGATAGCCCCTCGTTGATCACGGGAACCAGGTGGGCTGCAGACGCAGTACCGGGAGCAAGTAGCATCGGGTAGATGCAAAAACTCAGGCCGGCAGCCAGAAAAATCTTGACCCGTGCTGGTATCACCAGACCGCCGAAAAGCGGGGCATACATGAACAAACCCGTCAGTCGGAAAAGAACCAGCATCCAAACCGGCAGGTGCGGTATCAATGAATCCAGATTTACCAAGGGAATCCTCTATCACTTCATCCAACGCCGCTAAACATTCGGTGTGAAAAATCGATAATGAGTTTGGAGATCCAGGGGATAACCATCACAGCCACCAACACCATGCCGAGGATCTTCGGCACCATGCTCAAAGTCTGTTCCTGAATTTGGGTGGCAGCCTGTACAATACTGATTACTAGACCAATGCTTAGCGCCGCCCCCAGAATGGGGGCACTTAGCATTAACATGACCAAGAATGTCTCACGGACCAGATCGGTTGCCTGATCAATTGTCATCTGTCGATCCCTTCAAACATCCCGATACTCCCGCTAGCTAACTCGTGATGCCCGGAACGCCCGGGATGGAAAAGCTTCCCAATAAATTGCCGGCGACCAAACGCCAACCATCGACAAGCACAAACAGAAGTAATTTAAAAGGCAAGCTGATAAGGACAGGTGGCAGCATGAGCATGCCCATACTGATAAGTACACTGGCAATTACCATATCAACAATCAGAAATGGCAAGTAGAGGCGAAACCCAATCAGAAATGCAACCTTCAATTCACTGAGCATGAAGGCGGGAATCAGCGTCAGCATATCGACATCGGCATATACGAGATCTTGGGGCAACTTGGCGCTGCCACGGTAGTCCAGAATCATGTGGATCGACGCCCAATTATCGGCATAGTCAATCTGGCGAAACATGAACTGCCGTATTGGCGCCTTCGCACGTCCCCATGCCTGCAGTTCATTGATTTCGCCATCCTGCAGTGGCGTGATCGCCGTTTTATTGATTTGATCCAGCGTTGGTGCCATGATCAAGAAGGTCATGAACATGGAAAATCCGATGATGACCTGACTAGGTGGTAATGACTGAGTGCCAATCGCTTGCCGAAGCAATGCCATCACAACCACGATCCGTGTAAAGCTCGTACACATCACAACAAGTGCCGGGGCAATTGATAGGATTGTCAAGAGAACCAGGATAGACATCGTCGCAGTCATACTGCTGCGACCCGTCCCATTCTCTTCTTGACCAGGCAGTGCAGAAGCAGCCCCTTTGAGGATTTCAATTGGGTTAATCGAATTCAAATTTACGGGTGACTCTATCTCAACATTGGCCACTGTGGGAGTCGCCATCAGCGCCATCCCTATCAGCCATACCAGAGGTTGACGTACAGAGCCCAAACGTGTCATTCCAACTTTCCTCTCCGATGACCCAATACACGTAGTCCTGATGCCAAATTTGAGATCTGATCGCGTGTACGATCAATATGAAATTCGCCTTGGTCCGCAGCATCATCACCGATGTCTTGCTCCTCGCGGTATTCGCTATTGAACCGTGAGAAAAGGTTGGCGAAGTTGGTTGACGAACTGCTTGGCTTGTCAGCAGTTACCGCGGCAAGCAGTTCAGCAACCTCACCACCATCACTAATATTCGCTAACGTGCGTAGTTCCGAACCTGATTCCGAGACCGCAAGAATTCGTGATCCCAGCCGGATCAACAAGAGGTGACTTCGAGGCGCAACGGGAACCCGCGCGAGCACCTGTACAGCCGAACACCGGCCCACCACGGAGGAACGACCAGCCAACTTGCCGATCACACCACGGCCTATCAGGATCAGCCCAACCACTGCCGCCAGACCGACCGCTGTCTGCACAATCCAGGATGACGTGGTTCCCCCAGACGTCCCGGAGGCCAAACGTAACCCGGTACGGGGTTGACCCAGTGGCGTATTCTCGTCAATTGACCCGGGATTCTTGCTGTCTGGCACCGGAGTTGTCGTTACGACCGGTTCCGCCACCCGTTCAAACGCATTAACGGAATTGGAAGTGGTAACTAACTGATGTGTTTCTTCGCGGGCATGGTGTTTGGCCAGCCGCGTCAGTTGGTCCGTACCAACGACCGCGCTGTCTGACTTCACTGGTGATTGGCCCGCCGGTTTAGTAACCTCGGGATCCAGCGTAATTGATTGATTTGAGTCAATTACGCTGGCATGACATAGCGCAGCTACATAAGCCGACAAAAGAAGCGTCAAACCAAAATGGAGACATCGAACCATAGGCCATCCTTGGCCAACTGGGTGATTGATTGCTCAATACCCTTACCGGCACCTCATGTGCCGACAAACGAACATTACCTATCTTGACTATACCGGCGGCGATTGTCCAGCCGCAGCTTCGGCCTGCTCCTTGAGATCATCTACAATCTCACTGATTCGGATACAGAAATTATTATTCAGAACAAGAACCTCACCACGTGCGACCAACCGCTGATTGACATACACATCTACAGGATCCCCTGCCAACTTGTCCAGTTCGACCACACTGCCTTCGGCCAATTTGAGTACATCCTCGACATACATCTTGGTCCGCCCCAGTTCAATCATGACGTCCAAATCGACGTCGCCTAACAACTGGATCTTCCCATCATCCTCGGAAGAACCAGCCAATTCGCCCACCATTACCTCGGCGTCGGCTGTATCACTTTCGGTAGCCTTTGCTTCTTGTGTCATTTCGTCAAGTGAAGCTTGGACATCAGCCATCGCCTGGTTCACGCTCTCTTCCAATCCCTGGTTCGCCTGCGGATTGTCTTTCTGTTCATCTTGTGTTTTATCTTCCATGAATACTCGTCTCGTCGGGCCTAATGATCGGCCTTGTATGGGATCAATTTGGTGACCAGAACTTCCTCAACGATTGGCTGGTTGTCTGAATCAACCCCCAATCGCTTGTCCACTGCAGCCTTGATTTGTCGTGTCAATGTGGCACGTGTGGGTTCTGCAAAGTGAGCGGGCTGGGCCCGAGCGATGATCATTGCAACATCGGTCGAGATTCGAGCCTGCTTGGTGTCTATCTGGGCCCGAGCAAGTTCCTGGTGCTTGCGTCGTATCGTAATGTAGACCTGCGTGTCATAGATAATGGTCTCGCCACGGAGTAGATTGGAAAATTTCTCTTCAATCAGCAACTCCTCAATCGGCTGTTCCAAATTCACCTCGGGACCTTCAAGTGCAACCTCCGCAACCACGTGCGCCGGTGCCGGCTTGAGCGCAAAGACGATTAGAACCGTCGCCACTTCCAACCCCAGTACTCCGACAAGAATGAGAAGGGTCTTTAACGGGAATCGTTTTTTGTTCTCCCGAGAACGTTTAATCGTTTTATCTTTTTCTGCCATCACTTAGGTCCAATCTTTGCCGTTGGCCAGGTTAGTTTGACCGATCCAACTCGGGCGTGGTGAGTTCGTCCACAAGCATGTTGCTCACCTGAATCTCAACTCTTCGATTGCTTTGAAGTTGCGTTGGTTGGTAGATCGCCCACTTCACCTTTTCGCTGTCACCATTGGCAATCAACTTGATACGCTGCGGTCTAATCCGACATTCATCAGAGATCAAGAAATCGCCGATGACTCTTGCCCGCCTATAACTTAGGTCCTGAATATTCTCAAACTCTTTTGGATCAAATACCTCAGCAGTATCCGCGTGACCGTTCACATGTATCTTGGTATTAAAGCCGCGAATCTGCGTGGCCAACTGAATCAATTTCTCACGGTGAGTCTCGGTAAGTCGCGTCAAACCTGGCTCAAACACCAACCGTCCTCCCGTAATTTGGGTCAGCTTCTGCCGAACTGTTGTCACTTGCTGACGCTTACCCTGCAGCCCGGGGTCTGGAACTTGCGATGGCTGGGGGTGCCGCCGGCTCACCTTTTGCAAGGACTTAATTCTGTCAATGAAACTAAGGGCTGGATCATCCGGCGTGGGAACCTTTCCGCCTCCGCCGTGTATCCCAAATGCTTTCTTGACCTCCTTGACAACTGCGCGGAATTCAGATTCCTTTTTAACCTCCGACAGGGATAACAGCAGCACGAAAAAGGTCAACAACAACGACATCATGTCACCGTAGGTCATAACCCATTGCGGCGCGCCTTCCGGTGGACATTTGCATCTCTTGTATGCCATTTCCTGAAACCCAGTTGCTTACCTGAGGGACAAATACAAGACGTTATATCCCATTTTTATGACCAATGATCATGCCGCTTTTTGTTCTGCATCCTGACGACTGGTGCGCTGTGACGGCGGCAGGAAGGTCCTCAGCTTCTGCTCGACAATACGGGGATTGTCACCACTCTGAATCGCCATAACGCCTTTAATGATGATCGTTTTCGTCAATACCTCTTCTGCGGATCGACGCCCCAGCCGATCCGCTAAGGGCAGCGCCAAACCATTGGCCACCAAGGCACCGTAGAGGGTGGTCAGCAGCGCAATCGCCATGCCGGGGCCTATTGCCGTTGGATCATCAAGATTCTTGAGCATGATGACCAGCCCGACCAATGTGCCAATCATGCCAAATGCCGGCGCATACTTCCCAACCGTGGCGAATATGCCTTTGCCTGCTTCATGGCGGTCTATCAAATTCTCCAGCTCGTTGTTCATGATCTGCTCAATCAGTTCTGGGTCGGTTCCATCCACAGCCATCTGGATTCCCTGCACAATAAAATCGTCTTCAATATCTTTCGTTGAGTTCTCCAGACTGAGGATGCCGTCACGCCGAGCAATCTCCGCATAGCCCACCATATCATCAATCAGTTTGTCCACCGGCATGGATTGAAAGAACAATGCTTTTTTGATGATCGAAAAAATGCCTTTGATGTACCGCATGGGAATGGCATAGATGACAACCGTACAAGACGCCCCAAAGACGAGAACCAGGCTCCGAATATCAAAGAACATGAACACATCGCCGCTACCCAAAAGGGCCCAACTGATGAGTACCCAAGTTCCTAAGAGTCCAAAGAAAATCCCAAGATCCATGGTCTGCCTCAGAACATACCGATATTGACCTACTGAGACCTTATCGGTCTATCCCCACCCAGACTTTTACAGATTTCCAAGTGAATATCGGACCATCAAGAAGGCTGACAATGCATATCCGTGATTTGCGGCCTGCTGGCTGGAGATTTTGTCAAATCCGCTGGGTACCAACAGCCTGGAATTGGAAAAACACATGGTGCCAGATCAATAGTGAACCAAGCAACCGCCTTGCCTTTCCAAGAGGCGGCAATGATGAATATAGCCTGGCACGAGCACGTCGAAGTTCAATGGACCGAATCTCGCCACACGCCGGTGGTCAGACATCCATCTAACTAGGTGGAACAAGCTTACGCAGTGACCGACCATACTCTATAGCCAACGCAACGACCTGCTCCAACGTTTCGCGCACAATGATGTGATCGCCATTGATCAAAGTTAACGTGGTATCTGGATTGGACTCGACCGTCCTGATGATATCAGCGTTCACCACCACCTTCTTGCCGTTGAGTCGTGTGACTGTAATCATGGAATGAAAGTCACCATTCTTTGCAACGAAGCATTTACGATACTTGGCGCCGATTGTCGTCTATCTAACTGCTGAAAGCAGTTCCTGGATCAAACGATCACTGGTTGTCATAACCCTACTGTTGGCGGTAAACCCCGTGCTCGCAGCAATTAGACTAATGAATTCCTGGCTCAATTCGACATTTGATAGCTCCAAAGTACCGCTCATGATCTGCCCCAGTCCGCCAATTCCTGGGTGCCCTGTCATCGCTGTGCCGCTGCTGTCCGTCACACGGTAGAGATTGCCCCCCACTTCTTCGAGCCCGTTGGGATTTGAGAACTGCGTCAACGCGATCCGACTCAGATTACGCTGCAGGCTGTTCGAAAAAACACCGACAACGGTACCGTCTTCCAAGACAGTAAAATTTTCCAAGGTTCCAACTCCCGATCCGTCCTGGCTGATCACAGAGAGTTGGCTTGGTGCAGCAAGGGCTGTCACACCCCCGACAGAGTCTTCAAAGTCGATGGTTAGTTGTTGTGGAGAGAAAGCACCTGTACCGGAACGATCGATCATGAATTCAGGGTTCGTGACAGAAATGATCTGTCCGGCATTGTCGAACTCAACCGTCCCCGTACCCAGAACACGGTCGAGGCCGGTATCCTCTTCACTTTCAAGGTAAAAACGCCATTGGGTCCCAGTAGCCGGTTTCGCCTCAAGCACCATGTGCATATCAATGACCATGGCTGTACCCAGACTATCAAAAGCAACAAATGCTGTTCGGACTGATTCGCCACTTGCTGTTGCCTGCTGTATCAACTCAAATGGGAGTCGTGGGTTGGTTAACTTATTGACAATAATGTTGCTGGCCTGCACCTCCA
>CAUZIY010000169.1:0-6748 GCA_963579995.1 Phycisphaerae bacterium
ATTGGTAGTAGCAACAATTCTTGATTCAACATGACACAGATTAATGTTTCCAATACGTCGGTCATATACCGTGGTACGCCGGGTCATCCACATCGGTGCCATGCGGCCTTCCCTTCGGTAGCCCAAATGCCCGATGGCAGACTTGCGATCACGATGATGCTTGGCCGCCGACGGGATACAGCAGACGTTCGATGCTACGGCATCATTTCCGATGACATGGGAAAAACCTGGTCGAGTCCCAGTAAATTATTTGAGCCCGACGAGAGCAAGAATCCCGTGAGTGCCGGGATCCGGATGAGCAAGGTTACAGATGGGACGCTTGTGGGGTTCGTCAATCTTCTCAACCGGGTTGATCCGGAGGCACCGACGACCAACCGGGACAATGGCGGAACGGTTCCACGTGACCATGCCATGATCCGTTCGCCCGATGGGCGGGCTTGGTCTTCGCTTGAGCCGTTTGAGCCACCGTTGAATTGGGACTGTTTTGGTGAGCCATCGCCCGTCCTTGCGGTTTCAGATGATCGGTGGTTGCTGCCGTCATTAACTCGACTCGACTGGCAGGGGCAATGTCCATACGGCCTCAAGTCATTTGTGAGTATTTCCGAGGATCAGGGCAAAACATGGCCACGTTATGCTGATGTATTTGACCTATGGTCAAAGGGAATTATTACCTGGGAACAGAAGCAAGCAGTGCTGTCCGACGGCCGCATTCTGGCGGTTACCTGGGCATTCAATAGTGAAACCAAGCAGAACTTGCCGAATCATTACACGTTTTCTGAAGATCAAGGCGAATCGTACGGCACCGCACTGCAAAGCCCGCTCCATGGCCAAACCTGTACGCCGTTAGCACTGGCTGATGATCGCATCTTGTGTATCTATCGCCGACTCGACAAAAACGGTTTGTGGGCCCATCTGGCGCAAATCCAGGGGGATCGATGGGTAGGCATTACAGAGAAGTGCCTGTGGGGCCAAGATCGCGAGGCAATCGCCGGTGGTGCAGATAGTTCCATCCAACATCAGCACGGTCTACAGTTTGGCTACCCCCAACTCATTCAACTCACAAGCGGTGATATCTTCGCAGTGTTTTGGGCTGTGGAAGATGAGCTGTCCGTCATTCGGTGTTTTTACCTGCAGGTCTAATCATGAAAGTGGAGCCGATCCATTAAACGTAGATTTTCATAAAAAAGCGGTCGGGCTGGTATGACGAATGCAAATCAATCGATGGTTTTGTTGGCTTTGAATCAAGACAATGGCAACTAAAGAGACCGGCGAACGGCAATTGTAGATTGAGATGGGGTCATCTGATCGTGCGCAACGAATTCATGACCGCCAAACGCACGGTTTTCTCACTGATAGCATGATTTTCCTCATCCACCGGCAAGAAATCGTTTTTATTGCAACTGCGACTATTCGCCCCGGTTCGGGAATCCAGGGTTTGTGCTGGTCTTGGACAAAAAGGTATTGGCTTATCCGGAATATCGGGGCAACGGTGTATATGCCAGCTTGGGGAACATCCTCGAAAATCCGCATATTGGGATGGTATTCGTCGTTTTTTGATACGACTGTTGGTCTGTATGTGAACGGACAGGCTCATAGTTATCCTGTTTTGAAGATTCCCGGAAAACTGAAAGCGCATCTTGAGCAATTTGTTCCACCGTGTGTAACAGCTGTGGAACGCTGGGTTATCGTCACAATTGATGAAGCGTACATCCATTGTTCAAAGCATGTTCCCCGGCTTGCAAAGATGGACAAGTCCATTCAATGGAAGACCGATGACCCGATTGCCAAGTCCAGAGAATTTTTTGTCGAATCATCAGGTAAAATATGATCGCATGATCCGGTGCAGGTGAGCTTGAAAGCGAAATTTCGGACTGTGGCGTATCAAGGACCAATGTGTTGATTGCGGATTCGCCTTGTTCTTGGTGCAGGCAAGATGTGTGTAGAGATATTATGGCTATTGGGTCAGGAAGTCGTCTACAAGCGTATCCCATTTACCTTGGCAATCCAGAATGTGCTGGATTGCTTCCCTCGCAGCGCCGTGTCCGCCGTTGGCATGAGTGATGTAGCGGGCGATATCTTTCACCGGCTTCAGTGCATCGCCAACGGCAATGGGATACCCACAACGGGTCATGGCGGGTAGATCCAGCAAGTCATCGCCGACAACGGTGCAGTGTTCAACGGCAACGTCAGCTTGATTACATAAAATGTGTAATCCCTCAGCTTTATCGGCAACGCCTTGCAAGGCGAGTTTGATATCCAACTCGTTTAGTCGTGTCGTGACGGCGCGGGATGTACGCCCGGTCATGACGGCAATGTTTAGTCCGACACGCTGCGCCAGGCGAATTGCGGTTCCATCTCGGACATGAAATCGCTTGGTTTCCGTGCCCTGATCATCGATGTAGAGTCCGCCATCAGTCAGGACTCCATCGACATCGAATACGATCAATGAAATCCGGCCTGCATCAGCCATCCCGCTTGGGTTTCCTTTTTCGTTCAATGTTTTAATTCTTAATCCGCAACGACCTTGAGCGACATCAGGTCTTGAACGTCAATGAGTCCCAGGGGACGGTTTTCATCATCCACAACGGGGATCTCGTCGAATCTCATTTCATGGACAATGCGTACGGCATCACGCACGAGGTCCGTGGCTTTCAGGGTCGTTGGGTGGCGTTTCATGTAATCGTCGATCGAACATTGCCATACCCGGTTGCCATCTTTAACTAACGATCGCTTGAGGTCAGCATCAGTAAAGATGCCAACCAAGGTTTCGTTTTTGTCTACGATTAATAGGGCGCCGGTTCGTCGAAGGCCATTGGCCTGTGCAGACTGCTCGGTCGCCGTATACGCTTGGTCGATCCTGGATCCGGTTTGGATCACCGGGACATTTTCACCAGTCCGAAAACGCATGATCTCTATGACGGGTGCCAGTAGCCGACCAAGTGTTCCACCTGGATGCACCTTCTTGAAGTCTTCAGTACTGAAATGGCGGTGTCGCATCACGCTGAGGGCTATTGCGTCACCCAGGGCCAGCATCGCAGTTGCGCTGGCCGTCGGTGCGAGATTCAATGGGCAGGCTTCTTCGACATGGCCGATATGGAGCGTGACGGTTGACAGTCGTTCCAACTCGCAATTTGGTCGTCCAACCATCGCTACGGTCGCTACTTGGTCTTGGCGCAGAATGCTTGCTAGGGCAACGATCTCATCCGTCGAACCGGTGTAGGAAAGCAGTACCACCACATCCTGGTGTCGAACACGGCCCAAATCGCCGTGCAGAGCCTCCGTGGGGTGTAGGAAATGGCTCGGCGTACCCGTCGACGTGAGCGTGGCGGACAGTTTTTGGCCGATTAGGCCGCTTTTACCCAGTCCGCTGACCACAACCGAACCGCCTGTGTGAACACTGGTGGCATTCAAAATCAAGTCCACGGCCTGATGGAAGGACTCGCTGACCGTAATCCCTGATATGGCATCCGCTTCAGCCTGAAGCACACTTTGGGCGAAGGCCTTCTGGTCCTGGTTGAGGGCCGAAGGGCTTTGCGGGGGGTGGGGCAGGTTGTTCTGGACTTTAGTCATGTTGCAATTGACGTTAAGCTTAACGATTGATTGCCCATGAGCGAATCGGCGCCTGATAGTTAATTAACATATGGACTTAGATTACCGCGTCGAACTTGATACCTACAGTGGCCCCCTGGACCTGTTGCTCTACCTGGTCCGGCGGCATGAGATTGACCTAAATGATATCCCGATTGCCCATTTGACGGATCAGTATCTAGAACACCTAGAACTCATTAAAGACGTCAACATGGACATGGCCGGCGAGTTCCTTGTGATGGCGTCTACACTCCTGGAGATCAAGAGTGCGATGCTTCTGCCTCGCCAGGCTGAAGAAGCCGAGGATGAGTCTCGGTCCGGCCCCACGATGGATCCACGTTATGAACTTGTGCAGCAATTGCTTGAATATAAGCAGATCAAGGACGTGGCCCTCGATCTGGAGGATCGCCGGGAGCAATGGGCACAGCGTTATGCCCTACGCCCGTCGAAACCTTCTGGTAGTGACGATCTGACCTTCAATGAGCCGGTCGAGTTTGATCTTGAAGACGTCGATATCCTGGACCTTTGCAAGGCCTTTACACGTATTCTTGATTCAATCGGTGACTCATCGTCAGCGCATGAGATCATTCATGATGATACGCCCATTACGTTGCATGCCGAGGATATTCTCGACCGATTGCGACGTGATGGGCCAATGACGTTGCAGGCGATGTTTGTGGGTCGAAAAAAGCGGACAGACCTGATCGGTTTATTCCTCGCTACGCTGGAACTGGTGCGCCAGCGTCAACTGTTGGTTCGTCAGGATTATACTACTGGTATGATTCAACTCGAATTGCGACCGCAGGTTGATCCAGAGCATGATGAATCACAGTCGGATTCAGCGGATCGATGGCGCGATCCCCAAACAGGCCAAGTTGATTATGAATGGCCAAGTGACGAAGCGCGTCAACGGGCAGCAGCTCGCATGTCTCGTCGTCTTGAGCGAATGAAGACTCTCAAGCACAGTGGTGAGGCGGGCAAACCAGGGGTGTTGGACGGGGGGAACAACCAGACTGGTCAAGATGCGGATGAATCTGATCCTGGATAATCTTTAAGCATGTGGCATTGTGGTGATCTGCTGTTACCTGGATCCTGTTGATCGGGAAGAGATCGCCATGTTTTGTAAAACCATAGGATGGCGATTGGGCTGATGGTTTGAAAGGCGATTAGATTTTGAACGCTATTCAAAGCGAAACAAAAGGGCAAGTGGAGGCTAGTCATGGCACTTTTGGGGTGGCGGCAGCTGAACCTGGGGGCGGGCGATCCAATGTTTTGCTGGTCATTACCGATGATCAGGGATGGGGTGGGCTGAGCTCTCACGGCAACCCGGATCTGCAAACACCGGTGCTGGATCAACTCGGCGATGAGGGCGCCAGGTTCGAGCGGTACTATGTAAGTCCGGTCAGTGCGCCCACACGCGCTAGTCTATTGACCGGTCGTTATCACCCACGAACGGGCATCATCGGAATCAGGCCGGGGCTGGATACGATTCGCCGCGATGAGGTTACGATCGCCGAGGCTCTTAAGGCTGCAGGGTATGCGACTGGATGTTTTGGTAAGTGGCATAATGGAACCCACTATCCCTACACACCCCCGGGTCGGGGGTTCGATGAGTTTCTGGGTTTTTGTGCTGGACACTGGAGCAATTATTTCGATACGCAACTCGAGCATAACTGCGATATGGTTCAAACGGAGGGGTTTATCACGGACGTGTTGACTGACGCGGCCATTGAATTCATTCAGCAGAACCACCATAGCCCATTTTTCTGTTTTGTTCCCTACAACGCACCTCATGTACCATTACAGGTTCCCGACCATTACTTTGACAAGTACAAGGCCTTGGGTTTGGATGACTATACGGCATGTTCGTATGGGATGACGGAGAACGTAGACGATAACATGGGGAGATTGTTGGCGACATTGGAGGCGTTGGGGGTTGCAGATAATACGATTGTGATGTTCACTTCGGATCACGGCCCTGATTCGGCAAGGTTTAATGGCGGGATGCGCGGGTTTAAAAAGAGCATGCATGAGGGCGGGGTTCGTGTGCCATTGCTTGTCAGGTGGCCTAAAGGCATTAGGCCGGGGACGAAGGTGGATGGCATCGCCGCCGATATTGATTTACTGCCGACAATTATTGAACTCACGGGAATCACGCCACCTCAAACGCATCCGTTAGATGGACGCAGCTTGGCGCCGTTACTTCAAGAACAGCAGGTCGACTGGCCTGACCGAATGATCTTTACATACTCGTCACGTGTCGGCATTGAAAAAATGACACCATGTGCAGTACGTACTAACAGCCATCGCCTGGTGAATGCGGGTGATGGCTATGAACTTTATGATATGGTTGCTGATCCGGCCCAGAAACAGAATCTTGCGGCCACGGAACCGGAAAAACTGGCGGAGTTATCGACGGCCTATGAATCGTGGTTTAAGGATGTGACCAGGAATGCAACTGGCCGGATGCCTATCCCGGTTGGTTACGATGAAGCTCTACAGGTGACGTTGCCAGTGACCCAGGCAAAGCGGTCGGACGGCCTGCGTTTCTGCGGTAAAGCCGGCGGCTGGAACCACGACTACCTTGCCAATTGGTCGAGTACGGATGAAGTCGTCTCATGGCAGATCGAGAATGTCCGCCCGGGGAAATTTGAAGTTTCGCTGCTGTACACCTGTCCCCAGAAGGATATCGGTGCATCGATTTGTATCGCGATCGGAGATCTTTTGCTCAATGCCACCATCGCCACCGCATATGATCCTGAGCCATTACCCAGTCCGGACCGGGTGGAGCGCGATCTGGTCTACGAGAAGGTTTGGATGCCCATGGTGATGGGTGTGATGTCGTTGGCGGCTGGAATGGCATCGGTCAGTGTGCGGGCAACATCGATTCCAGGCGATCAGGCAATGGAGTTTCGTGGGTTACTGCTACGCCGGGTCGATTGACGATTCTACTTGCCGTATTGCTTTTCGTAGTACTGATCGAACTTGCGGTTCTTGACCGACTGGCACCAATCTTGATGGTCAACATACCATTGTACAGTGCTTTGCAGTGCTTGTGGCCAGGTTGAACGAGTCGGTGACCAATTGAGTTGTTGATTGATCTTGGTCGCGTCAATGGCGTAGCGTCGATCATGACCGGGGCGATCTTTGACGTATTCGA
>CAUZIY010000170.1:0-6721 GCA_963579995.1 Phycisphaerae bacterium
ATGCCGGCCTGATCTCGATCACAGGATCGACCAGTCCGGTAGGACGAATCACCTGCTCAACCACCTCACCGCCAGTCTGCTCCAATTCATACGGCCCGGGTGTCGCACTCACAAACACCACTTGTGGCCAGAGACTTTCTACCTCTTCAAACCGCAAAGGCCTGTTATCCAGCGCACTGGGCAGGCGAAAACCATGGTCAACCAGAACCTGTTTGCGATTCTGGTCGCCGTTGTACATTGCACGTATTTGCGGAATCGTGACATGACTCTCATCAACCATCATGACCCAATCACCATCACGAAAATAATCCAAAAGCGTGTATGGCTTGCTTCCGGCGGCTCGTCCATCCAGGTGTCGGCTATAGTTCTCGATCCCCGAGCAATAACCGACTTCCTGAATCATTTCCAAATCATATTTTGTTCTCGCGGTAAGACGCTGCGCCTCAAGCAGCTTGCCATCACTGCGAAGTTTCATGCGTTGAACTTCCAGTTCCTCACCAATCGACTCGACAGCCTTTTCAACCTGATTTTCATCAACAACATAATGCACGGCCGGATAGATGAATATTTGCTTGTCCTCAGCCAGCGTCTTGCCGGAAACCGGATCGATCAGTTGCAGTCGATCTACCTCATCCCCGAAAAGCTCAATACGGTAGGCATGTTCCTCGCCGGCGGGGTGAACCTCTATGACATCACCACGAACACGGTACGTTGCACGTTGAAGGTCAAAATCGCCGCGTTTGTACTGGAGATCGGACAGGGACAGCAGTAATTGCCGGCGATCAAGGTGCTGGCCCACGGATAAACTGACAATCGACCTGGTAAATTCAGCCGGTGACCCCAACCCGAAAATACAGGACACGCTGGCTACTACAACCACATCACGCCGGCTCACCAAATTCACCGTGGCCGCAAGACGCAGACGGTCAAGATCGTCGTTGCGCGATGCGTCTTTTTCAATGTAAATATCTCGCTGTGGGATATAGGCTTCAGGCTGATAGTAGTCGTAGTAGCTGACGAAGTAACAGACGGCATTATTGGGAAACAGTTCTCGAAATTCCTCGTAAAGCTGGGCAGCAAGCGTCTTGTTATGACTGATCACAAGCGTGGGCTTGTTCACCCGTGCAATCACATTGGCCATCGTGAATGTCTTACCTGACCCAGTAACACCCATCAGCATCTGGTATTTGGATCCCTGCTCGATTCTGGACACCAGCGCATCAATTGCAGCTGGCTGGTCGCCCAGCGGTTCGAATTCACTGACAAGTTGAAAGGGTTGATCTGACACGACGTTTTATTTCATCCAAAAGATCCATGCAATGATATTGATACACGGCATGATTCATTCTCGCCATCGCCCCATGGCAGACCGGTTGTTTTATTAAAGCAGTATGACTTTAGATTAATTTTCCTCACCAGCCGGATCACCGCCAATAACTTTCGCAGGCCAGAATCAACCATCTTTATTTAAAATCTCCGATACGTTCAATCAACCACGTCCTACGAAAGCATTCCACGCGTATCAACTGGTACCTGCTCAACAACCTCATCATTCTTGAGCCACACGTGATTCTGGAGATTGACACATACACAAATATGATTGGGGATGACGTGTACCCGCTCACCAAGTTTGGGCGCTTGATCACATTGGGTCACATCAACACGACCATGCTCTTCGGTAAGATTATCGATCGTCGCATTCGGATATTCAACGATCAATCCGTGGCCACCACTTGGCCCACCCACAAAACCATCCATGGCCAACGTCTTGCTGCCACAGTCCAGCACCACCTTGCCCGGCACCGCATTACTGACAACGGTGGCCACCACCTGCGCCGCACAGGTACCGAACGACTGGCCCGTCACGGTAGCGTAGTTGCGATCAAGGTACGCGTAGGTACCCGGTCGGATTTCGGTCAGTGCATCGTTGAAGTGTGAATAATAAGCAGTAGGCGTCGAACCACCGGACACAATTGGCGACTGAAGGCCATGATCTCGCCAGAGTGCTAGGACCTCATGAATCCGCATGGCCACCTGGCGCAACTCGACCTCAATATCCCCGCCCTCTCCGGTGATATTGCCCTGGTACGTGAACAATCCGTCAAGCCGCAAGTTCGGCTTGCTGTCAATGCACTTAGCTAACTCTAGTGCCTGCGATGGTTCCTGCAATCCGGTGCGATGCATCCCGGTATCGAAATCCACCAGAACGCCAATGGTCGCTTTACCGATGGCAGCCGCCGCATCGAGATGATCAACTGCAATTGTCGAATCGACCGCCACACGTATTGTCTTTGACTTGGCCAACTGGGCAATTATAGAAACCCGTGGTGGATCCCAAGCTGGATATGCAACCAGAATATCGTCGGACACGGTCGCCATGACCCCCGCTTCACCCGCCTTGGCAACGCTTAAACCTATCGCCCCGGCCTCACATTGCATCCGAGCGATACAAACAGATTTATGTGTCTTGGTATGTGGACGCACCGAAAGACCATGCCCGGCCACATAGGACGCCATCCGCTCAATATTTTTCTTTGTCGTTGGCAGGTCGATCACCAACGCAGGCGTTGGGATATCCACTTCTCGCATGCCGAATAGTTTAGGGGATGAACCCAAAGGTCGAAAGTCAGATGGCAAAAGTGCCCCAGAAACAACGGAAGGTCATTGTCGGCCATTTCCCCAGACATTGGTTTCTCGATTACAATTCTTCAACCCGTCCGTGTTTTGCCAACCATGCCGAATCCGCAGTTTGTCTCGAACCTCCACCCTTGGCTAAACCCCCACCGCAACCCTTGCGCCAACCGTTTCTACATGACCGCGGGCCGTTATACGTTCAAGCATCGGCATCAGGCTGTTTTCAACAACCCGGTCCCAGTTCATCTGATCAGCCAACGTCTGGCCGGCATCAAGCAGCAACGCTCGGTCGCCATCGGTCCACGGCAGACGATCAAATAGTTGCCGAGCCACCTCACCAGCAACCCGGTGCTCAATGTGATCGCGTTGGGCCTGAGTCATTCCCATCAGTTCATCAAGACAATGCACCCGATCAAGTTGGGTGAAATCTGCTTTAATTACATTTGGCTTATCCTCAGAACCACTGACATAATTGACGAAACTCTGGCACCCACAGACGCTTGAGACCACACACAATGCACCACACCCCAGTGGCTCAAGGGGGCTTATGCCAAATGGCTCATAGGTTGCCAACCCAAACTCGACATCAGTGGCACGGCGAAAATCGCCCATCGTCATTCCTTCAGGCAACCGCGATCCAATGCGGCCCCGCGACCAACCAAACTGGTTGACCAGCACCACCCGAATGGCCTGGTGGTCATTATTAAACGTCTCAATGTCCCTGTTTAGAGAAACTTCGGGACCCACCAGATCAGGATAGCCCTCGCGGTGTGTGATCGGCCAACCGTAGTGCTTTTCCATTGCCTGAACATCTTGAGATCGCCGCACCCCACCGGCAGTGGTCAAAATATAGAGGACCGCCGTCTTGCCCATTGCCACAAACCGTTCATCAAGAGCATGACAGACCTTCAAATCACGCCATAACCCCTTGCTGATAACCGGTCGAGTCACATGGGTCATCAGGACATCAGGCTGTGACCCGACCAGCAACCTGGAATAGTCAAGCAACATCTGCCTGCATTGCAATTTAGACTTGATATCAACACGATCGACAGGCAAGCCGTTATACACCAGATCGATTGGCACATCGGAAAAATGCGGGTCCAGCCACAACAGTTCATCACGCGTACGATCTCCGACTGCGATAATGCCGTCACATAGATGCGCCCGCTTGACCAACGCATGTCGAAGCAGATGGTCATGATCACCAAACACGTCCTCCAGATAGCGATTTTGGTGCCGAGACTGGTTTAGAACATTGTAAAACATCGTGTCATGCCCCGGATGACCCTCGACAATGTGGCGGGCTGTCGCACATTCGTGCGCGTGAAACACGGTCAAAAACTTTTCCTGACCATCGAGAATAGCTGCCAAGGCAGCAGGCATCCCCATGAACTCATGACCGAACATGATGCAAGGCAAATCCTGATCATTAAGCAATGCAGTCAGGGCATAGAATGCAGGTTCAGCCAGGCGCACATATTCTTCATAGTCCCATGACTTTTCGTACCGACTCGAATCAAGACCAAAGGTCTGCCACAGCCGAAGTTTGAAGACATTAAGACGATCAGGATTTGTCTGAAAGACATCAATTAACAAAACCTCTGCTTCACCCGTCACATCTTCACCAAGCAGACGATAAGGTCTCTTGCCATAGACAATGGCCACATTGAACGCCCACTCTACAGGCCTCAGTTTGCTGGCAAGATTCACGCGATCAATCTTGTCGATGGAACTGTATAGCACGGTGCCCCCGTCACCGAGCCGAGACTCCGGGTCAGTCGCAAGATGGTCCTGAATTGGCCCTACCAGAATGGTCCTACGGACCTGACTCTGATAATTTTTGCTGGTGATCAGGCCGGCAAGGACCGTACCAATTCCACCAATATGATCTACCGCCTCATGCGTGATATGTGCCAGTGTGAATTTTTCTTTCGCCATCAAGTTGCCTCTGAACCCCAATCTTGATCATCGGATTATCCCAATCCGATGATTCATCGATGGACTTCTAACCGGGCAGCCATAAGGAACATGGCCGCCAACCGGGATCACTCATCCGCAACAATTAGTTACTGGCATCAACTCGGCGGCAGATCCTTGGGATCAACCGTCGGGGCTGGATCATCGTCATCAGAGCCGGCCTTGCGTCTTGGCCGCAATGCAGTCACCGAAGTCCCACCCGACCCTGCCAATCTGCCGCGTGGCATGGCAATGACGCCCGTTCGTGCCAACTCTAGAATCCCGTATGGTTCAATCAAATCAATAAAGGCTTCAACCTTATCCTCGGCACCACTTATCTCGATCATCAGCCGATCGCCACCCACATCAACCACTTTCGCGCGGAACAAATTGGCCAGTTCGACCAACTCACTGCGTTTAGAGCCAGCCGCAGGCTGATCACCCACCGTGGAAACCTGAACAAGCATCAGATCCCGCTCGACAAATGCTGAATCGAGGTAGTCCACCACTTTAACAACGGGCACTAGTTTCTGAAGTTGTTTACGTAATTGCTCGAGGACTGCATCATCGCCATTTACGACGATTGTCATCCGCGACAAGTCCGGATTCTCCGTACGACCAACAACCAGACTGTCTATATTAAACCCCCGGGCAGCAAACATACCGGCCACTTGCGCCAAAACACCTGGTTCATTGGTGACCAAGGCCGCGATCACATGCCGAATCACAGTAGGAGATGGCTCGCTCAAGACGCTCCAATGATACGCATCCAGTCGACTAAACCCAAGTCGCCCCCCCACAGCAACCCCTCTGCGGTCAGTCCCGGGAGTCAGGAAGACCTCTTTTCAGAGTTGACCAATATGGCTGCTACATTCATGATGCGCCAACCATCACAAAGGTCACCTGCCCCATGACGCCCAGTAAAAGAATCTACATCGCAATCAGCGGCCAAGTACCCGATCGGGTACCTGTTTTTCCGAAAATATGGACCGATTTGGCGGCAAAACTCACCGGCACTGAATTTCATGATGTCATCCAGGACCCATTACTTGGCCTACGCGTGATGGCGGAGGCGGGGCTTCTTGTTGGCGCTGACGCTGTTCGCCAGTTTCATGCACCGCCGCGTGAAGTCAAACAGGAAAATGAAAAAGTCATAGAAATTGATAAAACCGGACGCCGGCTTGGCGAACTGGATATGGACGGGGGTTGGGCAACCCACTTGGACGACCCCGAGGATTTTAATTTCCAGGATCCATACACCATGGCATTTCACTGGTACTGGGTCCACTTTCATATCCCCTTCATCAAGAGTGTCGATGACGCAAAAAAAATTGCGGTTCCCCAGAAGTCCTTCTATGAACAGATCGGCTGTGGCGATCGACAACGACAGATCTTCCGAGAATATGCAGACCGCATTGCGTTGGTAGGTGATCTTAATTCGGCAACACTTTCCTTCCATGTCATCATGCGGGGCTTGACAACTGCGATGCTGGACCTCGTAGACAATCCGGCGTTGGTCCATGCATCCATGGCCAAAGGTGTTGCCATTGCAATTGAACGGGGGAAATTCCTGATTGATCTTGGCCACAAGGTTCTTCGGCTTAATGATTCAACTGGAACCATGTCACTGGTCTCCCCTCAAATGTGGCGTAATTTTGTCTACCCTCACATGAAACAAGTCTGCGATGAACTGCATGGTTACGATGCCGAGGTTCGGATCTATTGCCATATTTGTGGTGATGTAAATCCCATACTGGAAGATCTCGTGGAAGCCGGCTTGGATTGCATCGGACCACTCGACCCCATGGGCGACATGATGCCAAGTACTGCACGCCAAAAAATTGGTACCCAGGCATCCTTAATGGGGGGCGTTGACACTTTATCATTCATCAACAAATCACCACAGCAGGTCGAAGAAGAGGCTTTTGAATGTATCTGTGGGGGTGGACAGCACGGCGGCTACATTCTCGGATCCGGCTGCGCGATTCCCCGCGCAACGACCCGGGAACATCTACTGGCGCTTCGCTCGGCAGCAGATCGCCACGGCATCTACGACCATGGCCGGCTTGCAGAAGCCCAAGATTGGCCTGGCAAAAGATGATTCAACGACAAACGATAACAGCCACCG
>CAUZIY010000171.1:0-6591 GCA_963579995.1 Phycisphaerae bacterium
AAGCGCTTGAAGACGATTTGGATATCAAGCGCGTGGGGCCAAGCTTGGTTAATGTGCGCCACAAGTTGTCCGAGCAGATGCTGGCCACATGGGTCTGGTCGCCCAAAGCATTCCGTCCGACCACTCGGATGCCGCATTATTTTATGTTAGAGAACAACTCGGCACCCGCTGATATCAAGCGTACACGCGTGGAGGTCGCCGCGATAGCTCGCTACTTGTCAACGGCCCAGCCCAGCGCCGCGTATTACGAGGAAAATAAGCAACCGATTCCCGATTATGCCCCCGAGGTTCTTTTGGAGGAAGCCGGCGATGTTACACGTGGTCGCGAGATCTTCTTGAATGTCGGTTGTATGTCATGCCACACCAACTTGGATGAGTTTGGTGAGCAATGGATTACGCAAGACTTGATGGACCGTGCTGGTGTTGGCGATGATGAGGCTTATGAATCATATGAGTCGATGACCTACAACCAGCGACACTGGTATGTTTTGGAGCATCTATCAGAACGCTTGGAGCGAACTGGGCCGGAGTTGTCGGGCGTGGGCAGCAAACTGCTGGCTGGTCGCACCGAAGTCGAAGCAAGAGGCTGGTTGTATGATTGGTTGCGTAATCCTCGTCATTACAGCAGCTATACAATCATGCCTAGTTTCCGGCTGTCATCCGATGAGGCAAATGATCTTGCCAGCTATCTCCTGACGTTACAGCGCCCGGGTATAGATGATGATTCAGTTTATGTACCCGGTAATTTTTCGATGGACGCCAACGGCCAACGCATTGCCCGGGAACTTTTGGCCGTGATTAAGGCGGGCACATCCACTCTGGAACTCTCTCGTTCGCAAGTGGCCCAGGCTCATCCCGATAGTGGTGTGGGTGACACGGCATTATTCACAGAACTGGGTCGCAATCTGATTCGCCATTATGGTTGTGCCGGGTGTCACCTGATCAATGGCCTGGAAGCTGAAGCATCAGCTTGCACCAATCTCGATGATTGGGGACTTAAGGATCCCCATAAGATCGCGTTCGAGTATTTCGACCATACCTTTGACAAAGTACGCAAGAAACCAATCAATGTTTGGAAGGTAAAGCACGAGGGGCTGGGTGATGGTGCTATTCATATTGACGGTGGTGTGGATGTGTCGCGTATTGAGATTTCATGGGAACACATGGATCTGGAACGCCGTCCATGGCTTTATCACAAATTGCACAACACACGTCTCTTTGACCGTAGCCGTTCAGCCTTAGATTCGCAGGTCTCTGATGCGGACAATTTTGATGCGTCTCAAGGCGACAGCATTGGTCGGCCATACGACAAACTCAAGATGCCCAAATTCTTTTTGTCTGATGATCAGGTGCGTGATCTGGTCACCTTTGTGACGAGCATTCGCAAACCACTGGTCAGTGAAAACATGCAGCAGGTTACGGACGAAGTTGGCCAACGCGTGATTCGGGGCCGCCAACTGGCTACGCGTTTCAACTGTTACGGATGTCACAACATTGAGTTAAACGATGTCAACATCCACCAGTACTTCAATATTTATTTTAAAGATGGTACATACGATGAAAATGCACTGAATTGGGCGCCGCCGCGCCTCGTTGGTCAGGGCGCCAAAACCCAACCCCACTGGCTCCACCATTTCCTACAGAATGTGGAGTCAATCCGACCCTGGCTTAAGGTTCGTATGCCCAGTTTCTCATTGACAGCTGTTGAGGCGTCGACGTTGGTAGATTACTTGTCCGGGGATGCTCAGGTATTGGCTGGAACACTAGCAAGCCTGCTGGTGCCCATCGATGAATATCTGGGGCAGTATGCCATTGATTATCCTGTTAGGGATTGGACCGAATCGAAATGGTATAGCTCGCCTGGCCTCACCACACCGGTGAATGCATTAAAGAAGTTCGCGGTCGGTGCGGATATTGCGTATGTTTCGGACTTGGATCCCCGGCAGACCGACGAAATGGATCTTGATGCCAATTGGGCCAAGCTCTTGAAGGATGTGCGGGCGTTGGCCGGCACCTATGAAATCCACTACCCCTATGTTGACCAACTCAAGCCGGATCCTAGTGACGAAGAATTTTTGCGTGGCGAGAAACTCTTTGTCCAGATGGGTTGCATGTTAGGTCAGTGTCACCGTATGGGTGATGAGGAGTTGTTGATCCAAGAAGGCATTTTTACTCCGCATGTGCCATTTCCGCATGATACCGCCGCCGGCACAGAAGAAGAATCTGATGAGTCAGATGAAGACGGCGAGTTCGATGAACCTACTGGTGATGGGGATGAGGAGTATGAAGATGATGAATATTACGATGAAGAGGATGAAGGGGGCTTTACTTTAACGCCCTCCACACCCGCTGAGGGTGCACCAAACTTGGGTCGTATTGCTGAAAGGTTGCAACCTGGTTGGGTCATAAATTTGTTGCAGTATGCAAGGCGGATTCAACCCGGCACGCGAATGCAGGAGTTTTGGACCGACGGCAAGTCCCATTTCGCCTTGGGCGGTCTTCCCGAGGACACTCGCCGTAAATGGGAGAGCCTGTTTGGGGCAGATGCCGCAGGACAACGCGACCTGCTCATGAATTTCCTATATACGGCAGGGCCACGGGGTCTGACTTACAACGTCGATGGCAAGCAGATAGGGCCCGGTCCAGGCCTTGATATTGAATTGACGCCGCTTGAACCTCTACCACAGGTTAATGATGCAAGTGGTGTTGACAAGACCAATGAGGTATCCAGTGAAGAGCCGAGGACCCTTGAGATAACAGTCGAATCCCAAGGCCAAAGTGCACCGCCAGAAAAGATGAATCCTATACCCAAGGCGGCCCTACAGCCGGTTGCATCGACGATTGAGTTACATGACGAACCGGTTATGGCTTATGAGGGGACACGTATTGTTGGTGTGGTGAAATTTGAAGGTCGTGCCCGAAAGCCCAAGAAGATCGACATGTCAGCGGATAAGAACTGCGGGCTCATGCATGCCGTGTCACCGCGCAAGCAGGAGTTGCTCGTCAATAAGGACAAATCGATTCGAAATGTATTGGTTTACGTCAAGTCGGGGTTGAAGGACCACAAAGTTTCGCCATCATCTGAGGCAGTAGAAATGGATCAACTGGGGTGTGCCTATGTGCCGCATGTGACGGTGGCTACAGTTGGTCAGCCGGTGAAGATTCTTAACAGTGATCATACGGACCACAATGTAAAGGCTCTGCTTGGGCGAAAAACGTTGTTCAACCGGGCATCTTCACAGGGCAGCGTATTGGAACAGATATTCAATAAGCCCCAATTAATCACGATCAAATGTGATGTTCACTCCTGGATGTCTGGCTATCTCCATGTGTTGGAACATGAATTCTTCTCTGTGAGTGATATCGAAGGTCGGTTCGAAATCAAGGGACTGCCGCCGGGTACCTATGAATTGGAAACATGGCATGAAATGCGCCGCATTAAACCCATCACAGTCCAAGTGACTGTAGAAGCCGGCACGTCTCATCGCATCGACATAGACGTGCGATGATTATGCTAAGATAAAATTTATGGGGTTGGCGATTAGGGTTTTGGAATTCCTTCTAACAGAAGCATGGCAATGAAAATGGGTAATCTTGGTTATCGTTTATTGGTGACGACGGTGGTGTTCTTGGTTTTGGGTGTTGGTGTATTGCCAACTGCTGCGGAAGAGAACACTTCCGAGATCAATGTTGGTGGTATCGATCAGCCAGGTGCGACGATCAAGGGTGTCATAAAATTCGGTAGTAAGGTTGTAAAGCGAAAGCCAATCAGGATGGATGCAGACAGGCACTGCGCTGCTGCACATTCCGAAAAGGCGCTCGATCAAGTGCGTGTATTTGGAAAAAACGGTGATCACAATGTGCTGCAGAATGTGTTCATCTGGGTCAGCAAAGGGTTGAAGTCGAAAAAATATGCCAGTCCGAAGACGTCCGCGGTGATTGACCAGACTGGTTGTTTGTATGTGCCGCACATGAGCGGGATGATGGTTGGTCAAAAACTGCACATCCTTAATAGCGATAATACGCAACATAATGTTAAAGCAGCTGTAGGACGAAAGATGCTGTTTAACCAAGCTTCGGGAGAAGGTTCCACCATTGAGCGAGTATTCAAGAAACCGCAGGATATCGCACTGAAGTGCGATGTGCATTCTTGGATGTCAGCTCATATTCGCGTGATGGATCATCCATATTTTGCAGTTACTCAGGATGATGGGACGTTTGAAATTCGCGGACTACCACCGAGTGATTATGAAATCAGTACCTGGCACGAGTACAAGCGATACAAACCAGATCAGGCAACTGTGGCCGTGACGGTTGGCATGGGAGAAACCAAGGAAGTCACGATCACATACAAGTCTAAGCGAAAGAAAAAGAAAAAGACGCAGTAATGGGACAGTGTTCTGCGGGATTTAGAGAAAAGGAGTTCCCTTTGACCGGGTTCCAATCAATTTGGCAATACGCGTTGGGGATGATGGTCAGCTTCGTCCTGCCAGCGGTCGTATCAGCGCAGGAGACAGAGGGTTATACGACACCGTGGCTGCCGGAGAATGTCTTTGAAGGCAGTCGTCCAATTGACAATATGTTCAATTTTATTCTCTATCTAACGATGGCCACACTCATCGGGGTATTGATCACCATGGTGGTGTTTTTGTTTCGTTACCGCCATCGGCAAGGTCGACGGGCGATCTATATACACGGCAACCCGCGTCTCGAAGCAGTTTGGACACTTATTCCGACGGTGATCATGATTCTGATTGTTGCTTTTAGTCAGAGTACTTGGGATGAGTTGAAGAACCCCCAGCGGATGCCTCAAGGTGACGACGTGGTGAAGATTAATGTCTGGGGAAGACAGTTTAACTGGTTCTTCCACTATCCAGGTCAAGACGGTAAGCACGGGAAAACCGATTATGTCTGGCGTCAAAATACTGGCGACCCGGCACAGGAGATAGGGTTGAAGCGAGGTTTTGTTGAGGACTTTCTGGACCCTGAGCAGATTGAACTGTTTGAGAACGATCCGCAAGGAGCTGATGTTATCGAGCCGGATCCAGCAGCGTTCGATGATGTGGTTTCATCGGTCATGTATCTCCCAGTAGATAAAAAGGTTCATATCCAACTTAGCAGTATTGATGTTTTACACAGTTTCTTCGTGCCACATTTTCGAGTTAAGCAGGATGCGGTGCCCGGATTGAGTGGGCACATATGGCTTGAGGCTTCGAAGACCAGTGCTGAGGTTGTAGGCCAGTTTTCCCCTGGACAGCCCAAGCCGTTTGATATTGTATGTGCGGAACTGTGCGGGCAGGGTCACTACAAAATGCGGGGGCAGATGTTCGTGGTAAGTAACGATGACTATAACTTGTGGCTAGCGGATAATGCGCCGGAGGACGGTGAGTTTGAAGATGAATACGATGATGAGGAAGATGATGAGGGAGATGAGGAAGAGTAATCACTGGCAAATTTTTATCAGTGATTAGTGACTGTTCATTATTGTGTTGCCTTTATGTTTCGCCGACCTGGCAAGGTAAAAAAAGAAGATGAGTGACGCACACGATCACGGTTATCACGGACCGACCAACTTCTGGACAAAGTACGTCTTTTCAACGGACCACAAGGTTATCTCCCTTCAGTTCACGTTCTCGTCGCTGTTGTTCGTGATCCTTGGCGGGCTACTGGCCATGGGTGTCCGTCATCAGATTGCATGGCCGGGGCAGGACGTGCCCTATGCCGCAATCTTGCCGGGGGGGACGGTAGATGAGCCCAAGGATTCATCATTTCAAAAGATGACCAGCCCGGTCCCAGAGAAGAATCTGGCGTTGTGGAAAATGGGCGGCACGGTCTTTTTTAACCAGGCGGTTGAACACGGTGGCAACAACATCCCCAAAGGAACGAAGGCTTCATTGCTTGAATTTCCTGGGGGGCTTGCGGTAACAGTGCCGGCGGGTGCTCGGATCAAGGCAAACGGTCGCACGCGTACTTTAACCGCGGCGATTGATGGATTTATTGATCATCAGCGTGTTGGGGGCGACATTGATTTTACCAAGGCAGTTCCACATTTGCACGCGACCACTGGTGAAATGGTGCAGCTCGGCGATGAGGGACGAGAACTAGAAATCATTGGTTTGATGATCAACCGGCCTGACGGTCAGACTGAATTGAATGATAGCCATATTCTGATTCCTCTCCGCATCAAGGCCACACCTGCCACGGTTCAGATTGCGGCGCAGAGTGTCGAGGGGGCAGGCGACGTTGCCGCTGCAACCATTGAACTTCCTTCGGCACAAGTTCTCACCTACACCAAACAACAACTTACAGCGGATGCGTACCTTTCGCTGTTCACCATGCACGCATCGATCATGATTTTCTTTGTGATTATCCCGATGTTAGTGGGCGGTTTTGGCAACTTCACGATCCCGCTGATGATTGGGGCGCGGGACATGGCGTTTCCCAAGCTAAACATGCTGTCATTTTGGATCTCAGTGCCGGTTAGCATATTGATTATCGCCAGTTTCTGGGTGCCTGCCGGTTCGGCTGGAGGAGGGTGGACGATGTATCCACCGTTGTCCGGTGGAAAAGGTAGCGTCATGTCATCCACCA
>CAUZIY010000172.1:0-6572 GCA_963579995.1 Phycisphaerae bacterium
ATGGGGTAGATGCACCATTTGTCACCGGTACGATGATGTGGTGTATGAAGAATGCGGTACATGACCGGATCGCGTAGATTCAGGTTGGGCGAGCCCATATCAATCTTGGCCCGCAGCACGCACGCACCTTCAGGGAAATTTCCGGACTTCATGCGATCGAATAGGCTCATATTCTCCTCGATACCACGGTTGCGGTAAGGGCTGTCGATGCCGGGTGAGGTGAGAGTGCCTCGTGTTTCTCGGATCTGATCCGGACTCTGGTCATCGATGAAGGCTTTACCGGCTTTGATCAACTGTAACGCCCACTGGTAGAGAGCATCGAAGTAATCTGAAGCATAGTATTCGTGCTCATCCCAATCCCAGCCCAGCCAGCGGATGTCGGTTTTGATTGCTTCAACATAGCGGGTCTCTTCCTTGACCGGATTGGTGTCATCAAATCTAAGGTGGCACCTGCCGCCGAATTCAGCAGCTATACCGAAGTTAAGACAGATTGACATGGCATGGCCGATATGTAACTGGCCATTTGGTTCAGGTGGAAAGCGTGTGACAACTCGGCCGTCCCACTTATTGGTTTTAGTATCATCTGCGATAATAGTACGGATGAAGTCAGCGGATTGGGGTTTGGCGACAGTCATGTATCGCTACCTGTGTTTCGTAGGTTAGGGGCGGGTCTTCCACCAGTGTGCATAAACTAGGGAGGCGAAATACCTTTGTCATCCCATCCCATCCGGTGGGATGTTTCACCAATAAAAAAAACCAGCCTTTTACATTATCCTCATCGGCTGATCTTCCCCCGTGTCGGGACCATTTTCGTGCAGCGTGCTTGAAAACTCAAGTTGCTACAATCCGACAAATGACAGTTAAGTCCGTCATCACAAGATTCGCTCCAAGTCCAACCGGCGCCCTTCATGTCGGGGTCCGCACAGCCTTGTTCAACTGGGCATATGCCCGGCAGCATCAGGGCCAATTCATTCTTCGCCTGGAGGATACGGACCAAGCTCGTTCCTCTATTGAGAGCGCACGTCGCATCATTGCTGAACTGCGTTGGCTTGAGGTCGATTGGGATCAGGGGCCGCGATGTGTTGGGAATTGGCGCGATGCACTCGCGAAAGATTTTGATCCCATGAGTGATCAGGTTGGCAATTGTGGACCTTACTGTCAAAGCCAGAGGCTGCATATCTACGAACAATATCTAGATCAACTATTGGCCAGTGGTCATGCCTACCATGACGATGGTGCTATTCGGTTTCGCATGGACCAGGATGTTACGTTTGATGATACCGTGTACGGTCATATCGAGGTGAAGGCCAAGGAATTAGAAGATTTCGTTATCCGCAAAGCGGATGGGTTTCCTACTTACCACTTGGCCGTCGTTGTGGACGACGCCTTGATGGCTGTTACACATGTGATTCGCGGTCAAGAGCACCTAACCAATACAACCAAGCATGTGGCTCTTCAAGATGCACTGGGTTTTGGTCGTCCAACATTCGCACATACGCCATCCGTACTCAATGCAGATGGATCGAAAATGTCCAAACGCGACAAAGCAAAAGTCGCGAGGAAAGCACTCAAGGAGCATTTTCCCGAAGAGGAAGAACTGATGGCATGGGCAATAACTGAATCTACCATTGTGCCACAAGAGTTGTTGGCCTTCTATCGGAAGAAAAGTGACTCTGCTGATGTTGCTCAGATTCTGGCCCGTCCGAAATGGTTGGATTTAATGCTTCCAGAGATTGATGTCGCTGATTTTCGTCATAGCGGCTACCTGTCTGAAACACTTGTCAACTACATGGTGCTGCTTGGATGGAATCCCGGCGGCGATATCGAGCGATTTGATCGGAAATTTCTTATTGAACGGTTTTCGCTAGAGCGCATTAACAAGTCCAATGCAAAATTTGATCGCAAGAAACTACTTGCCTTCAATCAGGAATCCATTGCTGGACTAGAACACGATGATTTCAAGGGCCGGTTGCGGTTATTCAAGGATCAGGAACTTCCGAATGATCTGCGTGAGCAGTTCGGTTCTATCTTTTGTAATGATCAACGCTTGTCCCTATTTGCCCAAGCCTATCATCGTCGAGCCTCCACACTCAAAGAACCATTCGAGCTCGGAAGCTTCCTTACGGTCGATGGCCCTCCCCGTGAATACGATCAGAAGGCGATCGAGAAAGTACTCAATCATAAAGAAGGACAGGGGTATGGGGTCCTGGGAGAAATCCACAAGGTCCTTAAAGAAGCAGGTGACGACCAGTGGAATGCCGATGGGCTTGAGAGTCTGCTGGAAAACGTTTCTGATGATCTGCAACTCAACATGCGGTTTGTTGCCCAGCCATTGCGGGTTGCGATTAGTGGCGGTACGGTTAGTCCGCCGATTGGCATTACGCTGGAAATAGTTGGCCGTGAAATTTCCCTCCGTTGCATTGAAGTCTGCCAGCAGCTTCAGTCCGGATGAAATCGTTAATGAACGAATATGCGAGTTGACCCATGAAATACTGGCTTGTTAAATCAGAACCCAATACGTGGTCATGGAAGGACCACCTTAATGCTTCGCAGCAAACCGCTGAATGGGATGGTGTTCGTAATCACCAGGCAAAACGCAACCTTGCCATGATGAAGATGGGTGACAAGGCATTTTTTTGTCATTCAGGTAAACAAAAGGCGGTTGTGGGCATTGTCAAGGTTGTCAAAGAGTATTATCCCGACCACACCGATCCTACAGAGACATTCGGCATGGTTGACTTTAAGGTCGTCAAGTCCATCGAGGAACCGGTTACGCTTGCGGATATCAAGGCCCAAGTGCAGCTCAAACACCTGACGTTGGTCAACATACACGTCTGTCGGTCCAACCGGTTGAGGCGTCATCCTAGAAGATTATTTTCAAGATAGCCCGGGTTAGTCCCTGAACAACGCGTTAAAACACCAAGACAACGGAGTATTTAATGTCCCTGATCGTTACTGGCAGTATTGGCATTGACAGCGTCGATTCACCAATGGGAAATGCCGAGGATGTGCTGGGGGGGTCATGCAGTTACTTTGCCGCGGCCGCAAGTTTTTTTGTTCCGGTGAGGCTGGTCGGCGCTGTTGGTGATGACTTTCCGAATTCTTTCATGGATGTTTTTCGGCATTTTGATATTGACCTTGCCGGACTGGAGAAACGCCCTGAAAGCAAGACTTTCCGATGGCATGGCCGCTATCACAAGAACATGAATATACGCGATACCGTCGACGTTCAACTGAACGTTTTAGGAGAAACTCTGCCGCCCATTCCGCCAGCATACAAGAACAGTCAATTCGTCTTTCTGGCTAACACGGATCCCGCAAGTCAAATGGAACTGCTGGATCAATTTCCGGATTGTCACCTTGCGGTGGCGGACACGATGGATCTTTGGATCAACAACGAAAAACCCAAGCTTATGCAACTGCTGGAGCGTCTCGACGGACTGGTACTCAATGATGATGAAGCGGAACAACTTGCCGATGATTCAAACCTGATTCGTGCGGCAGAAAAGATCATCGCCATGGGACCTGAATTTGTCATTATAAAAAAAGGTGAACATGGCGCACTTATTGAGCATGCCGGTGTGAAGGTCGTACTGCCGGCATTCCCGGCGCGAGATGTCGTTGATCCTACTGGAGCCGGGGACAGTTTTGCCGGTGGGTTGATGGGGTACCTGGCGGCTACTTGTTCTGGCATTGAGATCTCAATGAGGCAATTGCGTCGGGCCATGGCCTACGGCACAATCGTGGCCAGTTTCAATATTGAATCATTCAGCCTTGACCGCCTCGGGCAAATTACACGCAATGACATTGATGAACGTTTCAATCAATACAGTGAAATGCTTGAATTAAGTAAATGACGGGTGATGCTGTCACCAATATGCGATCAACATACCGCTTTTATTTCATATGCAATCAGCTGCTGTCCATGATTGCTTTGTCGTCTGCTGATTACACAAGGTGGGTGCAAACCGCACGGAACGGTTCATGGCGGGGGGACAAGCCAGTATCTAAGTGATCGATCTGGAATGATACTTGACTCAAGCCGTTTTCAGTTTGGATGATGGTTGGGGAAAGAATGGATCTCGCCCAATCGAGTAATAGGTCAAACCGTATTCTTGCATGGTCTCAAGACGGTATAAGTTGCGACCGTCAAAGATCACTGGTTGTTTCATGCGAGATGCGATTTCCTCGAAATCAGGATGACGAAATTCATCCCAATCAGTGCAAATGATCAGGGCGTCAGCATCATCCAGAGCGTCGAGCGCACTGTCTGTATAATGTATGGCATCACCTAGGGCTTTTTGGCACGATTTGTGGGCGACCGGATCATGGGCGACCACGGTTGCGCCACAACCCAAAAGATGCTGCATGATCGTGATGGAGGGTGCTTCGCGTATGTCATCAGTTCCTGCCTTGAAGGCAATACCCCAGATGGCAAATCGCTTGCCTTTCAGGTTTTGGCCATCGACTGGTGTTTGGCCAGTTGGGTTTGGCGGCGTACTGGCCTGCCGGATGCTTGGCCTCTTGGTTGTTTTTATTGAACTGCTGAAATGTTGCTCTATTTTTCGAATAAATTCACTACGTTGGCGCTGATTGACCTGGTGCACACTGGTTAGAAGCTGGGCCTCGACAGCTGCCTGCTCACCCATTGAGATCATGGCCAATACATCCTTGGGAAAGCATGATCCTCCGTAACCAAGTCCGGGGTAATAGAACTGATTACCGATGCGGCTATCGGCGCACATGCCGCGCCTCACCTCGTCAATATCAGCTCCAAATGCTTCACATAGATTAGCGATCTCGTTGATAAACGAAATTTTGGTCGCCAGCATGGCGTTGGAGGCATATTTGACCATTTCTGCCGACAGGATGTCCATGATGAATATGGGATTGCCCTGGCGAACAAATGGTTCGTATAAGTCTCGCAACCGATCGCCTGTTCCCTTGTCCTCCGCCCCGATAACAACACGGTCGGGCTTGTTGAAATCACTGATTGCAGCACCCTCCTTGAGGAATTCAGGATTGGATGCCATTCGAAAGGTTTTACGTGTGTGGCGAGAGATTTCTACCTGGACTTTTGTGTTGGTTCCTACAGGGACGGTCGATTTTACGACTACAATTTTCGCTCGCCGTTCTTCGTAGTGTCCGCCGGTCTTTCCTGGTGCGGATTCTATGGCCTGCCCGATGTTGGCTGCAGCACCCAGTACGTATTTCAGGTCAGCCCGGCCACGATTGTCGCTGGGTGTGCCAACGCAAATGAAGATCACTTCGGCGTGTTCATATGCAGCCTGTTTGTCTGTATAAAAATGAAGTCGCCCGGCCTTGATATTGCGAGTAATCAGTTCGCCGAGTCCAGGTTCGTAAATCGGGGACCGGCCGTCACGGAGTTGGTGGATCTTGTCCTGGTCGATATCAAGACAGATCACATCATTGCCAGTGTTTGCAAAGCAGGTGCCGGTAACTAAACCCACATAGCCTGTGCCTATAACGGAAATTCGCATACCGGAAGGTCCTTGTGTCCTATAATCGGTCTGAATTCGCAAATATCACGGTCAGAAGTGTATTTGTTCACTCCTGTGGAGGCTTTTGGCAATCCATGTTGGTCGCGCGGCCTTGCGGATATCGTCGGTTAAATTAGCGGGAAGATATAGCCGCCAGTTCGAACGCTTTGGCGACCTTCACCTCGACCCCAAACCGCTGGCGGGGATCGCTGTGGTGCTCAAGGCTGAACTGGTCGTGGCCAACGGTGTCAGTCAGAAAGGACACGATCTCATCCTGGCAATTCCGCAAGGTTTCAGCGGTATTGGGCGCAATTGCACGGTCATTGATGAACAGTTCAAATTCCTGCCGGCTAAATATCAATGCCCCATTGTCTTTGAACTCGTTTTCCAGCATTTGGCAAGCTTTAGCGGCACTGCTCAAGGCTTGGCCGAAACGGTCTGCGTTGCTGCCATCCAACTGTGCCTTGCGGTTGTAAAGTAGGCCCAAGCGGCCACCCTTGTTGTCCATCGCGTAATCAGCTTCATGGCCAATGAGGATTACGCCCGGGCCAGCTGGCACATGGCGATAGTCGACCACATCGATAAGCAGTTCATCGAGCGACTGTTGTTTGATCCAGCGGTGAAACACATCAATAAAACGGCTCAGGTCAACTCCGGAGTCGTCTTCTACGTAGATCTTGACGTTAATATGTTGAAGGTTCAAAACTTAATCAATTCATGCTTATGGTGTGCTGGGTGCTTCCATCCGCATTCGATTGTAGCAGCTGTGGACGGCTTCGATAAACAGTTGGGCTTCCTCAATTGTGTGATGGGCTGACTCCGTGGTAAACGGTGTGCCGACTGCTTTATGTTTATGTGCGGCAAACAGGTAATTGGCAAATTTTCCGCCGGCAAATGGATCAAATATTAGTTCAGAATCATAGTACCGCTCACGAAACTCATCGATGACTTCTTCGGCATCATCACTTACATCATCGTACTGCAGTTGAACAAGTGCTTTGGCGGCTTTAAGCATGGCTGCGTAAGCTTCCTCGCCAGCTTTTTGTACATCACCAGATTCCATCTTCAACT
>CAUZIY010000173.1:0-6501 GCA_963579995.1 Phycisphaerae bacterium
AATACCGCATCAACCTGGTCAGCGTAACGGGCCAGGTCTGAGCCAAGCAGCTTGCCCTGCTGATAGACGGTATTGGGGCGCGTCTGGTCAATAATTGAACGTACGCTCCCGATCCACCAGTCGGTATTGGCCTGAATAAACTGTCGAATCTGACTGCCGCCGGACAGGGCCGCTTCACCATAATCTTCAGCCTCTAAATGCGAAAAGCCACCACCCCCATCTGCACGTACCGCACCTACCAGTTCCATTAGATCGCGATTGAACATTACTTTAAACTTGGCCTGACAGAACGAACAAAAACAGCCTACCGGCATCTGGTCGAAGTAAACGCCATCCACGTCATACCCTGCCAATATTTCCTTGACTTGCCCCAGAGTGTGACGCCCGTAAGGCGATACGTAACACATACAGCCAATTGGCTTGTTCTCCTCGTCACGCTGCTGCCAATCCGGATGCAATTCAAGTTGCAGCGCAGCACCCGGCGTAGTCCCCAACCAGTAAACCACTAAACGCATATCCCGCTGGTGCGTCAGTTCGCGGAACTTGGCGAGCATGTCATATCCCAGTCGTGGAACGGTGGCGGCCCATTTCGAGGGGTACACGCTGTAGCCGCCGATCTGCATAGACAGCGCCAATACATTGGCGCCAAAAGATGCAGCCCGCTCCACTTTGAACGCCGGGTAGTTCTCGTCCCAATAAGCCTCACCACAATTGACCCAATCGTAGTAGGCAACTGCGGTCCGTCCCCATTCATGATCTTTCATGCTTGAACTCCGCCGCAATGGTTTCTTCCATAGGAGAACATTTTTTGCTTACCCAATTACACACTTTGTACACGCCTTGGCATAGATCTCCCCTCGACTTCGTTTTGAGGCAGGCAGTTTTCCGAAAGGATCTACCAGGACACTTAGGGTGTGTTCACCTGCATCAAGGCCGGCATGGAACTCTACCGCCGTCGCCTCAAGCCCGCGCACCTTAACATAGTGGTAGCCCAGCATATAACCCCCGTCATCTGGAATACCCTCGTAAAGGGCAACGAGCACCTTACCGCTGTCAATCGGACCGTCATTTCTTACATTAACATTTACCGTAACAGTTGCACCAGGATCACGATAACATGCATTTTCATAATTGACGCTGATATCCTCTGGTGAAATGGCAAGATCCGGAACAGGCTCGTCGTGTGCAAGCGCTTTACCCGCATCAATCACCCCATGGCCCAAGTAGGGGTTCCAACCATAACCGTTTGCTGTGTTGCGGATAATCTGGCGAACCTCTTCAGATGTAAATTCGGGATGCCGGGAAAATATCAGTGCGGCCAACGCTGATACATGCGGAACTGCCTGGCAGGTTCCCGCCCAGTATCGATACCCGGCATTTCCGATCGTACTGTATATCCCCATATCATCCTTTACATCACTGGGATAAGGCACCGACCGTTGACCAGCTGGCGCAGCCACTTCAACCCCATCACCGAAACAGGCAAAGTTTGATTTCTTTCCGTCACGATTTACAGCCGTCACGCGCAGCATGACATCAACTGCCGACGGCCAGTGAATGGAATTATTGTTTTCATTGTTGGAAACAGTGCAGGCAAGCACCACCCCCGCCTGATCCGCCTCATAAATCGCTTCCAACAACTGCTCACTGGGAGGCGGGGTCCACATTTTCTTGTGGATCGTTCGTTCGGGACGTTGCCCATGTACCTTGACCGGATTGAAATAGCAGGCAGCACTTAGATTAATGACACGGGCGCCTGCTTTTACAGCATGACGAATACCACCTGCAAGGGATGCCTCATTATTTGATGCTCCCATCAGAATCGGCAATAAACGACATTGGGGTGCAAGGCCGACAATTCCAATTCCATTATTCCCTTTAGCGGCAATAATCCCGCAGACATGACTGCCATGATCAAGGGGCGTTTTCTTTCCAGATCTTTCATACCCCCCGGTGGCGTCATATGGCTCCAGGCACTGGCCCTCAAGATCCGGATGGTGAAGGTCGAAGCCTCCTTCGATCACTGCGACAACGATTTCCGGAGACCCTTTTTCAATCTTCCATGCCTCTTCAGCGCGGACCATCTCCAAACCCCACTGCTTGCCATAGTCTGGGTCATTGGGTGTCACCCATGTGTCATTAAGGGGCATGCTATATCTTTCTTTTTCCTGGGAAGTTTCTAGCCGAATGATGCACAACCTACGAATACCGGCCAACCTTCGACTGGATCATAGAATCTATGAATACATGGGCAACCGTCCGGGCCGAAAATATCGCTAACAGTATCGCTCCGATCACTGCTGCTCGATCTCTTGCCGCCAAGTACCCGCAGCTGGCCTCATCGTCACCTGGGGCGGACCCGTACCTTCAACCAACAAGGCATCATCGATGTAGAAATCATCCGTTAAGTCCTCAGTACCAACCTTCCAGTACACGCCATGGAGAGTGCCTGTCCAAGTGGGAGTCAAGATACCCGAAACCTTGCGCCATCCGGGACCAGCCCAGGCATCGTAGAAAGCAGCCTGTTTCATACCCTCACTTGTGTCAAGGTCCAAAACAACCCACTTCTTGTTATAGGGAAGCGTGCCTTTAATCCACACTTCCGTGTAATAGGACTGCCCATTGACGATCTCGCCTGTTATGTTTTGATGTGGACCGGCGAAGGTATTGCTGCGACTACCCGCAAGAACGCATCCCAACCCCCTATGCGGTGTACCAGACTGCCAAACGAGGCTGCACGATCCCAGTGGCCCAACCCCCGACCAACCATGAAGACCGTTTTCCAAACCTGGATTCCTAAGTAAATTTGGTGGCGTTGTTGCAATCAACAGCACGCTGTAGATGCGCGTATGTTGATTAACCTTTGCCCTGACGTAGAGCCGGACATCGTGCATCGGATCATTTGCCAGATCATTATCCATTTCATCGACAAGCATATACTGAATCGCCACGTTGCCCACAGTTTCAGAGGCTGAATATTGACCACTGTCATGACCGTTGCGCCAGGCAACATCCTTTCCCAATCGGTGCACGATCAATTCAACATAAGACTGAACATGCAACTTTGCCTTTGCGGCATCAACATCACCAACTGCACTGGCAACACGAATACGACTGATATTCATAGCTGACAGGCCAACAACGGTCACCACCATTGACACCGACAGGACAAGAACATAAACGCTGCCGCGATTACGATTGCAGGATGTTATCGTCCTTGAACTCATTGTCTTAAGTCAGATGTTTTCTGGGACCTGTAAGGGTCCTCCAATACCTTGGTACGGATGGCATGCAATTCCATGACCGGCTGATCATTGAATCTAACCACCACACGGATACGTTTAGCACCGGTCTCCGAAGATGACACCACGCTGAGATCATAAGGATCAATCCATTCGATCATTACCTCACGATGATATTTAGTCTCATGACCAATCGCCGTACCATCAGCGTATACCGGCGGGGATGACAACCACCCATCGTAATCATCCACATCGTCGTAATGCTGACGGTTTCCGGTTGCCTCGCCGGCTTCACACCCAAACACGCTCGCTCCGTCAACCTCCTCGTACGGTTGATTAAGAATTTCGCACATCAGCCCCTGGGCCAGCAATAGGGCGCCATGCTGGCGAGTAATCTTAAATTCATTTGCCTTGGTAGCACCAATAGTCTGCATAACAGCTAAAAACATTACGCTGATCAAGGCTACCGCCAGAACCGTTTCAATCATCGTGAAACTACGGCACTTATAGGAAGACCGGCAAGTTGATGACACATCGTTTTGTGGATTCAACCGGCTCATGATCCAGCCCCTCCAACTCGAATCCTGAATACGTCAACCTCACCATCCGCTGCGGGCGCATTGATCCACGCATGGGAGCTGGATGAATGATGCACCATGTCGTATCTGTAGGTGCCATGGTGCTTGCCATCTATAAAGACGGCAACCGTATCATGTCCTGGATCAAAAATGAGCCTCATGTTGACAAATTGATCCTCTAGACCATCAAACCGAGCAAGTATTTCCCCGGTCATTGGTGCAACATGATGTTTTATCTTTACTGTCTGTGTGCCATCTTCTTGCAGTTGCACTAGTGCTGTGATGATCGCACAGTTATCTCCCACTTGATCGCCATAGATTCTAAAACGCACCGGATTACCGTTCGCCACGGTGTCTCGGCAGCGAATGTTTACCGTCGTCACCTCACTGAAATCCTGCTCCGTAATTGTTCGCAGGCGATTACCCTGCATGTGCCAAACGCCATTGGCCAGATCGCCAAGTTCAAAGACCCCTTGAGCCAACTCCCAATCTGCAATGCCGTTGCGGTTAAGATCCAATTGGGTCGGAGCGCCCGTAAACTCCGTATCCCAAACTGCTGTTAACACCTCGGGCAAGTTTAGTGTCTGAACAACATTGACCAATTGGTGTTCAGAACCACCTGAAGATATTTCCAGTTTCGATTGCACACTACTGATATAGTTTCTTGTAACTACCTGGTCCTGACCGAATACGAAGTATGTTCCATAGATGTAATGAACAAGTGCCTCACCAGAATGGTGGTCCCAGTTGACACCGCTGTCGACTGTCGACAGTTTTCCATCTGAGGCATTACCCACACCAACCTTTGCGGCAACATCGCCATTGTCATGCTGCAATACCAGGCATAACGATTCGCCGGGAATTCGGTTTTGGATGTGACTAAAGGAAAATTCCTGCCAGGTACTTGAAGCTGTCAAATCCGTTTCCCACATGGGCTGCTGTTGGAGAACGGTACTGGATGGCGTCAAATCAGGATTGATTTCCCTAATTTGAACCAATGTCGACCCGCCATATTCTCCATCCTGCCTGGCCTTGATATATGCTCGGGTCATACGCCAGGAAATCGCCTCTGCCGGCAATAGAGGCTTAAAGTGCTGAGCCAACCACCCATTGGCGCGAACCCCTTCGCTATATACCTGATCAATGCAAGAACTGAACTCCTGCTCGGCTGACTCGACATGAGGCCCAGGGTACCGCTCTACAACTGTATTCGTCTCGTAAGACAGAACAAACCTGGTTACACCATCGACAACTGGAATCTCCGGTTCATCATTGTATTTTCGCATCAATGGGTCGCCGTCATTGCCACCCCAGGTGTACCGCAATGTCTCTGGTAAACCATCTCCACTGCGATCTGCAATGACAAAAGTCACTGCACTGGCCGCACGCTCGGTGATATAGATTGACGTACGAAGCTCGTCATCAAGACGTTGAAGTACTCCAGTAGCTTGCCCAAGGATATCCGTTGTCCTCTTGCCGTCTGGAAGTGCATGGGAAGCCGCAATCATTGCTGCGCCCAGTGCGCCGACAATGAGACTGACCAGCGCCAAACTGACAACCAGTTCCATCAAGGTAAGGCCGGATTGCCTATGTCTACCAAGCATTTCAAAGCCGAAATGGCTTCACCCCTTTATCTGGACATCCAAGGCCGATAACTCTATTGGCTCATGGGACTACCCGCGTGGCTTGTCAATTTATCGACCAAATCAGAGTCTCGAATCGGCCATGAAAAAGGATTTCAGCTTAACCACAAGTTCGCCATCAGCCGACTGCTGGCCAGATATGACAATCATTGCACCCAGGACGCTATTGCGTATCTGCGGCAATGGCAAACCGTTGCCTGGATCCATATCACTTGATCCCACCAAAACCGACCAGTTTAGAAGAACTGCCACGGTGCCCTACTCATACTGGATGATGACCGCCTGAGATGCCTCCACGGCTGGCACAAGTAATTTTTTGCAATACGGGCCTGGATCATCGTGGACGGCGGTCTTTATTGGGATCCCAAAACAATCCTCCAAATGACGATCCAGAACAGCCCACTACCACCGAATTTGCATCTGGGCAGCCGGTGTGCTGTTATTATGGCCAAACATCAGACGAGGTTACATGTGCTTGGGATGCATGTGTTGATTTAATCTAGTTTTTATCTGCAGCTGACAAGGAGAAACTCACTTTGCCTAATATTCACCACACCATCCAGGCTGCATTCTTGGTATGCCTTGGGTCAACATCACTTATTGCCAATGACGCCAATACGACAACTAGCCTTATCGCACCGGGCGCAAAGGTCATACAGGTTGCCACTGGATTTACCTTCACCGAAGGGCCTGCATGTGATCAGACCGGCAACATATATTTTTCTGATATCCCTCACAGTCGAATATACAAGTGGTCAACGGATGGAGTATTGACAACCCATCGTGAAAACACGGGACGTTCCAACGGACTATATTTTGATAAGCATGGCAACTTGCTGGCATGTGAAGGTGGCAATCGACGTGTTGTATCAATTGCTCCTGATGGAAAACTTGAAGTTCTGGTCAAAGAATATGGTGGCAGAAAACTCAATAGCCCCAATGATCTTTGGGTTGATCCACATGGCGGCATTTACTTCACTGATCCAAGATACGGCGGGCAGGACACAGTCGAGCAAAATGGATTTCACGTCTACTACA
>CAUZIY010000174.1:0-6471 GCA_963579995.1 Phycisphaerae bacterium
ATGAGGCGGTGACGAACCGGATTGCTGCAGATATGGTCGGCCTGATGGCCCCGCGATGGCTGGTGGTGGAAACACAGTGGGCCGGACGTGGGGGTATCCGATCGCGAATTACAGTGACGCATGGGCAGGTGCATGCGTCCGAATTGATCTGACTGGGCCGGTTATGACCAAGTCGAGAAGTGCTCGGTCGATGATCCGCAGGCGTTTCGTCGGTGGCCTTGAGTACACAGGACTACGCCATGTCTTGGGATTGGGGGTGATTGGGCGTTGTCATTCTTTGATCTTTTAGTCGGTTCGAAGTTGGAGGGGGCCGGCACGTTTACGAAGCTGACTGGTGGATGTTCGGCCACCGTATATATGCAGATCGACGCCTGGACGCTTTGTTCCCAGTGGCGGGAATCCAGATTGTGTTTGTGGACAACTGTGTTAACCACAAACTATGGCACAGTGATCATAAACATCAAGACTTGGCAGGCAGGGAACAATCAAAAGCGATATATTGGAACCCAGCGCGAAACGCGATCAGGGTGTAATCATGAAAGTTGCCGTTGTTTTACCGGCCGCCGGCTCAGGCAAACGGTTTCAGGGCACTGATGGAGCGGTCCTTCCGGACGGTAAGAACAAGCTTGAACAGGACTTGGCAGGTCGGCCGGTGTTTTTGCGCAGCATTGAACGTTTCTTGAAGCGAACAGATGTGGTTCAACTGATCTTGGCGGTCAATCCGCACGGCGTTGACCAGTTCAAGTTTAAATATGGTGATCGATTGGCGTTTCATAATGTCAAGATCATTGCCGGCGGTGAGGTGGAGCGATGGCAAACGGTCCAGCGAGCATTAGAGGCAGTCGAGGCTGATTGTACGCATGTAGCGATCCATGATGCGGCGCGGCCGCTGACCAGCAGTAGATTGATCGATCGGGTTCTTGAAGCAGCATCGCAATATCCGGCAGTGGTCCCAGCTCGTTCGGTGTATTCGACCTTGAAAAAGGTAGCCAAGAGCAGGACCGCTGGGCCAAGACAGGAAGACCCCCTGGATGCAATACTTGGTTCGGCGGGGAAAACGTCCGTCAAGGTACGGAAAATTGTGGAAACGATAGATCGCAGTCAGATTGTCGAGGTGCAGACGCCACAGGTGTTTGGAGTGGGGCTGATTCGTCTCGCGTATGCCCAGATTGATGCAGGCACAGTTGATACTAGCACCATCACGGATGACGCGAGTCTCGTTGAGGCGATGGGAGAAACAGTTTATGCAGTTGAAGGTGAAGTGGCGAACTTGAAGATTACGCAACCAGATGACATGCAATTGGCTGAGGCATATCTGCGGATGGCCGAGCAGGAAGAAGCGGCGGAAATTGGTCGTAAGCGCCTTTTTGCCAATGATGATGATTAGCTGGATGTTGATGTTGGGCGAAGCCCCGATGCGTCAGCTTGCTAACGATTTCATCAGTTTTCGAGTGGAACCTATCGATGGGTGCATGGGGGGCAGTTGTCGGCGTTGGGCGGAGGTGCATGACGGTGATAACGTACTGAAGACGACAGTAAGGGTGAAGGCCGTCAACGAACAGGATGTTAAGTTGCGGCACATGTCGCCTGTTTCTTTTAGATAGTTTAGGATCGTTCGCCATGACAAGTGATCTGTTGGTTGAAGGACCGGAAAACTTTCCCATTCTCAGGGAGTTGAACTTTCTGAACCATGCGGGCGTGGCACCAATCTCCGGTCGCGCTGCTCAGGCGTTGCGCCAGTATGCTGCAGAGGCGGAAACGCAGGCGTATTACCGGTCGAGTTGGTACGACCAGGTGAGGCGTATTAAGCGGGCCACGGCGAAGTTGATTAATGCAGATGGGGTAGAGGAAGTTGCATTCGTCGCTAACACGTCAACGGGTTTGAACATGGTGGCGGGGGGGATTGATTGGGTTGCAGGTGATAACGTGGTGATTACCAACGTGGAATATCCGGCCAACCGGTATCCGTGGGAGAATCTTAAAAGATTAGGTGTGGGATTGATCGAAGTGACGCAGGATTCACACGGGCGCATTGATAGCGAAGATGTGGCCAATGCGGTGACGAACCGGACACGGATTGTGTCGGTGTCACACGTTCAATACAGCAGCGGTTTTTTTATGGACCTCAAGCCGATTAGCGACATGGTTCATCGGGCCGGTGGTTACCTTTGTGTCGATGCGATCCAAAGTATAGGCGCGGTTCCGGTGGATGTGCAGGCCATGGGGATAGACTTTCTGGCTGCAGACGGCCATAAATGGCTGCTTGCGCCGGAGGGGTGTGGGATTTTTTACTGCCGACGTGATTTGATCGAACTGTTACACCCGCTAGTAGTTGGGTGGATGTGTATGGTGGACGCAGGTAATTATGGTGATTATCGCTTCGAATTTGAAAAGGACTCGAGGCGGTTCGAGCCGGGTAGTTACAACATACCAGGAATCATGGCATTGGGAGCTAGCATAGAACTGCTTATGGAGGTGGGGATTGACAATGTCTGGTCGCGCATTGAGGCCCTGACGAGCCAACTTTGTACCGGTTTGGGAAGGAAAGGCTATCGCGTATTCAGCCCGCGTGAAGACGGTCAGAAAAGCGGGATAGTGGCTTTTCAGCCGCCGGCTGGTGCCGGAGAATTGCAACAGATCGTGGCGGAACTAGAAAAAAAGAACATCGTGATCGTCGTGCGTGAAGGCCGCCTTCGCGCCAGCCCGCATTATTACAACACGCCGGGCCAGATCCAGGCTTTGATAGATGCGTTGCCTTGAGTTCGTGTTAACGCTTGATGTTTTCGTACGGCCTGACTTCGACGTGCCAGCCACGTTCATGCGGCACAGTGACGTCGAAAGCCGCGCTATCGATTGCCTTATCTAGTTTAACCTTGCTGACTGTGACAATCGTTTGGTTGGGTGCATTGTCAAGTGTTTCGATGCGCATCGGCACACCGGTCTTGACGTGATACCAGATATCGATTTGCGCCAGTTCTTGGCGGCGGTCTGGCTTGGGAATCAAACGAAGATGTACGGTTTGGAGAGGGTCCTTCTCGGCAGTGGAGATAAGGGCTGCGTTGAATCTCTTTAGAATCCGCTCTTTACCTGCCGTGACAGGGAAGGTGAACGGCCCTTCACCTAAACCCAGTGGATTTTTCTTGTTCTCCGGAGCATCGGGCGCAACGATCTCGTCCTTGTTGAAAATTTTTTCGTCATTGTTGCGTCGCACAAGCCATCTGCCATCGAATACATGGTGTATGTCTTGGAGTTGTGGCCGCCCATCAATTGTGAGTTTGACGAAATGAATGACGAAGCGAGCCGGGCGTACCCCGGTTGAGGGGGATTTAGGTGCGGCAGCCTGAAACAGGAGTTGTCCTATCTGAGTCTGTTTATCGTCGAGGATACCAATGCCGTCAATGCGTTCGTAGCTGATATCAGCATGAATTGTCTCGATCTTGGCCAGTTGTTTTTCAATATGTTCGAGCCACGTATCTGCGGTATTAAACGATTTTTCAACGGGAGTTACCGATACAGCTGGTTGGGGGGGCTGTTTCCCATCGGCTGCATTCGATTCAACGGCGCCGCCCAGTGCGAACAGCATTAATGGCATTGTGATGATTTTGGTTGGAAGCATATTAGCGTACTGGCATCAGGTCCTTTTTGTTTTTACGTCTGATCGCAGGTAAAGGATCGACGCCGCTTCTTTGATCTGTCGGCCTTGGACCGCAATCAGCTTATATTCGCTTAGTGCACAAAGGAAATTCACGGCAATGGTTACTGTGGCCAGTAACAGGTGTACTTGTGGTGGCCACAAGGGGGCGGCGGCACTGTCGGCTCCAGCGCCACCAACCATTGTCAGGGTAGTAGCGGTGATGGCGATCATCACCAACCAAAATGCGTGTTTCTTGCGTTGCAAAGAGTTGGCAACAAACTGATTATGATCGAGGGCCGCTTTGTAAGTGGCGGCTTCAAGCCATTTTGTTGTGGCCATGAAGTAGGTAAATATTGTCACGTGCGTCAAGGCGCACAACAGCCCGGCAAGGATACCCAGCGTGATGTGGATTGAATAAAGTGATCCCGCTTCTCCACCCCCGTCTTTTAGAACCAGGCCCACGACGAATACCGCGGTCAGTGACAGCAGATTCGCTGCGGTCAGGCCAATGAACAGGGTGATCATGGCTGTATTTTATCAGGACGCCTTGCCGAGATGTATCCTGTTTCAAGAGGCTTTTTTCGGCAGGTCACGAAAAACCTGATGGGTCGGGTCGAGATTTAGGATGCGGTTGGCCATGTGATCAGCAACAGGGCTGGCGCGATCGATCATCCAGCCGGCGAGACTGGGATGTGCTGCGAGGCGATCTACCTGTTGCGTGATATTGACATCGGATTCATTGTCATGTGACAGTGGAACAGACTGGATCAGCAGGATGCCGGCACGATCAGCAGCTTCGTATAGTACGTTGGGGCCGAAATGGTTGCGTATCAGGAGCAATGTGTCACTGCCGATGGGTAAAATGTTATGTTCATCAGGGGTGTCAATCGTCAGCACGTCGTGTACGTTATACCGATGGCCGTTGACAAGCAGGTTGCGATCAACGCTGGATGTAGAAGTGCGCACGGATGTCATGCCCAGCGTGGTTTTCCATGAGTCGAGTTTATTGTCGCCGGCAAGCAGTGTAACCTGTAATTCATATAGGTTTTGGTCGCCCATGCCAGCCGGCCACCAGCGATGCGGATGATCGATCTCAAATCGAACCATGCCCGATTCGCTGACGACTTCGAAAGATGTCTGATAGCTGAACTGACGCCCTTTCGGTCCGGTCATTTGGAAATATAGTTCCACCGGCTGTGATCGGATCAAATCTAAACCATCAAATGAAAATGTGGTATCCACGACAGACTGGTCTTCGTCGACGTATCGCACCAACGTGCGTACTGCTCGGAAACTCGGCTTTGTCTGGCAAGCTGGTTTCATAAAGAGTGCCGTTCGTTGCTGTTCTCCATTGCCCGTGTAATTATTGACGTTGTTCAAGTTAAAACAAACTTTTTTTAAAAAAAATGTGAAGAGTATCTGGTTGCGGACAAAAAAAGAGCATAACCAATGTTTTCATCGGCTGATTCTTGCGGTTATGGACACAAAACGGGGCAGTTGGTAGGCCCCCGCGACGGCATCACTTATGCCTGCGGCCATTCTACTTCGAAATCAAGAGCAGCCCGCCTTCGTGCCCATGCCAGAAAAGCTTGTGCTTCAGACTGATCAATTAGGAAAGATCGGTCAAGATGTGCTAGCGCTTCGCCGTGACGATCATAAAGCCAAAGGCCCAGTTCATTGACCGGTTCTTCACGCCACCTCGCGTTTGCGACATGGGGCCACATGATCCGGTTGGTGCCTTGGGGCGTAGTCACTGTTATTTTATCGGCATCGACGACCAGTTGTCGATGCCGGGCACGATCGAGATCGGATGTGATAGACTTGATCAGCACCCATAACGTGGTCATCAATATTAGTGTCAAAGGAACCCAAACATACGGGTTGTACCGATACATGACCATCCAGCGGGTGAAGATGAAAGCCATGGCCAAGGCGCCGAAAGTTTTTAGGCATTGGTAACGGCGCAATCGGCGCGGGGGTAGCCAGAGCCGTGATTCACTGTCATCAATGGGCTGCGCCGTTGGAGGTTGCACTGTTCATATCGATGGCGGAGATGATCTTCGCCGTAAATAGTATGACTTACGTAGTGCGTTGAGCGGTACTCAGTTGGATGTAGGTATTGCGCAACTCGTATAATGTGGTGCTTAGCAGTTGCTGCTCTTCTTCGTCGAGGTTACCCTTCGTCTTGTCTTCGATCACAGTAAGCATGTCGATGTGATGCCGCGCCAAGTCCGGGTGTGTAACCCGCTGGCCGGTCCTAGGGTCAGGTATCGCGCCCATGGCAAACAGTGCCTGGGTTGCCATGGTGCTGACCAGCGTCTGGAAATTAGCCTCGGGCACGGTCCCGGCACCAGGGCGACCTTCAGGGCTCTTTGTCTGTTCGGACAAACGCTCTTTCTCGGCTTGGGCTTGCGCCTTCCAGTCCGAGTCGATGTGAATTTTCATCTCTTCATTTTGATCGGCCATGGTATTCTCGCTTTGGGGTTAAAAATGCCGGTCTGCGGATTGAGTATAGACTGCAATGCATCGGTTGGCGAACCAGATATACATGTGTTGGCCAGGCAGGGTTAAAGTGGGGTTGCCGCATTGTGCGGCCATGGTTTTGGCGTTTCTACTCGAGCATGTGGCTGAGGAATTCTCCCCCCTGTCGGTGGCAACTGCTCATTATTAGATTAGTAAACTCCCCTGAAGGTGGCGGGCAGTTGCGCGAGTGCGGGCCATGGTCAGTTGGGTTGCTGGTCCTTGTTTTCGACGGCAGTCTAATAAGCGTCATCGCGCTGTTGCAGGTAAACCTTCACGTGCCAACCCGTTTGGAGATACCGGTTTTCATTGGGAAT
>CAUZIY010000175.1:0-6468 GCA_963579995.1 Phycisphaerae bacterium
GCGGACTTGTCGACGACATTACTGATCTGGAAGCCTATGTTAATACCAGAGGGTTCCTGCAATATCTACTTGACCTTAATCAGGTCCAACCGGGCGATAAGGTCTGTATCGGCGGCGATCTAAGACCCAGTACGGACAGTCCCAATCGCAGCATCATGCGGGCCTGCGGGCGGGCGATCGAAGACGCCGGGCTAATGGCCGATCATCTTGGAAGATTACCGACGCCGGCCCTGGCTTTTTATGCCCTGCAGCGTCATCAAGCCAGTGTTATGGTGACTGGGAGCCACATCCCATTTGATCGCAATGGGATCAAGTTCAACCAACCTGCTGGTGAAGTGCTCAAGTCGGACGAACCAGCCATCTTAGATGCAGTGGTCCGGGCCCGCAGTGAGCAATACTCTAGGGGTAAACATCAGTCGGCATTTGCAGACGACGGCATGTTGAAATTAAACGAAGTGCGAATGTTACCGCCAGTGAATGAACGTGCTGGCAAAACATACTTGCAACGGTACCAGCAGTTTTTTCGGGGGCCGGGTCTTGGGGGTCAGCGGATTGTCGTATTCGAGCATTCGATGGTTGGCCGCGAACTGTTGGTTGAACTGCTTGGCACGCTTGGTGCGGAGGTGGTCCCAATGGGTCGAAGCGAGCAGTTTGTGGCCATTGACACAGAGGACATTAGCGCCGACCAGGTTGGTGCAATACAGGCAATGGCCGATGCTGCGAGCAGTCAAGTCGGGCGTGTTGATGCGGTTGTATCTACGGATGGTGACAGCGATCGGCCACTGGTTTGTGGTGTGGATTCCACGGGGCAAGTTCGTTTGTTTGGCGGTGATCTTCTGGGGATTGCAGTGGCTGAGTATCTTGAGGCAGATTCGGTGTCATTGCCGATCAGTGCCAATGATGCGGTGGATCTGCAACTGGCCAAGCGGGGTATGGTAGCAACCAAGACCCGTATTGGATCACCCTATGTCATCGCGGCGATGCAGCAGGCGCTGGCGGCCGGCAAGCGTCGCGTGGTTGGTTGGGAGGCAAATGGCGGATTTATGGTCGGATCCGATATCCGATGCGGCAACAGGGTACTCAAGGAGTTGCCCACACGCGACGCCTTTCTTCCGATTTTGGCTGCACTCTTTGCTTCGATTGAGCAGGGTTGTTCAGTTGTGGAATTGTTTAACAAGTTCCCACGCCGATTCGGCAAGGCAGGCTTGATTGACGGGTATCCCCAAGAGGTCAGCCAAGCACTTGTCAGACGATTTTCTATTTGCTCTCAACAACAAGTTGTCGAAGTGCAATATGCACAAGGCGATGTGAATGCGTGCAACGGTGAAGGGTGTTCAGTGCAGTTGACAGCGACAGAATTGGATCAAGCAGGAAGAATACGCGGCGCGTTGGAGGGTTATTTTCACGCCCATGATGGTTTTGGCGCGATTACCAAGATTAATTATATAGATGGTGTTCGCATTCATTTCGACAACGGTGATATCGCACATGTTCGCCCTTCGGGCAATGCACCCCAACTGCGTCTTTATGCGGTTGCAGACAACTCGGATCGTGCTGGGCAGATAGTGGCCAGGGGTATCTCCGGGTCCGACGGGATACTGCGTCGTATGGAGGCAGCATTGAAAGGCGGGTAGTAAACCCTTAGGTTTTGGCGGTGCACCAGAATGAAGGTCTTGACTTGGGGGGTTGTTGAAACGGCAGTAAAAGTGATAGCTACATATGATGCAAGAGTATTTGCGCTTGTAATCAATCACAATGGAGTTCTGGATATCTAGTTCCCATGGGTATTGTCAATGTCTTGGCGGAAATTTGGTACAAAGATTGTTCACGATGAATGGCTGCTTGACACACAATGGAGCAAATATTGAGTGCCAATCCGAAAAGAGAGTTTACGTTTGAAGCATTGGCAGACGACCAACTTGGCCGAATTAGTCTTGAGCATCCAGTTCTACGATTTGCCAGTAATCCGATTCTCACCTGCCACGATGTCAATCGTGCCTGGCGTCATCCAGCGTTAATGGTCAAGACAACTCACAATGCCGGCGTGGTTCGATTTCAGGACCATGTGGTGATGTTGTTCCGGGCCCATCTTCGAAATGGTATTTCAGTGATTGGGCTTGCGCGAAGCCGCGACGGGTTAGGTGATTGGCATGTTGATCCACAGCCGGCATTGGTTCCCTGTAATAAGGATGACCGTTACGCCGAAGGTGTTGATCCAAAGCAGTTGATTGAAAACGAAGGTGGTGGTGTGGAGGACCCGCGTATCACGCAGGTGGATGATACTTACTATATAACCTATAGCGCTTATCACGCGACGCTCAAAGATCGGGTACGAGTGTCGCTGGCCACCACCACAGATTTTGCCGGGTTTTGCCGTCATGGCGTTGTTTGCGATGCGGATATGCGCAACGTGGTTATCTTTCCGAAGCGTTTTGGTGGCAAGTATGTCGGATTGTTTCGGCCCAATGATCGCCATGACGGCGGTGTTGGCGGGGCCTTTGCCGCGATCAGGCTCGCAACGACTGGGCATCTGGAGTCAAATCAATGGGTTATGGCGGATAAGCCGCTTTTCAAGACTGGTGGTGGGCCATCTGCATTCAGCGACAAGATTGGCCCAGGTGCACCGCCAATTAGGACACCTTACGGTTGGATAAATATCTTCCACGGTGTACGCAATACGATGGACGGCAACCCCTATGTGCTTGGTGTTGCCTTGCATGATCTTGATGACCCGCAGATTGTAAAGGTATCGGCCATACCGATACTATTCCCAACACGCGCCGATTGTGTTGTGTCAGATAACGACTACGTTCATGTGCCCAATGTGGTGTTTACTTGCGGTGCGATTCCAGCAGATGGCGGCGGCATCCTGATTTATTATGGAGGCAGTGACACGGTCATGAATGTGGGGTGGAGTCATGCAGATGTTCTATCCGCACTGTGTGAACAGTTCCCAATGGATGTGGAAACTGGAAGGCCAGCTTACGATATTCGATGACGATAAACTTAAAAACCATACAATTCAGGTCCCGTTACTCGATAGTAATTCATGCCGAGATATTAGGCTGTTATTTAATGTCCCGGGTTCCTGGTTCTTACCCTCTTGCTTGATAAGTTATGCGCATCGCAATGCTTGCACCAATCAGTTGGCCGCTTCCTCCCGGCGGATATGGGCCATGGGAATTGGTGGCATCGAATCTTACGGAGCAACTGGTCAAGCTGGGTCATGATGTGACGTTGTTTGCGGCTGGCGGCTCACGTACTGCGGCAAAACTTGTTGCAACCATACCGCATGCATTATCAACCTGGCCCGAAGATGAGCGAACTCGAGAAAGAAGTTTTGACGTCAAAACCGGTTACTTCGAAGGTCCACCCGATGCGCGGGCGCTCGAGGCGCTTCACATCGCCAGATGTATGGAACAAGCGGCCGATGGGCAGTTTGACGTGGTGCATTCCCACCTTCATATCCATGCCTTGGTATGTTCGCGGCTAATTAAATGTCCCTTGGTGACGACCCTGCACGGATCAGCCTGGGTCCGTGCCACGCATCCGGTTCTGGAAGCATTTTCCGATCAGCCGTTTGTTTCGCTTTCTGATGCTGAGCGCCAGATGCTACCGCAGCTTAATTATGTGGCGACCGTACACAATGGTATTCAAATCGAGATGTTCCCGTTTGAGTCGAAAAAGGAGGACTACCTACTATTTGCCGGTCGCCTTTCACCAGAGAAGGGCCCAGATATGGCAATCGAAGTGGCTAGGCGATCGGGTCGACGACTGCTGATGGCCGGCCTGATTGAAGACCAGTACCAGGATTTCTTTGATGCCAAGATCCGCCCTCATATTGATGGCAAGCAGATTGAATATCTTGGTTTGCTGTCACAACAGGATCTGGCACCCTATTATCAAAAGGCCGCGGCGTTTTTGTTTCTGATCAACTGGTGCGAGCCATTTGGGCTAACTGCTGTGGAGGCGCAGGCCAGTGGTACACCGTTGATCGCTACCCGATTTGGTGCCCTGCCCGAGATTGTTATTGAAGGTAAGACGGGATTCATTATTGATACCGTTGACCAGGCCGCGTCCGCCACGCAGAAACTAGATCAAATATCACCTTTAGCATGCCGTGCCAATGCGGAATCACGTTTCTCGGCATATTCAATGGCGAAGGGATATGAGGCTGTATACCGTGCCCTAGTGGATTGAGAGTGCATGGGGGCGTCCCCCTTTTACTGGTGGCAATGATGGGATGGTTGTGTCAATTGTATGTGTCTGCAGTTGCGTTGGCGGCGATTGTCTTGGGGCCTTCAATTGTCAGCGCCGCTTTGTCGTCTGATCGCAAAGCTTCCCAAGCTAAAGATATGGGAGAAGGACGGTCTGTCCAAGCGGTCATTGGCAAACGCATTAAGGTTATTCTTGACCAAGCGGAATCGGACAACGATTACACAAAGGCTTCCCATGCCGCTTCAGTACTTTTTGACAAGGTTCTGGCTTGGGCGCCAGTCAAGGATACTCGCTCATTTGTTGAAGTTGCGTATGCCCGGAGGCTACTTCGTCAACTACGGATGGCCCGGTTTAGTGACACGACCGCAATGCTGCGTTACCTGCGCAGAAATCAGAAACTTGCCCGCACCCTGGCGTTTTTTGTCCACCCATTTGAATCGCCTGCTGAAATCTATCGACTTGTAGACCGCTTGCGAATTGAACGGGGCGACAAACTGGATCAATATGCCAATCTCGTCACAGCCATTTGCTGTGTACATGACCAGAGTCTGGTTCGCCGGGTTAATGAGAACCAAGTGCAGGCTGCTGACCCCGTTGAACTGTTCGATTATTTCGTTCGCTACCGAAAGAAGATGTATTACGGGGTGGTCAATATGCCACCTGAGCTTCTGGTGTTTGTGGTTGATTCGACGGCTACGATTGGTCAGATGCAATGGGCGCTACAGAGATACGAGGGTGATGGAAATATTGGTGACCGCTTCTTTGAGATCAAGTATGACAGGAACCATTTTCGTTATGGTTCAGCCAAACGCGTAACCCTTGAAGGTTTCAACCTGCCCAATATTTTGAAGTATGGCGGGGTGTGTGCGGATCAGGCTTATTTTGCGGCGAGTGTGGGCAAAGCAATTGGTGTGCCTGCCGCCTATACCTACGGTCGCAGTGGACAGTTAAGTCATGCCTGGGTTGGATTTTTTGTGGCTAGGAATAAACAGGGGTTCTGGAATTTTGACGTGGGGCGTTACAACGCCTATCGGGGCGTACAAGGTATTACAGAAAACCCACAGACTCGCCAGCCCATTGATGATAGCACCGTGGCATTGCGTGCAGAGTTGGTGCCCAGTTCAGTCAGTGACCGTCATGCCGCCGTGGCAATGACGGATGCGGCCCGTCGGCTGGCGGCGCTTTTGCAAGATGACAGGTTGCTATCCAGTGATCCGTTTGGTCAAGATGTATCCCGGATAATGGACCAATCTCGAACAGTGGATAGTGACCAGTGTCTCAAACTGCTAGAAGCAGGTTTGCGGCGATGTGTTGGTTTTGCACCCGGTTGGCAAGTTCTCGCGGAGATGGCTGAAGCGGAACAACTTTCTTTAGATCAGAAAATACGCTGGTCAGGGTTGCTGCTAAAGTTTTGTGGCCATAAGTATCCCGATTTCGCGTTTGATGTATTACGACCTTTGATTGGAACCATTAGTGATGTTGATGAACAGATTTCAACCTGGGACAATGCATTTAAAATATTCCAACATCGGTCGGACCTATCGGCATCCGTTCTGATGGCGCAAGGGGAAGCCTGGGAAGCCGCTGGCAGACTGAAGAAAGCTGGCGAATGTTATCGTCGGGTGGTTCAACGTTACGCCAATGCGGGACCATTTGTGATTAATGCGCTGCGGAATTCAGAGCGAATTCTTGTCGCATTAGGCATGACCGATCGTGTCATCACACTTTATCGCTCGGCATGGGAATTGGTCGATAAGCCGAAAGACGCTTTTTATGAGTTTCGAAAGCAAAGCAATTGGTATCGAATTGGCATGCTTTATGTTGAGAAACTAAATGAAGCAGGTGAGTTTCGAACTGCTGAGCGAGCGGCTGCAAGGATTGATCAGGTGCTCGGTGCGTCATAGATCTGCATGTTAATAGACGGTTTTTGTTCGGCTTGGATGTCCTGTAAGTATTGCATATAAAGCATTTTATGACAGAAATGAAAATTGCAGTCCGCCAGGCGACGGCCCGTTTGCCTAGGTGAAATGCCTGCTGGTTGGGGTTTTAGGCCCCGTAGCGGGATTCGTGCAGATTTATAGTTGTAAATGTGAATCTGTAATGCTTATAATAAACATTGGGTGATTGTATATTCAGTACGAGGCAGGATCATGCTGACCATACCTGGTAGTAACCTTGGACCCTCAGATCTTTTCTGCGATGGATTAAATCGTCGCAACTTTCTCAAGATTGGTGGTTTGGCCTTGGGCG
>CAUZIY010000176.1:0-6450 GCA_963579995.1 Phycisphaerae bacterium
TATTCAGCCTGATATTTAGTACGGTTGCGTTACTACTGTGTGTGGCAGCACCTGTGGACGCTGATGGTGATGGAAATCACGAGGCCGACGGGGCCCGGGCCGGCAATGCATGGGTGTTCCCTACTGGGAACATGGCAGCATGGTTCGGTGCAGCCATTGGGGCAGGACTTGTCGTCATCGGAGCCGGGCGAGGCATTGGCAATATCGGTAGTTCAGCCACAGAAGCAATTGCACGCCAGCCTGAAGCCGGTGGACAAATATTCACAGCCATGCTTCTTTCTGCAGCTCTGATCGAAGGTGTCGCGCTGTTTGGCGTGGTGGTGGCCCTGCTTATAGCGCTGAAATAACAGCACCAGGCTTCTCGCAATAGAACGGGTAAGCAGGTACGCGAACCTTGGCTTCGAATCGACTCGCGACACAAACTGGTTCTTTGCGTATGCTTAACAAAGGTCTGTTTATGAAGATGTCTAACCTGTATTGCGCCCCGAGTGTCTTACTGACGGTCGTGACGCCTGTATTTGCAGCAGGTGCCGCAGATCCGTTTGCAGGCCGAATTTATCAGGCTGCAGCCGCTGCAATCGTATTTATTGTAGTACTGGTCGTCCTCAAAAAGGCTGCTTGGGGGAAAATCCTTGAGGGCCTTCAGGATCGTGAAAAAAAAATCCGTAAGGACCTTATGGACGCCCAAACTGCAGCCGAAAAAGCTGATGAAACGCTCAAGCAATACCAAGCCAAGCTCGACAAAGCGCAGGCTGAAGCTCGTTCAATCATTGAACAGAGCCGCACAGAAGCCCAACAGCTGGCCTCGCAGATGAAACAGAAGGCACAGGATGAGGCAACTCATCTTCGCCAGCGGGCTGAATCGGAAATTGTCGCGGCCAAAGAACAGGCTGTGGCCCAGATCTACGCCGAAACCGCCACCTTGGCTACCAATGTCGCCGGACGCATATTAAAACGCGAGATTACCGAGACTGATCAACGACAACTCGTTGACGATGCGCTGGGCGAGTTGGGAAAGAGGCCGCAGAATTGAATGAGCAAATAACGGAAGTGATGAACCGTGCCTGACACGCAATCAAATATGACCAGTGTGCTTGAGCAGACTTACGCGAAAGCCCTTCTGGAGATGGTCGATGAGCAGCTTTCAGGTGCAGTCGATGAGATCACCGCGGAGTTGCAGCAGCTTCTGGATTTGACACAGAGCGAACCGGAACTGGTACAACTCATTTCAACGCGCACCATGTCGGCCGCTGATCGCGCTGGCGTGATTACAAGAGTCTTTAAGGGTCGAATCACTGACCTGATCTATCACTTCCTGTTGACGGTCAACGAAAAGAATCGCCTTGACCAGTTCCAGGGGATCATCCGTGCTTTCGTAGCAATGGCGCAAGACCGCAAGGGAATGATCGAGGTCGATGCCTACGTCGCCACGACACTAAACGACGAAGGTGTTCAGCAGATCGCTTCCGGCGTCGGCAACGTCATTGGCAAACAGGTACTGTTACGGCAACATGTGGATCCGGCGCTGATAGGTGGCTTAAAGCTACGAATTGGAGATCGCCTTATTGACGGATCCGTCGCGGTACAGCTCAAAATTATGCGCCAGCGAATGATTAATACTGGGCGAGATAAAGCAAGGACATTCACAACGGGATAGAACATCGTGACAAAGCATCACGCCGGTACCAGCAGGTGCGATGACGCAGTTAACTTCGGAGCTAAATGGGAATGAAGATTAATACAGACGAGATCACCAGTGTGATCAAACAAGAGGTTCAGCGGCACGCCACGGAACTAGAGGTGTCACAGGTCGGGCAGGTCATTGCGGTGGGTGACGGAATTACTCGCATCTATGGTCTCTCGCAAGCCATGGCCAGCGAGATGCTTGAGTTCGATACCGGCGACGGCCAGACCGTCTCGGGGCAGGTGATGAACCTTGAGCAGGACACCGTTGGCGCCGTTGTTTTTGGTGACTACCTGAAGATCAAAGAAGGCACCTCCGTACGGTCTACCGGACAATTACTGAGTGTACCCGTTGGCGAAGCGATGCTAGGCCGTGTTGTCAATGCGCTCGGAGAACCAATCGACGGTAAAGGTCCGATCCAAGCCGACGAACAGCGGAAAGTAGACATCATCGCACCTGGTATTGCGGACCGACAGCCAGTCAAACAGCCTCTGCAAACCGGGATCAAGGCAATCGATTCGATAATTCCCATCGGTCGCGGCCAACGTGAGTTGATTATTGGTGATCGCAAGACGGGTAAAACCGCAGTCGCCATCGATGCCATCATCAACCAGAAATACACCCACCAAACCGATGATCCGGTCTACTGTATTTACGTGGCCGTAGGGCAGAAAGAATCGACCGTATCCGGTGTAGTTGAAGTACTACGTGAACAGGGCGCAATGGATTACACAATTGTGGTCAATGCCGGCGCGTCTGAGCCAGCGCCCATGCAGTACATCGCACCCTACTCTGGCTGCACCATGGGTGAGTATTTCATGTGGAAGGGCAAGCATGTCCTGTGTGTCTATGATGACCTATCCAAACAGGCCACGTCTTACCGCCAACTTTCGCTGCTGCTTCGACGTCCACCCGGAAGAGAGGCGTATCCAGGCGACGTCTTCTATCTACACTCACGACTGCTTGAACGCGCTACCAAACTAAGTGATGAACTAGGTGGCGGCTCACTCACCGCATTGCCTGTGATCGAAACGCAAGAGGGTGACGTATCGGCCTATATTCCTACGAATGTCATCTCGATCACTGATGGCCAGATATACCTTGAATCTGACTTGTTCTATTCCGGTGTTCGACCCGCAATTAATGTCGGCATCAGCGTGTCACGCGTTGGTGGCAATGCTCAGATCAAATCAATGAAGCAAATTGCCGGAAGCCTTCGGCTTGATTTGGCTGCATACCGTGAACTGGAGGCGTTTTCTCAACTTGGCACTGATCTAGACAAAACCACGCAGCGGCAACTCGACCGCGGCGCTCGAATGGTAGAGCTTCTCAAGCAACCGCAGTATGTACCGATGGACGTGATAGACCAGGTACTCCAGATCTTCGCCGGCTCCAAAGGCCTGCTCGACGACATTGCACTATCCGATGTACCCAAATTCGCCAGTGAATTGATTCAGTATTTCCAAGGTGCAGGTGCCAACGTCCGTCAAGAACTTGCGTCGGGCGAAGGGCTCGGCGACGAATTGGAAGCTAAACTGGTGACAGCCATGGAGAACTTCAAGAAAACGACGTTATTTGCTACAATAAATTCTAATGATTGATCCCAAAAGTTACTCCAAATCCTTCTTACATCGGCATACCACGATATCTGGCTAATATTGTCAAAAAACACTTAGTCCCTAAACTAGATACAAATACACTGAAATAAATTAACACCATGAGCACAACAAAAAAAACAGCTAAACTCAACCTCATCGATCAAAATATCGATTTGCCCGTTGTAGTTGGAACCGAGGGAGAACACGCCGTCGACATTTCGAGACTCCGGTCGGATAGCGGTTTCATCACACTTGATGATGGCTACGGGAACACCGGCTCCTGCCAATCGAACATCTGCTTTATTGACGGTGAAAAAGGAATCCTCCGGTATCGTGGCATCCCAATCGAACAGCTTGCCCGGAATAGCAGCTTCATCGAAACGTCTCTGCTTTTAATCAGCGGCCAGTTGCCCAATTCGCAACAACTCAATGATTTTCACGATTTGCTTCTTAGACACCAGATGTTGCACGAAGGATTGCATAACCACTTTTCCGGATTCCCCACCAACGCACATCCCATGGCAATCCTGTCGGCAATGATCAATGCATGCAGTTGCTATCACCCAGATATTATGGATATGGAGGACGAGGCGACCTTCGGAAGTGCTGCAGCCCGACTGCTGTCGAAGATTTGCACGATCGCTACTACGGCATACACAATGTCGCTCGGCAAACCAACCGTTTACCCGAAACCCAACTTGAACTACTGTGAAAACTTCCTGCACATGATGTTCTCGATGCCCTACAAAGATTTTGATCCCCCCGAGGAACTCGTACAGGCCCTAAATCTTATTTTCATTCTACATGCCGAGCATGAGCAGAACTGCTCAACCAGCACGGTCCGCATGGTCGCATCAAGTGGTGCGAATTTATTCGCAAGCTGTTCCGCGGGCGTGTGCGCCCTTTGGGGTTGGCGCCATGGCGGGGCAAATGTTGCCGTGCTAAGCATGCTTCAGGACATCAACGACAACAAGATCTCTTACCGAGACTACATGGAATGTGTGAAGAAAAAAGAAGTCAAGCTCATGGGGTTTGGACACCGGGTCTATAAAAATTTTGATCCACGCGCTACGATTTTAAAAGAGTCCTGCGACAGAGTACTGACCTTGCTCGGCGTCAAGGATCCCCTGCTTGACCTGGCACGAGGCCTCGAAGAGGTTGCCCTTTCGGACAGCTACTTCAAGGACCGCAAGCTTTATCCCAATGTGGACTTTTATTCCGGCATCCTACTGCGAGCTATGGGCATCCCGGTCGACATGTTCACCGTAATATTTGCCATTGGCCGCATGCCTGGCTGGATTGCGCACTGGAAAGAGGTTCGTGATAATCCTAACATCCGCATCAACCGTCCTCGTCAAATCTATACCGGCCCCACGAATCGTGATTATGTTCCCATCGAGGAACGCCGATGAAATCCTGGTTTCTTCCGGCTAAATAGCATTTTCTCCACACCTCACAAGCCCATATTAACCGGACTTTTTTGTCGCCTACACGTGACACCACTTCCCTAACAACCGCCCTAGAACAATAAATCAGCGGGGGACTGAGCGTGAATGTCCATTGGCTTGGCCCGAAGCGGCGGACCTGATGGAAACAGCACGATCAAGCCGGCATGGATGCGTATCGATCAAAAAACCCTTGCGGGGTTTTCCTGACACAATGGTCCCCCTAATTCCGCTCCACCCGACACACCCTCCGTTTCCCAACTTTTAGAATCTGTTGGGTAGACACATCGACCTGTGCCATCGGATCCATCAATTTGCAATTGTTAAATACAACTGCACCCTGCTGCACCAAACGGCGGGCCTCGGAGTTGCTCGACGCGAACCCCACTTGGGTGATCAGCGTCAATATTCCGATTGGTGATGTATCGACGACCTTGACCTCAATGTCGCCGGGTAGTTTGTTCTCACTAAACTGCCGACGAAATTCCTTGCTCGCCGTGTCTGCTGCATCCGCGCCATGGTACTGTTCAACAATAGCATGACCCAAAGTATCCTTAGCGTCACGTGGATGGCTTCGATCACTATCAACTAGTTCACTAACGCGATGAAGCGGAAAATTCGTCAGTAATCGGTAGTATTCCGCCATAAGACTGTCCGGAATGCTCATGATTTTCCCGAACATATCATTTGGTTCGTCGGTCACCCCGACGTAATTACCGATTGACTTACTCATTTTTTCCTGACCATCAAGTCCCACGAGCATGGGCATGATGAATACGACCTGTTTTTCCAAACCATACTTGGGCATCAAATCACGCGCCATCAGGCAATTGAATGTTTGATCAGAACCACCAAACTCCACATCTGCCTTGACCACCACCGAATCGTAAGCCTGCATCAGGGGATACATAAACTCACTAACCATGATCTCGCGATCTTCCGCCATCCGCTTTTTGAAGTTTTCACGGTGCAACATCTGCTGGACAGTCACCTGTCCGGTTAAACCAAGCACCTGTGCGAAATTCATCTCGTTGAGCCAATGGGAGTTGTAGTGAACCTCAAGTTTGGCCTCGTCAGCGTCGAGAATCTGAGTCGCCTGATCAAAATAGGTTTTGGCATTGGCCTTGATCTGGCCTTCATCCAGAATTGGGCGGGTGGTATCCCGCCCAGACGGATCCCCAATCCGAGCCGTGTAGTCGCCAATAATCAACACCACCATATGACCTAGGTCCTGAAATTTCCTAAGCTTACGCATCGGAACCGTATGTCCCAGATGAATGTCTGAAGCAGTCGGATCCATCCCGAACTTGATCCGCAGTTGCCTTCCCGATGCCAGCTTTTTGGCCAACTCATCGCGGACATATACCGATTCGACGCCTTCGAGCAACACTTCGATGGTCTGGTCACTTTGACTCATGACGCGACATCATAAGGCACTTGCGTGACAACGGAAATGAAATAGCACACCCCGGTTAAAACTCTACCACAAGTGTACCGTAGAATTTAAGGTCGTTGTGTTTCTTACTGCCATCAGTTAATGATTCGTGCTCATGTTCAAGCCCGACCTTGAACTTCATGCCCTCCTGATGATCAAGCTTAATCTGCCAATCAACCTTGGCAATGGTGCGGAATCTTTCTAGATCACTTAAATCTGGAAAGAAAGTAACCTCACCCGTCACGGTTTGGCGGTCCGTCAAATTCCATCGCAACAGCCCTGCACTTA
>CAUZIY010000177.1:0-6412 GCA_963579995.1 Phycisphaerae bacterium
CGCAAATCAAACCAGGAAGGGATGAAGCTTATTGCACCTGGCGCTTAACAGCTACACATGTGACCGGAATCTCTCAAGCTGCTGATGAATTATAAAGCTGCCTTGGCGGCATCAATCGCAGCTGCATAATCTGGCTCCTCAGCAACCTCAGTAACTAGTTGTTTGTATTGAACCGTCCCTTGACGATCCAGTACCAGTACCGCTCGCGCCAACAAACCGAGTTCTTTGATGTACAAGCCATATGCTTCTGCAAACGAGTGGTCTTTGTAGTCAGACAACGTGGTAACATTCTCAACCCCTGCCGCACCACACCAACGCGCTTGGGCAAACGGCAGATCCATGCTCAATGTCAAAACCGACACGTCATCACCCAGACCAGAAGCCTCTTCATTGAAACGGCGGATTTCCGTGTCGCAAACGGGCGTATCCAATGACGGGACAGAGAGGATCACAACCACTTTGCCATCAAATGCTGACAGTTCCACCGGCGACAAATCATTGCCTACAGCCGTAAATGATGGCGCTTTGTGCCCCACATCAGGCTGGTCCCCAACCAATGTCAAAGGATTGCCCTTGAATGTAACCGCTCCAGATCGCTCAATTATGGTTGTCATTTTGAATTTCCTTCTTTTCGCCTCGCGACAATATTGTAAAATCGACCGCATTGTAGGGTCGGTTACAGACAACGCAATCGGCTGCTTCCCCGATAACCAATCTGCCATCAGCGACCCAACGGAGTAATTCACCATGCCTATTTATGTCTATGAGGTAATCATCGAGGATGGGGAACCTGGACATGTATTCGAAGTCATTCAGAAAATATCTGAACCTCCGCTCACCAAACATCCCACCACCGGACAACCGGTGAGGCGGATTATCCAAGCGCCGAACCTACCTAAAACATGGACAGACCACCACGCCAAGCAGATGTTAAGCGATGAAAATATTGCCAGGCACGGCCTTACCCGTTACGAGCGTGGCGCCGATGGCAAATTTGATAAGACCGCGGGGCAGGGACCAGATCAGATCTCGGCTGATTAATTGCTTTTGCTTTTTCACGCCACCCACATCTTTAACAAAACTCTGATATGTCACCCCTTCCGCAAGACTTGCAAACACCAGCTACAGTCTAAGAACCCAGCGAGGGGTCGCGGCCCAAGGGCATCCAGGTCTATTTTTTTGCCCCCAATGTCTTGACCTAAGGTTGTGTGCCGGCATATCTTACTAATAAGGGGGCAATTGCAATAATTACGGTCGACCGACCGTTGTAATGGAGGTTCACAACTTAGACAGAATGCTGTGCGGAAGGGTTGTGCCCTCCCCACCATGAAATAAAACTGAAGAAAACACAGTGCAAATATGCACAGGCAGGAAGAGATTTGCGTGCGAAGAGAGAACCGCCTCAGGTCCAACCAAAACCGATTGATGACTTTGGATCGGGGGCACCTGGTGTGTCCACATAATGCATTGCATTGTTTTGACGATATTTTCTCGGTATGAATGCTGTTGCGCAATTATCAACACTCCTATGAAGAGAACATCCTTCGCCTACTAACGAAGCACGACAATGCATCACCCGCTATTCCATCCTGCCCTGAACTACACCGCCCACGACCCGACAATACGACGCAGCCCAATCATCCCAATGCACATATGCATGTCACCGCAAAACCCGCTTTACCCAAGGAGGACTTGGTTATGATCCGTGTGCCGCGCAAACTCAGGTTCGATCGCACCAAGTCCCAGTCACAGAAAAGCGACCAGCAACACAAAACCATCGCCATCCGCCCATCATGCGCTGATATAAAACCATGGCAAGGCCTGGAGGTACTTGAAACACGTGTCCTCCTATCAGCTGACGCCGCCATTCCAACCGATCTAACTTCACCGCAGAGCCCTCAAGGCACGATCATGGGCACGGTCATGCTGGGTCGTGATAACAATACGAAATGGGACCATCCCGCAACAGGGATGTCCGGCATCACCATCTACACTGATTTAAACCGCAATGGCATCCGTGACCATTTCGAACCACAGACAATTACCGAGACAGACAACCCTCGCACTGAGTTCGATGAATCAGGCCGGTACGCACTGAGAGAACTGCCTCGCGGCACTTATCTTGTACGCCAGATTGTCCCCAGCGGGCACGAACAGAGTTTCCCAGATGACCCCAAGAGGCACGAAGTCCGCTTAGGTGATGGGGACATTGTTTTCCATATCAACTTCCATAATAAACCGTTTTCAATGTCTTCAATTCATGGACTTAAATGGTTGGATGAAAACGGCAATGGCAAACGCGATCAAAAAGAGTCCGGGTTGGCAGGTGTAACGATATATACCGACCTGAATCTAAATGAAAAACTCGACCCATTTGAACCGCACACAAAAACCCTAGATGACAACCCAATCACCAAATTTGATGAAACCGGGTTTTACTGGCTTAAGGATCTCCCGCATGGTTTCTACACAATTCGCGAGGTCATGCCTGACGGTTTAGTACAGACGTTTCCCGGACCTGATGATGGTGGTGTTCATGCAGTGACCCTGAAACCTGGCGTAAGCGTTGATGGCATTGATTTTGGAAACCGACGTGGCCCGGATGATTTCGGATCGATTCATGGCGTCAAGTGGTTGGATCTAAACGGAAACGGTCAGCGGGAAAGGAACGAACCGGGGCTGGCCGGTGTGACAATCTACCTCGATCTTAACAACAACCGTGTGCTCGATGATGACGAACCAAAAACCTTAACGTCAGGTCCCTTGCCGTATACAGACCCGCAGATGAAATCCATCCGCCAAGATGCATATGAGATATCGCGTAGGCATCAAGATATGCACTTCGAGCAGTTGTTGGACAGACGCCGTGTAGGGCACTACGCATTTACGGAACTTGACCCGGGAAACTATACGGTCCGTGAAATAGTACCAGATGGGTTTAGCCAAACGTTTCCCATGGGGCCGATCCCACTTGCCGAGCAGACCGATGCCGTCTTGCCGCCCGGTGGGCATTACATCTTGCTTGAAGCAGGCGACCGGATTAAAGGAATCAACTTTGGCAACCAACCAATTAAACCAGGATCCATTCACGGCACCAAGTGGGCTGATCTCAATGGCAACAGCGAAAGGGACTCGGATGAGCCAGGCCTGCCTGGTGTTCTGATCTACGTCGATCTTAATTACAACGGCATGTTCGATGAGAATGAACCGCATGCCATAACGATGAAGGATATTCCAGAAACTGACTTTGACGAGGCCGGCATGTACTCGATTGATGACCTCGAACCAGGTCACCACGTTGTGCGTGAAGTGGTACCCGATGGCTTTCGGCAGACATTTCCACGTATTTTCATGCCGATGCATGATCACGAAATCAAGCTGAACGGTGATGCAGACCCATTTGCAACCGTCCTCCCGGACTCAATCGATATCGCCCTCGTTCCCGGCGAGATCTTTGATACCGCTGTTTCAATCCAAGTCCACCCTCTCTTACTTATGCCGCTAGAAGTTAACGTCGTAGCCTCAAATCCCAATGCACCATTTGAAAACCTGACAGGAAGCCTAGCCAATGGTGGTGGTGGTGACCTATCCACTTTTCAAATCACATTGCTGGGGACTCATCATCACCAAGCATTTGACCTTCAAATCATCAATGGATCGTTTGAGAATTCCAGCCTCATGGGCACCATCCCTGTCCGCATTCGGTCAGCAGTAGGCGGTGGCAGTCACGACATCATCGTCCAGCCCGGAGAATCCATCAGTGGCATTGATTTTGGCAATCAGCCCTTGGGCCTAAGTTCGGTTCATGGCATCAAATGGCTGGATAGGAATGGTAATGGCCAGCATGATGATGATGAGCCCGGCCTGCCTGGTGTAACGATTTATTCAGACATCAACCGCAACGGCTATCTGGACATGGGCGAACCTCACACAACTACCAACGAGGACAGTCCAACCACACTCATCAACGAAGCAGGACACTACTGGCTGGAAGGACTTACCGCACAGGTCCATGAGATTCGAGAAGTCGTACCCGATGGATTTATGCAGACATTCCCGCGTCTGGGTGCTGAATTAGGCATGTCGCAGACCCATGACCTTGAGCCCGGCATTGCACTTGACTACGACCTTACCGGCGTCGAATCGCAAATGATCGCGAATAATATCTTGACGACAGAAATCGAAATGACCGTTGTATGGCCCGATTCATGCGGCGTGATCATGGAGCATGAAACAGAATATGCAGTCGAAAATAAAAACATTTTCATCAAAATGTTCGGCAAGCAAGCCGGGCAAGTATGCGCCTATGTGATATCTCCCCAGTCCCAGACTATCCGCATCGAAGGTCTTGATCCCGGGAAATATACCGTACAGGGAACCCTGCACGAAAATATTGGCGGCAACACCAGGGAGTCCGTGCCAACCTTGGAAGTTGAAGGCATCTTCGAGATCTCAGGTCACGGTCACATCATCGAATTGCACCCTAGTGAAACAGTGGACGGCGTCGATTTTGGCAACCGAGTGCGGCGTGATGGCTCGATTCATGGAATCAAATGGGTTGACCTTGACGGCAACGGTAAACATGAACCCGATGAGCCAGGACTAGCTGGCGTGACAATCTACCTTGACATCAACCGCAATGGCCAGTTTGATCAGAATGAACCACATACGACAACCAAGGAGGGTGACAACTCCACATCGAAGGATCAAACCGGTGAATACTCGCTGAACAATATCACACCAGGCTTTTACATTGTCCGGGAAGTTGTTCCAGTACAATTCGACCAGACATTCCCTGAAGTCCTCACATGCAGAGCCATCTTCTGTACAGGTAGAGCTCACCTGGTCACGGTTGAGCCTGGTGAAAAGATCAAGGGAATCGATTTCGGCAATCATCCGGTGGAGGAAACAGGCTCAATTCACGGCATCAAGTGGCATGATAAAAATAACAACGGCGCACTTGATGACAAAGAACCGGGACTGCCCGGCATCACGGTCTATCTGGACCTAAACCGAAACAGCAAGCTTGATGACCAGGAACCACATACCCAAACGATTCAAGACAACCCCAACACCAAACGCAACGAAGCCGGCCAGTACAAGCTGACTGACTTGGCGCCTGGCGAATACCTAGTGCGCGAGATCGTTCCCAATGGTTTTACGCCAACCTATCCGCTAGCAGCATCCGGAGAACCGGAAGGGCACAGGGTTGAACTGGGGACTGGAGGCAAGGTCACAGGTATTGATTTTGGAAACCGCCGTACTACTCCCGGCATCATCAGAGGACGTGTCTGGCATGACCATAATGGCAACGGCCAACAAGACACGCACGAAGCAGGGCTGCCAGGCGTAACTGTTTTCCTTGACCTCAACAATAATCATGTCCTTGATGACAACGAGCCTCATCAGTTGACCTCGGGGCTGTTGCCCTACACTGATCCGATCATGAAGGGTCTCCTGCAAGAGGTTCAAAACATCACGCTTCGTGAGCCAAAGATTGACTTTATGGATCTGCTAAATCACCACCGAAAAGGGCACTATCAATTCAAAAACCTTCAGCCAGGCCAATACATGGTGCAGCAAGTTGTTCCCCGGGGGTTCATTCAAACTTCCCCTACCCACCTAGCTGGACACACATTGAACGTGGCCCCCGGCGCCATTATGCGTGGCATTGACTTTGGTAATCGCCGAACAGATGGCCTGCGCAATGACGTTGGAGTTGACTTGGGATAACCGCCCCATCAGAAGCCTTTTTTGTTCCACCAAAACACTGATCTGCAGCTGCGCCCCAAAGGCTGTGAGCTGTGAATACAACCTGCCCGGCGGGGGTCAGATGTTAATTTTTCTATGACTCGGTAAGCTCTTGGCATTCTTAACCGTCAACAAAGGATCATGAAAGATGCAATACCGTACGTTGGGAGCCAGTGGGCTTCAGGTGTCACCCATCTGTCTGGGAACCATGACATTTGGAACGCCCGTATCTGAACCTGATGCAATCAAACTGGTTCACGGTGCCATTGACCTAGGTGTCAATTTTATTGACACGGCGAATTCCTATGAAGGCTACGCTCGAATACCAGGAAGCCCTGGCGGCTTGGGTGAACAGATCACCGGTAAGGCGATCGGCGACAAGAGGGAAAAAGTGATCCTAGCCACCAAAGTGGGTTCGCCCCTTGGCCTTGGACCAATGGACAAAGGTCTGAGTGCGACTCATGTGCACCGTGAGTTAGACAACAGTCTCCGCCGCTTGCAAACGGACTATATCGATCTTTACATCATTCATTGGCCAGACAAGCTTGTACCGCTTGAAACCACCTTGTCGGCGATGGAGGTTGCTGTACGCCAAGGCAAGATCCGCCATTTCGGTGTCTCCAACCACACCGCGTGGCAAATCTGTAGGTTGCTCTGGCTG
>CAUZIY010000178.1:0-6213 GCA_963579995.1 Phycisphaerae bacterium
CTAAGGTTCCGGGCATTACCAGTGAGCATTATTTTTTCAAGGCGTTACAGGTTGTCGTGCCAACCTATTGCCTGTCCGCACTTGGCCTGATTTTCGGCCTCAAGCCATTATTCACTGGGCCGGATAATTCGGATATTTCGTTGTTCATGGGTACGGTGATGGTTGGCGTATTTACATTTACCCATGGCGTTGCGCCGATGTTTGTCTATCGACTGTTTGTTGATGGCTTGAATCTTTTTGGAACCAGTGACTCAGGCACTCAGAGCAATCAATTGCGGGCAGAACCCTTGGCAAGATTGCTGTCGGGGTTTTCTTGTCTGCACATGATCGTCTGGTACGGGTCGCCCATTCTTGTTCTGGCGGCTCTGGCCAGTTGGCTGCCCTTGGTATGGGCACTTCCCCACATCCTGCTGGCCGGTCGTGGTCGCCGCTGGTGGCTGCTTCTCCAGCATGGGTCGACATCAATCGCCTTGGTCCTTTTTGTCCTGTTCTTTTCAGGTAGACATCTCTTTCCCCTTGGGGTGTTGGTTGTCCTTTTTCAGTCTCTGTTATTAACGGTCGTGGAATGGAAGGGTAAGCAGTTATGGATCAGCAAAGAACCGGACATTACCAAACCATAGAACCAAGGTCCCTAAGGGGCAACCCGAACAATCAGGTCGGCGTCATTGTGAATTGGATTGAAAACCGGCGGTCACGATACGTGTCACCGGGCAAGCACACCGAAATGCTTGACGCGGTTTTTCACCCTTTATGGCGTCCGGAGGTTTCACTCATGGATAAAGCGTTACGATAGCCTACAGGTGATCATCGATATTTGTTGCATTCGCATCGGAAGCGAGGACAAGCTCGTTACCATTAAATGGTGTATCCATGTAGGTATCACCGGTTGTACTAAATATCCACCATGAGTACGTGTCATACGACGAATCCCCATGAATACCGCCTCTGGTATGGCCTAGCTCGTGAAGCGATAGAATCCAGCGATGATAATCTGTTGCGTCATAACTGCCAGTACTTACCGTCTGAATCACTGAGGTACGCGGTCCGGGAGCACATGCGTAACCGGCTAGACCTGGGATGCACTCAGCAATCCCGATCGTGGATCCATTGAGATCTTTGCCGGCAAACGCCAGGACGTGATCGAAGGATGCGGTTGCAAACCTTGCATCAAACTCATCTCGAAGAGTCCCCGCAGCGGTAGCGCTTGGACCACCTGAAACCCACGTCATGTAGTAGGGAATATCCAGTTCGATTGCATAGCGTCCCCCGCCGAAAAGGGGCTCCATGAACTGGTAAGCGAAGTTCATCAGGTTGACTGTATCCATCTGCACCTGCCACCAACTGATTCCATCGGCAGTCGTCGTGGCATAAAAGGTTTCATCACCAACAGGAAGCAGCTCCAGGACCGTTCCAGCCTCCAGTTCACTGAGCAAACTGAAGTTCTGTTCCGGATCCAGGCCGGTGGGCTCCACATCACCGTCCATATGAATTCCCATTTCCGTTACATCAGCGACGTTATAGATGATGTGGGCGTCGGGTCTGTGTTCATTGACCCAATCAGCGAGTTCGCCACCTTCAGCTCCATTTCGACGAAGTAATGGCGCCAAGGGTGAAGTTGAGCTGGGAAGTTCTCTGCCGCCACGAAATACATAAGCGGAAACACCACCGGTATCATTACTGTCGGGATCAACCATGCCTGTAAGTACAACCAAAGCATCGGGCTTTTCTGGATCATTCCCGACCGTCCCTTGGAAAGTCAAGGGTTGATCAATCATTCGCTCAACAGTATCAATCTCTCGATCGCGTTCAATCTTCTCAATCACCGTGTAGTTCCCACGATCAAAGAGGCTTGGCTGAAGATCTGCTTTAAGTGTTTCAACGTCATTAGATCCAGATGCGAGATAAGGCAGATCGACAGTGCCGTTCTGGGCACTATGAAGGACGAACCTTGGATTGAGATCAATAATCTTGAAATTCTCGATAGAACCCAGGACCTTTTGTGTACGACAGGCGAGATCTTCCTCGGAACAAGAAGGATCCAAAGTCGTCCAGTTGGCACCAAGAATTCCCAGGTCGGCGATATCCACAGTCCTATCATCATTGAAATTACCCTGGGACCATCCAGCAGGGATTTGGTTGAAGTTGGCACCAAGAATACCCAGGTCCGAAATGTCGACTTGTCCGTCAAAATTAGCATCGCCAGGTTGCCCTACCGTGATATGGACCGTGTCTTGCGCAGTATTGGAACCGTTGCTGACATAAAGCAGGAATTCCATTCCAGATGTAGCGTTTACCGAGGGCGCCGTAAAAGATACCTGTGCTGTATTGGCACCATTTAATTCGACCACTTCACCGGATGTCTGATGCCACTCATATGCCAGGCTTTGCGGATTGTTGGCATGACTGGCACTACCATCGAGGATCACTTGACTCCCGGAACCAACCTTCAAATTCGGTCCGGCATCAGCAACCAAGGTATCACTGGCAACGTTAATCATGTCCCCGTAGACCTCCGAGACATTGCCATGGTCATCTTTGAATTGAACGTAAACACGTGCTTGTCCTGAATCAATGCCCAGATTCCATTGCTGTATCTCAGACTGGATGTTTCCCCATGAGATACCTGTAAACTCAGGAGAATTGCTAACACGCATCATCAGGTTTTCGGATGGGGTCCCAGGCAGTGTTTGTACTGGATCGGCATGTGTATCCGGCAGGCCATCTATGGCATCAATGGTTAATGTAACCACTTGGCTGGAGGTGGTTTGGTCGCCATGATTGATCAAGATACCTCCCAAGGGTGCATAGGGGTCGGCGCTTGCAGTCACCTGGGAGCTTTGAAGGTTTTGGCCGTAGAACAAGTTATGATCAATCTCAATCTCGGGCCGTATATTGTACTTGTAGCTTGCGCCAGGGGTGATATTAAAATCGTCATACTCGATGTCGGATATCTGGTTCGCTATCACATGCCAGTTCTGGATCAAGTGCCCTTCTTCTGCGTAGTCCTGACGAAATACGGTTACTTTCACTTCATAGTTCGCCGTTGAATTATTTGCATCTATTGAAGCGGGGGTAATGCTGTTTTTACCAATATTTATCCTGTTATATGGAACGGCAACTGAGTTTATAAGCTCAGCTTCTGGGTTGGCCAATACGATTGACAACCGTCCTTGCAGCCGATCATCTTCTGGATTTAGGGGATCCTGCCCAGTTGATTTACAGGGTCCATTGGCTGGGATGATTATTTCCGACCCATCACTTTCACCTCCACCATCGGTGTCACTGTTTCGCGGATCCGTACCTAGCTGGAATTCACATAAATTAGGCAAACCATCCAGATCCAAATCTTCGCTAAGATCGTTATATATCTTTGAATTTAGCCCATATTTATTTTCCCATTGGTCAGGTAGCTGGTCATCGTCTTGGTCCCCACCATTGGCAATGGCGAAGCTGTCCATGGCCTCGCGCCGAAGATCATCCTTGACTGCCGTCACGTTGACGATATAGGAACCAGATTGCGCAGGCCCCGCGCCTTCCTGGAGGTTCTGGGGATTCAGGGCATGTGCATCGCTTTTAACGGTCGTCGTATATTGATTGCCATAGATGCCATCATCAGCTGCACCATCGCCATGATTCCCGTCATCCCAAAGAGTCATTGTCTGCCGATTGCCATCCGGACCGGTCACGACCGCATCAACCTGGGCTCCCACAACTACTGACGAAGAAGGCCCGATCAGGGATGCTACGATTGGTATTTCCACCCCCTGTGTTCGTTTCTCAATCGGAGTTCCCAGGAACAAGTGCAACTGATACTGGCTGACTACGGATGCCGTTACGAAGTATTCCTGGGCGAGATCTTTGACCTCAAGCTTGTAAGTTCCCGGCATTGGCGCGAAGATTTGCCATACATCATTTGTGCCGTGCGATGAAATTCGTTTTCCAACAAGAAGGTTGTCTGTCGGATCATATAGGAACGTTTCATGTGATCCACCCGTGCTATTTCTCCATGCAATCGAGACCATTAATTCCTCAGAAGCATCATCCACCACGAAAGTGTGATAATTCCCTACTTGTCCGGTAAAGGCAACATTATCAATTACGAGTTCCTGTCCAAAGAGTAAAAACGAATTGACATTACCCTCCAAAGTGACGTTGCCATGTGACTGGTGTCGGGTCACGGAAACCAAAGCGCCGCCAACGGTGTGCCCATGGATATCCTGGAAGTCCTTGAAGTTTGCAACTTGACCATTGACGATCAGTTGAAGAACGCCACCCGTTTCTTCAAATTCAAATGAGAGGGAGGCGAGTGTGCCGGAAAAGTGAAATTCGAGGGCACTATTATTGAGATTGATTTCATTGCCTGTGCCGATGATGCTTTGGTTCTGAACAACAGCTGATCCATTGGAATTGGGGGCAACTGAAATATCGATGCCGGAACTGTTAAAGGTATTTCCAGAGCTGTATTGTGTCCCTAGTGCCAAGTCCTCAAAATCAAGAATCCCGTTGGTCGGCCCACCTACCGCTGAGTCTGGAAGTTGGGTTATTATGCGCTGCCGGCCGGCGATTTTTGCCGAGACATTGTCATACACTCGGCTGACATTACTTTCCCACGTCAGTGTGGAGTTGACCGGCACATTTCCGGTTGTGGTCGCGTAGTCATACGATCCCCCTGTTTCATCTGCAATTTCCTGCATCAGTTCTTCATCGGTTTCCGGTCCAAGCGCAATTGTATGGACAGCGCAGCCACTACTGTTGATATCGCCTTTAACGTCCGCCCAGTATTCCGGTTCATTTTCCATCCCGTCACTGAGTAGCACGAAATGGCATGCATGGGCCGCATCCTGATTGGTGTTGTAGTCATTTAGTGCGGTGCGTAAGCCATCTCCGATTGATGTACGGTACAGATCAGTTTCACTTGCGATATCCACAATCAGATCGACCCGCTGATTGCCAGCCCCGATTTGGTCTAGGGATTCGCGTAGCGTGGCATCCGTATCAAAGGCCACGTAACCACCTTGGTCGCTATGAGATAGTTCATCGACCAGAAGAATGGCGGCATTGCGGGCAGCTTCAATCTTGCCGGTGCCATCCCCCATGCTTCCAGATCGATCCAAAACGATCATCACATCCTGTGGTTCATCAATATATTTCAGGGCTGCGGTTTGCGTGTCGTATGAAATGCCACCAAGATCGATCGTCAGGTCATATTCTGTTCCGGTAACAGCACCCTCACCGTCACCTGGTGCCTGGATGAGAAGCCAGTAATTATCCTGAACATATGCAGCGTTGATTACGGTGGCTCCAATATCCGGCGCCAGCGCAACCCCGGTTTCGGAGATACTGACATCAAAATCACTTGCCCAGAGACCTGCTACCGCTCCACCACCGCTGCCGGTCACCTCCAGGCGTACGATAAATGAACGGGGGTTATCTGCTTCGCCAACCTGTACCTGGTCCAAAGAAGACGGCGTTTTGATGGAAAGACTGGGGACCACGCAGCCGTGGCCAATATCAGCAGTGCCGCTCTGGTCAAATGCAGTGACAACACCCATGATCCGGTCAAGATCTGCTGTACGTACCGTCCTGGCCCACTGGTTACTGTAAGCGGTCCAGTGGTCCTCCAGATTGCCGCCATCCACAGTCAGTACGCTCCACCCATAGTCGCTTCCGTTACCGTCAAAGGTAAATGCGGTGTAATCACAACTGCTTGCAGGATTTAGTTCGAAATATCGTGCAGAATAGGTGGGGATCGTTTCAGTGTCAGTGGTAAATGCCGTACCTATATTGTTGTAATTGGTTAGTCCGTTCAGCCCATTGATCTCCGCATCAATGAATCCCAATCTTGGGTCCGATGGGTTGTATTCAAAGGCGTAGGCGGCAAGCGTGAAATCAATGAAGTCATCCCGGAAGGTGCTCCCCTGGTCAGCGATGAAATCCTTGACAGCGTTGACCGGGTCAGTTGGTTGTGTTTCAAGTTCCTCGTAAAAGTCCTTCAAGGCGTCCCAGCCCAGGTCATTGCTATTGGTGGCAGGCGGGTCGACACCAGACCCTTGCCGGTATTGATCCATCAACCATGTCCACCAAAGCACATTGTCATAGCTGATATTGAAAAGGTTGTCATCACGGACGCTGCCTGAATTTTGTAGGTACTGATTAACATCCCGGAGGAAACGACGTTCTGTTCCAGCTGCGTCATAGGATGAGTCCACCCGA
>CAUZIY010000179.1:0-6160 GCA_963579995.1 Phycisphaerae bacterium
TACCTTGAGGTAATCATAGCGCGATTCTATAGCGCCGACATATCCATCTATCGAGGCACCCCCGAAGGTTTTGAACTGGCCGATACGGTATGTGCCATTCACGGACCAGTAGAGTTCATGAATACAAGCACAAGGCGGATCCGGCTGGCTGACATGAATAATGATGGCTGGCTTGACTTGATCGTCACTCCAATTGCCAAAGGGATGTCCGGTATTCTTTGGGGAGGCCCGGATGGTTTTACCTCTGATCGTATGCAGGTTTTCCCTATTGCCGGCAACTCCGGAGCCCCTCAAGCCCGTGATCTAACGGGCAATGGATACCTAGATCTGATTATTGGCGGTGGCAAGCCCAATCGAATGGATGTGCCGCATGATTCATTTATCGACATCTTTTGGAATGGCCCTGACGGCATGCAACCCCACCGCCACACCCAGTTGGAAAGCCAAGGTGTCATTGGTTTATGTGTGGCGGATTTCAACAACGACGGATATCCTGATATTTTTTGCACTGCCTACAAAAACCAGATTGATCGTGACATTGATTCCTATATCTACTGGGGCGGGCCGGATGCAACCTATACGAAGTACAACCGGCAACGCATTCGCACGCACTCCTCGGCGGGATGCATTGCCGCTGATTTCAATGAAGACGGTTACATTGATTTGGCGATCGCCAACCACAAAACCTTTGGAGATCATATGGGTGATTCGTTCGTGCTGTGGAACGGGCCAAACGGTTTTGATGAACAGAACCCTACACGGCTACCCACTTCTGGGCCACATGGCATGCAGCACGAACAGCCGTATAACCTTGTTGACGGTGGCAATGAAGAATATTACACCTCTGCACCTTTCAAGCTGCCAGAGGGCGAAAAGGCGACGAGCATTGCCTGGGATACTGAACTACCACCCAAAACATGGGTGAAAGCCCAGATACGATTTGGTGGTCACAAAGAGATGCTTGATACGGCACCCTGGACTGGACCGGACGGAGAAAACAGCTGGTTTGAGAACAGTGGTGATGCGTTAACGGAAAGTCCAAAGGGATTATGGGTGCAGTATCGATTGGCATTGGGCGCAACCAATAGCGGCTGCACACCTCGTATTACCGAGGTACGTGTTACCCACCAATAAATTTATCTGAGTAAAATCCAGAGGTATTATGTAGGTGTTTAACAAGTTCCAACGCAGATTAGGAGCAGATATCACGTGAAATCACAAGAAGTTCGCAATGGCATGGCACTCGAAATAGACGGCCAGATCTGGCTCGTAGCAGACACAGACCATGTTAAGCCGGGTAAAGGCCCCGCATATACGCAATTGAAACTTAAAAACCTCAAAAGTGGGTCACATATGGAACGCCGCTTGCGAAGCGGCGAGGATGTTGACCAGGCGATCCTTGATCGACGCGTCATGGAATACCTTTATTCAGATGGCAGCGGTGCCATCTTCATGGACACTGAGAGTTTCGACCAATCCACAATTGCCCCCGAAATCTTGGGCAATGCCATGGATTATCTAAAACCAAATAGCGCACTTAACGTTTTAGTCTATGAAGGTAATGTGGTAAGCATTGAGTTACCGGGTACCGTCGAATTAGAGATTACGGATACACCACCAGGCATCAAGGCTGCCACAAAGACCAATCAACTCAAGGAGGCAACCTGCGAAACAGGTCTCAAAACACGTGTGCCTCCATTCATCAATCAGGGCGAGGTCGTTCGAATCTCAACGGAAACTGGCGAATACACGGGCCGAGCCTAGAGAAATATCCCCAGTGTTCCTCAAACGGGGAACAGTGATACTCCGCCTGCCATCTCTCTACAAAACCACCGCATAGTCTCTTGTCATGGCTGCACAAAGTGATCATGCAAGTTGGGTGACATCTCTATGCCAATGATCCGGTACAACTTGAACCAGTTCCAGCCGTACAACCAAAACAGTGACTGCCTGTCCGTATTGCTCGGCCCAACAATTCCTCCGGAGTATATTCCCAAAGCTTGCGGCTATTGCGCTCAACCACATGCTCATCATCACCGGGGCCGAACTGCGCGGGCCTCACCGGCATCTGCAACATCTGGTTGAAATCGCAATCGTAAACACTCCCTTGCCAGCCGATGCTTACAAGAGAACGGCACATGACGGCGTCGACATTTTCTGTGCGGTGGGCGTCATTCAGCTTGGTCATATAGGAGTTGTACATGCCATCTCGATGCAACTCATGTGCAAACCGTTTAATAGGCATGTTCGTGATGGTCCATAACCTGTTAAACACAATGCCATAACGCTTTTTCAACTCGTGTTTATAGTCCTTTTCTAGAGAATCCTGCCGTGGCGGCAAGCTATATCCCACTGGGTTAAAAACCAGGTCCAGCCTCCGTCCTGACCCCTCTACGCCATAGCCTGCTCGGTTCAGTCGCCTCAAAGCCTCAATTGACCCGCCAAAAACACCTTTACCTCTTTGCGCATCTACATTTTCTTCAAGGTAACAAGGCAAGCTGGCTACCACCTCAACCGCGTACTGCGCAAGAAATTCAACCATATCTTCAAAACCAGGTTCTAACAGAATGGTCAAGTTGCACCGATTCATCACATGGAATCCACGCTTTCGAAATGCCTTGACCACCTTTCGAAAGTGTGGGCTCATTTCTGGCGCCCCACCGGTAAGATCCACGGTTGAGATCGTAAGGTCATCGCGATATTGATCGATCCAATCAAGAATACGGACCACGACGTTCCAAGGCATCACTTCCGTGCGATTTGGACCAGACTCGACATGGCAATGGTGACAGGCCAGATTACACAACTTGCCCAAATTTAGTTGCAGTATCTTCAGTTCTACACGTGATAGTCGCTGGCCGTCTTGGGCCAAACGCCGAGCGAATAGATCCTCCAACGGCTCAACAGGCAAGGACAATGCGGAACACATCAACATATTGTACATGATCAATCAGTTACCACGCGTCATTATTCGCAGTTGGATCCGATCCGATACCAAACCTGCTAATATGTCCTGTCTTAACAACCATCAACCCCTGAACCAAGAAAAAGGTCGTAAGGCACGATGTCGAAACCGCCCACATCAAACAGCAAATCAATGGACGAAATTGTTGCCCTCTGCAAGCGCCGTGGTTTCGTCTACCCGGCAAGCGAAATCTACGGCGGCATCAATGGCTTTTGGGACTATGGGCCACTCGGCGTTGCCTTGAAGAACAATATTCGTGACGACTGGTGGCGAAACTTAGTCGAATGCCCGCCGCTCGACGCTAATGGAAATCCTCTACAGATCGTTGGGCTCGATTCCGCCATTATTCAAAACCCAATGGCTTGGGTGGCCTCTGGACATGTAGCGGGATTTAATGATCCCATGATGGACTGCCGTGGCTGCAAAGCCCGGTTTCGTGCTGATCATATTGATGAATATGAATGCCCCCTGAAACCCAGCAAGAAGGCGGGTGAGCATGACAAGTGTGATCTGACAGAACCACGCCAGTTCAATTTGATGTTTGAAAGTCATGCCGGCGCCGTAAAAGATGACTCTGCAAAGGTCTACCTTCGCCCGGAGACAGCGCAGGGTATCTTTCTTAGTTACAAAAATGTATTGGATACGATGCGGGTTCGCATGCCGTTCGGAATCGCCCAAATTGGCAAGGCATTTCGCAACGAGGTCACGCCACGAAATTTCATTTTCCGATCACGTGAGTTTGAACAGATGGAAATGGAGTGGTTTTGTCATCCTGACGAATCTGAACACTGGTTTTCATATTGGAAACAGCAACGGATGCAATGGTGGAAATCCCTGGGTGTTGAATCCAAAAATCTAACTCTTCGAAATCACGAACAAGACGAGTTGTCCCACTACTCTGATGCCACAAGTGATATTGAGTATTGCTATCCCTTCACCGCACCTGCATTTGGTGAACTGGAAGGTATTGCTCACCGCGGTTGCTTTGACCTGACACAACACCAAGAGCACTCCAAGCAAAAAATGGAATACTTTGACCAGCAGCGGAATGAACGGTACATCCCACATGTCATAGAGCCTGCCAGTGGCCTAACGCGTGGCGTGCTGGTACTGCTGTGCGAGGCTTATACCCCTGATGACCAACGACCAAGCAAAATGTACATGAAATTCCACCCACGCATGGCGCCAATCAAAGCAGCTATTTTCCCCTTGGTCAACAAGGATGGCATGCCTGAAGTGGCCCAAAAACTTTACCTGGAATTGCGGGCCCGCTTCACCGTAGAGTTCGATGCCAAGCAATCAATTGGAAAACGTTACGCTCGCATGGATGAAGCGGGAACACCCTATTGTTTCACGGTCGATGGTGACACACTCAATGACCAGACCGTCACGGTACGCCACCGTGACACATTACAGCAAGAGCGTATTGGGATCGATCATGTATTCGAATTTATGGCCAAAAATATTCTGGTCTAAACCCAACCTGTCGCTAACCACAAATCAACCGCCATCTAATCAAAACCACAATGACATCAGCAAACACATGGCATATGTAGGAAGCCCACGTGTTAAGGAATCCACAAACAGACCGCATATCACATAAAAAAGCACGACCCGGCCAGAGGATGGTCCGGGTCGCACTCGATCAGGGGTCAAAACCATGACAAACGATTATCGATTAACGGCCAATTGGCCGGAGATCTCCTTCGGCGGCGCCGGGACCGTTGGGAAACGACCCTTCGGTTCCGGCACTGGCACCATAATGGCCTGAATGGCCGCACGGCGCCCCGCCGTAAGTTCTTGACGATCCCTTCCACGAACACGTATATGCACCACGCTTGCGAAGCTTGTAATACAATCGCTGGGCTACAAGCAAGTGGTGATCCTCGTCCAAGATTCCGCCGCCTTGACGATAGTAATCAGCCTCTGGATCAAACAGCACCGTGGTGCTGACCACATTAAATTCCACCAAGCGGTCACGAGTTGGATTGTCACTGGCTGCACCCCCAACGACATTGCGTAAATCAGCAACCGTCCGATGGATCAAGGCAACGTGCCGTCGATGATCCACACCCAAATGTGCTCGAGTCACATCTGATCGCACTGCCCTACCGCATCGATAAACCGCGTGAGCAGTTCTATCGGCGAGCACCGGTGAATTGAACACCGCGGCAATACTAAGCAATGCTCGGGCCGCAATCATCGCATTTAATTCCTCGTTGCCAATCCAAATTCGCAGGCGGGCCGCCCCTCCGATCGGCCCGCACTGTTCTCTTTTCCATATGTCCCTGCTCGTAGTGCTAGGGTCATTCACCGAGCGACTAATTAAATTATTGCAAGACAAGTGCCATGGTCACGCATTGAGCAAAATAAATTTATAAACGCCTATATAAAAACGATTTGAAAAATACACTCCAAGTGGAATGCCGTAACTGTTTAGCCAGAGATGTTTACAATTATCAACACAACATGTTGCATTGACAGGTCAATTGAAATCAATTTTATTTGCATGCAAAATCACAATCCAAACCCGCCGTCATGCCCAAACGATACTCCTGAGGTATGATTGCCCGTGGATATCTGAAAATCCCCGCGATTTTCTACAAGCACGCTTTGAACATCTGGGCCGCAATCTTGGCACAACCAATTGGACTCATCGCAGGACAAGGCCGTCTGCCGCTTCTTACGGCCGCTGGGATTCAATCGACGGGCCAAACCGTGGCATGCGTCGGACTAACCGGGCAGCACATACCCGAACTACCGGATAATTGCGATCAGTTTGCTCGCGCGGGCATTATTCGCATCGGGCGATGGATTCGGCTGTTACGTCGGTGGGGCGTGGACGAAGCGGTGATGATTGGGCGGGTCCGCAAATCTAAAATTTACCAACCTTTACGCTTGATTCGGCAGTTACCTGACTGGCGGGCGGCTAGACTTTGGTATCGTGTATTACGTCATGATCGTCGGAATACAGTCCTGCTTGGTGCAGTGGCGGATGAACTGGAACGTGGCGGCATTAAATTGATCGATAGCACCAAGTATATCACTAGCCACCTGGCACACGAAGGAACCATGACCCATTTGGCGCCATCGGCATCCCAGATGTCTGATATTGAATTTGGCTGGCCAATCTGCCAACAATTGAGTGAACTGGATATTGGCCAATCCATCGCTGTACGCGAAGGGGAGGTCATT
>CAUZIY010000180.1:0-6152 GCA_963579995.1 Phycisphaerae bacterium
AAGACGCTCACCGCGAAAGACGTCATCTACTCGCTTAACGAACACATCAAAGAAGGTTCAAAATCTCCTTCAAAGTCGCTACTTTCATCTATCGTGGATATGAGTGCGGACGGTGACAACGTGGTCAAGATATCCCTAAACAGCGGTAACGCGGACTTTCCCGTCCAGCTCGGTCACGACTACCACACGTCGGTCGTTACCGAGGGTTGGAAGGACGGCGACCCGGTTGTCGGTACGGGACCTTACAAGTTGGTCGAGTTCGAGCCCGGGCTTCGCTCGGTTGTGGTTCGCAATGAGAACTACTGGAAACCGGACTGCGCTTGGGTAGACACTTACATCAGCCAGGGCATCACAGACGCCACAGCACGGTCGAACGGCCTACGCACTGGTGCTGTGGACATCTGTGCGGTAGACGCGCGCATTGCCGCAATGCTCGACAAGGATCCCAACGTCAATGTGCATTCTATGTCCTCCGGCGCACAACAGCTGTGGGCTATGATGTGTGACCGGGAACCGACCAATGATGTCAATGTGAGACTCGCGCTTAAGCACTGCGTTGATCGCCAAGCCATGGTCGACTCGCTGTTGCAAGGTCACGGCACCATCGGCAATGACTTTTCAGTCAATCCTGGAATATCCATGTATTGCAGGGAAATCCCGCAACACGACTACGATCCCGACAAGGCGAGCTTCTACTGGAAGAAGACAGGTCTGTCCGGCGTAGAGGTGTACACCTCTACTACTGCGGGTGACTTTGCGGATGACGCTACTATCATGCTCCAGGAAGGCGCAAAGGCGGCCGGTATCAATATCAAGGTTACTCGTGCGGCTAAGGACGGCTACTGGGATAACGTCTGGATGAAGGTGCCCATCTGTGCCTCTAACTGGAACTCACGCCCCACCGCGGACCTCATTCTTACCATGACCTGCCACTCGGAGGCGGAGTGGAATGAGACCCAATGGAAGAACGAGCGTTTTGACAAACTGCTAGTGCAGGGACGCAAGACTACTGATCCCAAATTGCGCTACGAAATCTACTGTGAGGCGGAAACCCTGTTGCACGACGATGGTGGTGTGTTCAATGCCATGTATATGAACTTCGTGGAAGGTACCCATAAGCGAATTCAGGGCTACCAAGGCAGCCCCGCCTTCGGTCTGAGCGCCGGATTACTGTACGAGGAAGTCTGGGTCGACGAAAACGCGTAGTAACGTCAAAACAGACGGCAAATCACCTGTGCATGAGCGCGGGTGATTTGCCTTAGTACCGTCAATCTTTACGCATCGCTTATCCTGGTGCTCTGATTTTCTGACATGATGAGTAGTGCCGAACTGATATTTAAATCAGGACGCGTGTTGGGCTTAGTTAGCTTTAGAGGAACGATATGGATTTCACGGATAAACGTGTTTTAATAACTGGAAGTAGTCGTGGCATCGGTTTTGGTATTGCAGAGGCATTTATTGAGGCTGGTGCGCTTGTTGCTATCAACGGTAAATCATCGGAATCCGTGAGCAACGCCATAGAGAAACTGAGTAATAGTGATTGCCTGATTGCAGCGCCCGCCGATATCAGGACTGCTGCTGGGTGCGAATTGGTTGTCAAGACTGCGATTGATGCTTTCGGTGGTCTGGACATACTGGTGAACAGCGCCGGCATCGGTGCCAGTAGACCTATTGCGGACTGTGACGAACAGATGTGGGATGATCACATCGACGTTAATCTGAAAGGCTTGTTCTTCGTCTGTCGGGCAGCAATTCCTGAATTACGCAAGTCCAATGGCAATATCATTAATATTGCCTCCGACGCTGGCCTGATCGGGGTTCCAGGACTCACCGTATACTGCGGTTCAAAAGGTGGAGTTGTTAACATGACCATGGCCTTAGAAATTGCGCCGGATGTACGGGTCAATTGCATATGTCCAGGATACGTGGATACCGACATGATCCGCCTCTCTGTTAAACGGAAACCTGACCCGGAAGCTGCATGGCAGAAGATGATTGACTATGCCCCCCTGAAGCGCATTACAACACCTGCCGAAATTGCTTTCGGAGTCCTGTATCTGGCCTCACAGGAGGCACGATTCGTTACGGGTGTCGCGCTACCGATCGATGGCGGTACGACGGCTGGTCACTAAGCACGTTTCGGCCTCGGCATGGAGGTTCTTTTTCCAGATCTTAGACGCGTCTTCTAGGTGGACGGTAGAATTTTCAACCAATCTGGTATCTGAGTGTCCCGTGTTTAATGAAAGATAGTTTACGAATACTCATTCTAAAGCGCCTGGCTTTTGGCCTGCTGACGCTATTTGTCATTTCGGTACTAATTACACTCGGTGTGGAAATGTTACCCGGCGACTTGGCTCAGGCGATTCTAGGGCAGCATGCAACGACGGAAGCCCTCGCCGCAATTCGACTTGAACTGGGTCTGGATCGACCATTGCATGTGCGTTATTTCGTCTGGCTAGGCGATATTGTGCAATGGGATTTGGGGACATCATTGGTTAATAATCGGGAGGTTGCCGACCTTATTGGTACGCGCCTGTCCAATACGCTGTTTCTGGCATCGTGCGCTGCCATTATCGCCGTCCCGATTTCAATTGTTCTGGGTATGTTGGCGGCGCTGTATCGAGAATCTCTGTTCGACAAGATAATCACCATGACCACCCTTACGACAATCTCGGTACCTGAGTTTCTTGTCGCTTATATTCTTATTGTCTTCTTGTCAGTAGAGTTTAATGTCTTCCCAAGCATGGCTTATGTTTCGCCCGACTTTGGAATCTGGGACCGACTTTATGCCGTGGCCCTGCCTGTCATGACCCTAGTCCTGGTGGTGGTTGCGCATATGATGCGCCTGACCCGGGCGGCTATCATCAATGTGTTGACCAGACCGTATATCGAGACTGCACAACTCAAGGGAATGAAACGTTCTTGGGTAATCATGTATCACGCACTGCCCAACGCACTGGCCCCGATTATCAATGTAATCGTGATAAACCTGGCGTATCTGGTTGTGGGCGTGGTGGTGGTCGAGGTGGTGTTCGTTTATCCAGGTTTAGGGCAACTTTTGGTCGATTCTGTATCCAAGCGCGACCTGCCAGTGGTGCAGGCGTGCGGACTAATTTTTGCCAGCACTTATGTGATGCTGAATTTAACCGCAGACATTCTTTCAATTCTTGCCAATCCACGTCTGCGGCATCCTACGTGAGGAGGCCATACCAATCACTAACGTCGTAAAGGCATTTTTGAAAGCCCCGTGGAGTGCCCAAATGGGGTTCCTCATTATAGCTATCAATCTGTTTGCCCTGGCCTTTGCACCGGTGCTCACACCGTTTACGGAAACCGAGATAGTCGGCAAGGTGTGGGAACCTGGCATCTGGGCCACGGATTGTTCCTCAGAAGCGGTTAAGAGTGATGGTGCGTGTTGGGCGCAGTTGAATGATAGCCGCATGGGTGGCAAGTCCTGGCTTGGCACTGATCATATTGGCCGCGATCTGCTTACCCGGCTTTTGTACGGTGCCCGCAATACCATCAGTCTTGCTTTGATCATCACGGGGCTATCATTCATCGTAGGCATGGCGTTCGGTTTTCTGGCGGCTACCATGCGCGGGTGGGTTGATCAGGTCGTTAGCCGTGTGGTCGATATTCTGATGGCTTTCCCGACCCTCATCTTTGCCTTGATCGTTCTGTCGGTGGCCGGCACCTCGATACCGGTGCTGATTGTACCACGCGAGTCTTTCGTCTGTCGCGGGCTGTCGCCATGGATATCACCGTGATGGAGTACGTGGAGGGGGCACGCTTGCGAGGTGAAGGAATAATGTGGGTCATGTGGCGTGAAATCTTACCCAATACGCTGCCCCCGCTGGTGGCTGAATTTGGTTTGCGATTTTGCTTTGTGTTTTTGTTTATTAGTGCGCTCAGTTTTTTGGGGTTAGGCCTGCAACCGCCAACGGCTGACTGGGGCAGCATGGTGCAGGAGAATTCAGTAGCTATCAGCTTCGGTGTTTACAACCCCTTAATTCCTGCCGCGGCCATTGCATTCTTGACCATTGGCATCAATCTGGTAGTGGACTGGTTCTTGCGTAAGGCAGCCGGTCTTCGCGAAGAATATTAACGATTAAGTGCCATAGGAATTATTTGATGTCGCGCTTACTGACGATGAAAAATTTGGTCATCGAAGGCTTTCAGGAAGAGCAGTGGGGCGATATTGTTCTGGGCGTTGATGTTCACGTCGATCGTGGCGAGGTGCTGGGGTTGATCGGTGAGTCTGGGGCTGGGAAATCCACCATAGGCATTGCCAGCATGGCTTACTGTCGGGACGGTTGCCGCATCGTCAGTGGTAGTATCAAGTTCGACGATTTGGAGCTCACCACCGCGACGGATGACCAAATGCGCTCCATCCGCGGCGTACGCATTTCCTATGTGGCACAAAGTGCAGCGGCCTCATTCAATCCCGCCCACCACATCATTGATCAGTACGTCGAAGCACCAGTTAAGCACGGTATCATGTCACGGGCCGAGGCGGAAAAAGGCGCACGTGATCTGTACAGTCGGTTCGACTTGCCCGATCCGGATAACATCGGTGACCGCTATCCGCACCAGGTCTCTGGTGGCCAACTCCAACGCGCCATGGTTGCCATGGCGATGGCCTGCAAGCCGGATCTGATCATTTTCGATGAACCAACGACAGCGCTCGACGTCACGACTCAGATTGAAGTGTTGGCGACCATCAAGGATGCCATAAGAGAGCTTAATTCAGCCGCTATTTACATCACCCATGATTTGGCCGTGGTTTCACAGGTTGCAGACCGTATTATGGTACTGCGACATGGCCAGTTGGTAGAAGAAGGCGGCACGCGGGAGATGCTGGCCAACCCCAAGCAGGACTACACCCGTGCACTGTTGTCAGTGCGCAAGGGCCAGACGGAAAAAATCAAGCATGCTGAAGAGGGCAAGCCATTGCTCAAGGTCAATAATGTGACGGCGGCTTATGCTAACCGAGCTCCGGTTTTGCAGGACGTCAACGTGACTGTAACCCGTGGTAAGACGATCGCAGTAGTCGGCGAATCAGGCAGCGGCAAAAGTACTCTGGCACGGGTTATAACAGGCTTGCTGCCGCCGATTACGGGTACCATTGAGTTCGATGGCCAGGAATTGCCGGCAAAGTTCAGCGATCGTGACAGGGAGATGTTGCGCCGTGTGCAAATGATCATCCAGATGCCCGACGTGGCGTTGAACCCACGCCAGAAGATAAAGCAGGTATTGGGGCGGCCACTGGAATTCTATTTTGGCATGCGGGGAGAAGAGAAGCGCCAACGGGTCTCCCAATTGATGGAGCAGATCGAACTTCCAGAGCGTTATGTAAATCGCTTTCCGTCAGAACTATCAGGTGGTGAAAAGCAACGTATATGTATCGCCAAGGCGTTGGCTGCGGAACCCAATCTGATTATTTGTGATGAGGTGACCTCGGCGCTGGATCAACTAGTTGCTGAGGATATTTTGAAGTTGCTTCAACGCCTGCAAAATGAACTTAGCATGTCCTATTTATTTATTACCCATGATCTCGCCACGGTGAAGGCAATATCCGATGAAATTGTGGTGATGCTACAGGGTCGGGTGGTGGAGTATGGCACCCGCGATGAGGTGCTGGCCCCGCCGCACCATGAGTACACGGAACTACTGTTGGCTTCGGTACCAGAAATGGATCCGGACTGGCTGGACAATCTGCTCAAGACGCGGGTTGGCGCGCTTCTACGTGAGGGACCTGCGAGCGAGCATGCGGTCAAAAACAAACAATAAGTTAAGTAAATTCGGAGCCACTGGTCTATGAAACGTATTGCCGTTGCCGGTTTTCAACACGAAACAAATACATTCGCATCGACTCTTGCCACTTACGAGGAATTTGAAAAGGCGGATGCTTGGCCCGGCCTGATTCGGGGCGACGAGGTCATACGCGCTTTATCGGGAGTTCATGCTTCTCTCACTGGATTTGTGGATGCGGCGATGGCATCGGGTGGTTACGAGATTATTCCAGTGCTCTGGTGTGCGGCAGAACCGTCGTCCTATGTTACGACCGATGCATTTGAGCGGATTGCCGACATGATTGTGAACGATATCGGGTGCGCTGGTGATCTGGATGGCATCTATATGGAACTGCACGG
>CAUZIY010000181.1:0-6149 GCA_963579995.1 Phycisphaerae bacterium
GAGAACCATATAGTCCGATGTATCGCTCTGCCACTGCAGCCTATTTCCGCCGACTTGCAGAGGACGTTAAGTCTCGATGACAGCCGCCTTTCTCAAAAGCATTTCCGGAACAGCACGAAGCCCTAGAATCATGGCTGTGTTTTGTTTGCTGAGCATAATCTTACCCACAAACCTACAGGCCATGACAGATGAAGATTTCGTAGAGATCAGTCCAGAACTTGTAACAGCAACGCAGAAAGGATTGGAGTACCTTGCTTTAATCCAAGCAGAAGATGGTAGTTATGGTGGGCCTCGCTATCGCCGTCATGTCGGCATTACAGCCCTGGTTTGCATGGCATTCATGGCCGATGGCCATCTTCCGCTACGTGGGCAGTACGGCGAACATGTCCAACGTGGGCTGGGCTTCATCTTGGCCCACAGTCAAGAGTCCGGCCTGATTGCAGCCGACACCTCGCATGGCCCCATGTATGGGCATGGGTTTGCCACGCTAATGTTAGCTGAGATCTATGGCCAGACTCCATTACCAAGGGTGCGAGAAGCATTGGTCAAGGCGATTCAACTGATCATCGCCTCACAAAACCACCAAGGAGGATGGCGCTATCACCCGTTACCTGAACAGGCTGACTTGTCGGTCACCGTATGCCAGATCATGGCCTTGCGTGCAGCACGAAACGCGGGCATCTATGTGCCCCAGCCCACGATTGGCCGCGCCATCACATATGTCCGTCGGTGTCAAAACTCCGCCGACGGTGGTTTCCGCTACATGATCAGTTCCGGTGGGTCCGCATTCCCGCGATCTGCTGGCGCGATTGCAAGCCTCTACTATGCAGGCGCCTATGATGATGAACACCTCGCCCAAGGTCTCGCCTATCTGTTCGCTCAACGACAACCTCACACCGGTCGAGCTGGTGGCCATTTCTTTTATGGTCATTACTACGCCGCCCAAGCAATGTACTTGGCCGGCAAACAATATTGGAATGATTGGTTCCCCTGGATCCGTAAACAATTGCTGGATCGACAGGAGCGAACCGGAAAATGGATTGGCCAATCCCATGGCGATGCATATGCTACCGCAATGGCACTACTGATCTTACAGATGCCTAATCGGCTTTTGCCAATCTTCCAAAGGTGAGCCGTGTGCAATATTCATGTCTGGTAATATCGCTCCTCGCATTTGCCAGCTCCACACAAGCAGTTACACCAGCCGTTATTGTGGGCACAGATCTCAAAGGGCAACAGGTCAAAATCACGTCGCTGTCGCGTGGACGCATCAGCTATTTCGATAACAGCCGCACACTTCAGTATCAACAGGTTCATCAAATATTGCGGATCCAGTTTTCAACACCTACGCCCAATCCACCCCGAAATGAAGATCAAAGTATCGATATGACAACCCGTCACCATCAGCAATCGAAAACCGTCATTGAGTTGTTTGACGGCCAATATCTAATCGGAGAATGGACCGGTGGTGATGACCAACAGATCAAATGGCAACAGCATGAATTGGGCGAACTGCACATCAATTTAGATCAGATCCGCTCAGTTTCATTGAGTATGCCGCCACCACGGGTCCCATCGGGCAGTGCGGACCGCATCTGGTTAACAAACGGCGATATGATTGAAGGTTTCATTGAACGGTTATCCGGCAAGACCATTATCTATCAACCGCTCACTGCTCACAGTAAGCAACAGGGCGTGGTGTTGCCGGCCAAAAAACTACGGGCATTCACATTAATTAGGCCAGGGTACAACCGCGACAGCTCAGTCGCATCACTACGGCGCCAAACACATTTAGTATGGCTGACGGACGGTTCACGTCTTGCCGCAACCAACCTTGGAATCCGACGCGGATTCCTATTTTTCAAGCCCGCCTTACTCGATGTCAATTCGTTGATTTCCGTACCGATTGACAGCGTCATCATGATTGATATCGCATGCGTCAGCGGTTATCTAAGAAATCTGGCTGACTTGAACATGAAGGTTGAAATGGGCGGAACCGTTTTTGGCTTAGCTTGGCCACCAACGTGGTTTGAGCAACGTTTATCCGCTCATGCCCCAGTTGTAACGCAGTGGACCTTACCCAAAAATGCCTCGCGCTTTACTGCTTCCGTAAAACTGACCGAGCAAACCAGGCAAGCGGAGAAATGGGCCGACTTGGATTTGGTACTGCGTGTTGACGACCGAATTATTGAGCGGTATCACATCAACGCTTCAACCCCACAGATCTTCATCAACACCCCGCTGTCCGGCCATACCATGTCAATCGAGCTTCACGAGGCGGCCAATGGCCCCGTGATGGATCGGGTCGAAATCAGCGAAGCAGTCATCTTCGTCTCCCATCCATAATTCATCTGCACGCCCACTACTGGCCAACGCGCGCCAGAGTGTATGACTGGTCAATAAGCCCAATGATTTCATCTTGTAGTTTCTTTACCTTGCCAACGTTCGAGCGAATATCGTTAAAGAGCAATGAGAAGGCCACGGTATTGAGTTCTTTCGAATATGGACGCTGATCAGCTGCCTGGCGAAAAATGTAACCGCTCAGTGTGCTAACGCCATTAATGTAACCCGTTTTGGCGTATACCCGCCCTTTCAGTTGATTCTTGAATCGATTCCTTTTATTCAAACTACCACGAACTCCAGCGATCGACAGGCTTTCTACATAATCGAGCCGATGGCGATCGTCTTCATACATGGCTTTCAGTAACTGCACGATAATATTTGCCGTGACGCGATTCTTTCGGCTTAGTCCACTTCCATCGTCTATCGCAACGACCGCGGAAGATATTCCTAAACGTTCACGTAGAAAGCGGCGAACTGCAGCAGCCCCATTGCGCCAGCTTCCAGGCGTGCCGGTATAGCGATGGCCTATTCTTTTGAGCAAGGCCTCGCTGTAAAGATTGACCGATTGACTGTTGCAGATTTGCACGATTTCGTACAGAGTCGTCTGATTGCGATATATTGTTTGACCCTGCGGCAACCACTCGCCCTCCTTAACTCGATCAACTCGATTCACCTCAATACCTGACTGAGCGAGACGGTCCTGCAACAGGCGGGCAAAGAATAATGGCGGGTCATGAACAGTTACAGGATATGGGCTGCGTTTTCGGTGCGCAATTTTACCGCTGAAAACCAGCTGGTTGGTATTGGCCAGACGGTCCACCGAAAAAGTGTCTAGCTTATCCGTTATAGCCCGATTTGTGATCACCATAAATGGAGCTGGCGGTTTAAGTTCAATATCCGGCGCACGGCCTGTCTGTGTTGGCTTTGGCCAAACTTCGATCACATTGCGATGAAAATTCAGACCCGCTACCTGAGCACAGTAGTACGCCGAAAGTTGATCTTGCGGCCATGACTCCTTGGTAAAGCTGGTATCAAATATTCGGTCATCGACCACCATCCGATCAACCTTTGTCACACCCGCCCCTTGAACAGTTTCAACCCACTCGTCTAGCAGCTCGTTAACGGTAAGGTTATATCGATCAAGCAATTTTGGATCGCCAAATGCAGGGTCGCCATCACCGACAATCACAAGCACCGGACCTGCAGGCAATAAACTCTCATCGGGCAACCTACCTGACACCTCATGCCAATCAGCCGGCTGGACCAAGCGTAAATCAGTTTTGAACTTAAACTGACTCTGAAGAATATCGAGCGCCGCCGCCGTCGTAATCAATTTCATATTACTCGCTGGTGTCATTGGTTCATGTACATTAATCGCAGCCAATTCAGTACCATTCGTCAGATCTAAGATCATTATGGCGTACTTGGTTTCCCCAAGATCATTACCGCGAATATGCTGATAAACTTTGGACTGGATCGATCCAGCCTCAGCCCAAGTGACAAGTAAAACCGTTAGCGCAATACCTGCAAGCCTCAGAAGTTTCTTGATTGGTGTCGTCTGCATTGGAACTTTTCCCTGCAAGCCACGAAAAGGAAGCCGAAAACCACGCTTATCACTGCAGCAGCAACAATCAAATTTCTATCGGTCCCAATAGGAGCGACGCTCCAATTGCTCAAGTTGATAGACAAGTCCGGCAGGCCCCTGGTACTTAACCATCACATGCAACCACGGAGCCTTGGCTGATTGGGAAAACCAGTAATCATGAACGGCTGCATGATCGACAGCCTCAAGACGTAAGTGATAGGCGTCAATCTTCCCTATGGGCAGATCACACGTATCGTGGCCCAAATATGTAAGTTGCATGGGAATCGGTTCCGGCGATGAATGGCGGGTTGTTGTTTGATCGCCAAGAACCATCAGGCCGATGGGGGGGACTGGATCCTCAAATGGATAGCCCCGCAGAACTAGGCTTAGGGCATCCTGAAACACAAGGTTTGCCGGCGATGGATATGAACCGGCCACATGGCCTTCTTCGGGAAAGTAACTGAATTGACTCCAGACACAAGTATCCGCATGGTTCACATATTGCTTAAAGGTGGCACCGCAATCTTCCTGTGAACCCATGTCGATTTTTAAACTTTTGAGATCGTCCGTCCCCACAAAACACATGGTGCTGAAATGGTAGTTGTAGTTATCAGTGGTGACATCTTCGCGCAAATGATGCTTGAACACCGCGCGGCCTTGGTTGTCAGGTGCTTTTGTCTTTGTCTTCGCACTGGCGTGTTCTTTGTTGGTATACAGTCGTGCTGAATATTTCCGGGGTTGGCCGTATATGCTACGTGTTGCCTCATAAACAGCAATTTCCGCTTTGCCGTCGTGCCAAATTGGATGATCACGCCATGATCGGGTGAAACGGGCGAGAGAATCGTCAATCAACTGAGATGCGCAGGCAAATGCCCCCGCAAACATGATCCCAAGAAACACAAATGAGCGATTCATGGCATTTATCTCGTTACATGGTTTCCCAGCATTTCCTGATACAGCGTGGCATATCGACTGTGCATCTGTTCTTGTGCAAAACACTTTCTTACCCGCTGTTGCGCCGCTTGCCCCATGGATATCCGCATATTCACGTTATCAAGCAGTGCCATTAGGTTTTTGCTAAGCATTTCAGCATTCCCTCGAGGTGAAAGAACTCCAGTTTTACCTTCCACCACAACCTCACCATTACCGCCAACATCAGTTGCAGCAACCGGCAATCCGCTAGCCATTGCCTCCAATAGGGTAACGGAGATCCCTTCACTGAGACTACTGAGCATGAATACATCAGCCGCTGCCATTATCTGGGGTATATCCGACTGCACGCCGAGAAAGCGAACATGGTCGTTAATGCCTAAGGCCTGAACTAGGTCCTCAATTGCTTCACGCCCAGCCCCAGCCCCAGCCAAAAGGAGTACCGCACGCTTGTTCTTGGACACGACCCGGGCGAAGGCCCTAACCGCCAATTGATGGTCTTTGACGGGATGAAAACGTGCTACCTGGAGAACCACTTGCTGATCGGGAGGCAGTTCAAGTGCCCGTCGAGCTGCGCCACGTAATTCCTGATTCCCCTTCCAGTCAAAGCGATCAATGTCGACTCCGTTATAAACGGTTTCAATACGGTGAGCGGGAAATCCCTCGTAATCTACAAGCGATTGTTTGACAAACCGTCCGACTGATGTGACACGATCACATCGACGTAAAAGTAATTTATTCGCAAGCACCCGTCGAATCTTGCGTTGATCTGGGTAGTGCCGACCGTGTTCGGTAAACAGGATCGGCGTGCGCATTAACCTCCGACCAGCAGCAGCATAGAAAAACGGCGTGTATTGGTGGGCATGAAGAAGAGCAATCCTCCGACCGCGGACAAGATTACCCATGCATCTGGCAACCGACCAATCAATCCCCGGATGACGTTTCAGATTAAGAACCTCAAACCCTTCAGCGATCAACTGATCACCGAGCAAACCAATTGCGTCCAAACAGATGAATACAAATCGAAACCGATCGCTAAGATTTCTGGCCAAATCTGCAGAAAGCACCTCGGCGCCAGCAAGGTATAGCCGGTGTAACACCTGAGCGATCACGGGACGGTCGTCGTTCACGGCAATCGGTGACTGTTAGAGACCATAAGCGAGCTAATGGGCCGACGTTTAGCATACATCGGTAAAATGGCAATAGATCAATTACCTGTGGTCACATACCATTTAATACCAAAAGGGTCGGAATTCTAGTTGACAATTTAACTGCAGACACACCATGCCGC
>CAUZIY010000182.1:0-6073 GCA_963579995.1 Phycisphaerae bacterium
GTTTGAGGTAAGACCATGAGCGTGCTTGGCAGATGTTTGTGCTTTGGAGGTTTGATTCGATGACCGGTGCAAACGATTCTATGAGGGCCGGTACTTTTTGCAGATTCGCAACCGCCTTCTTGTTCCAATTGGGACCGCGTTCACCCCTGAGAAATGGTGGGTCGAAAAATTGTGATAGACGTTGAGTGTATCGCATGGTCTTTGACCAATCAGGACCAAAGGCGGCTTTGTAGTGGTTGCGTGCCAGTGTATCAAAGCTGGTTTGGCGATTCCACAGGGTTTGGCCCATGACCGTCATGAGTAATCCAGTTGGCAAGAAACACCGCTGAGTCTGGCAGCTGTTAAGACCATTAAGGCCAATATCATGTAACCCCCGGATATCAGCATGCAGTAGCTGAGCCAACTCATAATGGCCAGGATCGCGGTAGTGATCCCACATCAGGTGGTAGTCGAAATCGAAGCTATCACCCTTGAATTGCCGTTGCCAGCTACGCAGGGCCGTGAGGTTCTGCTCGATGCTTGAGGGCATCGCCAGCTTGTTGCGGACAAACCGGGGTAGCCTGGATGGTTGATTCTTCTTGGTCTTTGCAAAGGATTGGCTATATGTCCGTGTGATTGGGGCAAACATCAGGATAAATCGTTTGGCATTCATGATCCGTTCAACCTTGGGCGGCCACAGTAGGTCGACGTAGAGCAGGAACACAATGCGGTGATTGAGCGCTCTTTTGGTCAGTTCGACATCACACTCATTAAGCAGTTTGATGTATAGATCTGCGGGCCGGTATCTTCGGCACCTGGAACATTCGCAGTGGTTGTTGGCAGCGTCAGCCAGCCATAGATGAATGGCGTCGATATGTGCGTGTTCAAAGGCGTAATCCGCAACAGCCTGGACAATCTTCTGTCGCGTGTTCTTGTTGCTGTAACACAGGTTTGTGTTGAGGGGGACACCCTCGAAGAACTGCCGGCGACCGTCAACCAGTGCCAAATGGTGTTTGGTTTCTGCTGGCACGGGGCCTTTGTGTTTGTACCAGCCATCCCCAATGACCCCAAACGGGTCGCAGGTCCACCCATGGCCCACCATCTGGATCTTAATGCCACGCTTTTGGCATTGTTCCCAGATATGCCGCGTGAAACGTTCGGCATCCTTACGGTTAAACCGATGCTTTGGGGTCTTGGGGTTGCCTTCATGCCGGTACCATCGTTCAAAAAAATAATAACCATCACGAAACTGAACAAAGTATGTATTGAAGCCCAATTTAGGCATCCAGTTAATCATGTCGCGCACGTGTTCCCAGCCACATGCCCCTTCGATACATACCGCACGATGGTCATATGATGCTTGCTCTCGGACACTCACTTTGCTGCGTAATGGCCATGTCAGTTGGGGTGCCAACTCGCCATCACGACCCGGTCGCACCCATCGAAAGCCCAGTTCAGTAAGGTAACGGTAGACCGCCAGCAAGACGCTTGGCGCATTTGAGCCACTGATAATGCCATTGAGGCCATTGGTTTGGATGTCAATTGCATCGTGGATGGGATCACATATGACCGGGTGGCCGAGTTCTTGTGTGGTTCCCACCCATAACCCTTGGATGGGTTGGCCTGGAGAGGGTCTTGGACTTTGGTGGCGTGTATGGACTATGAAGTTGCGTCGGGTTGCCCGGGATAAAAGACTTTGCAGTTCCCTGGCGGCGAACTGGATGGGTGTGGCACAACCCACCCGATATACGGGAAATTTTTTCAGCTGGTTGCGTTTGACCATACCAATAGAATTACCTGTGACGGCAACGGTCTGCAAATTGGAGATTGCCCAGTGTGATGTCAGCACGCGGGATTTCGGCCTGAACCATGATGCCAAGGGGCATGGTCAGTCCAGTGCGGCCAGCTGCAACACTGATTTGGGTGGGCTATCGGCTATGACAGCAGATGCGGGTCAGGCCGACGATAGCGGCTTGCGAGATACAGGATCCCAACGGTGGTGAGTGTGACTGTCGCAGGTTCAGGAATAAAAGTGCTTAGTTCGGAGGAACGCATCGCCTGTGACAAGGAGGGCTCTTGCGTGCTCGACCAGTTGACGCCCAGGATGCCCAGGTCAGCCACATCCACAACGCCATCTGTGTTGGCGTCGCCGGGAATCGGACCGTCTGGCTCGGCCAAGACACCGAGAATAATGTTGTCGTACAACGCATTTTCAAAAGAGATGCCGCCACCGCCCAATTGAATGAACTCGACGTCGTAAGCTTTGTCCATGTTCGGGTCACCGTCACCAAACGCCGCAAAATCAGCAACGAGCTTCGTGTCGTCAAGCCAAAGGTCATACTTGCGGTTCGCGGCCTTGTAATGCAGCGTCATATGACCTTCGGATAGGGGTACATCAATCAGGGTGGTGACTTTTCCGCCCTGGCCATCGCCGTGATGAGGCCGGTATCGATCTGGTGTTCCGTCCGGCAGAAATGAGTTGCCTTCGTTCCCGGCGCCCATAAGTTTCATCGTATCGCCAGCCAGCCTGCCATTCACCTGAAATAAATAGTTGTTGCCGAAGGTGAACGCGGACGGAATTTCGATCTTGAAATCAAATGCGAATACCCAGTCCTCACTTTCTTCCATGGGGGTACCATCATTGAGCCCCGGTCCAGACGACGGCTCGTTTTTAAATGTTGTGACTGCACGAACAGTTGAATTGACGCAAGAGTTGTGTGATCCGGGTCCCTGATTCCGGTGCATTCCCAGCCACCGTCATTGGAGAACGGTGAGTCACCTAAAATAAAGGCGCCTTGAAGAAAGTTCACTTGGCCCCACTGCATGGGGTGAAAATCTCAGTTGTCGCATTCGAGAAAATCATTATGTAATTTGCCATTTGCGCCTCCGGCATCTGCGCGAGGGCCATCCGCGGAGCATCCATCCTCCGTTGTCGTTGGGTCACCGGTAAACAGCATGTTGAGTCCCGGTTCATTGTCGTCGAAAAACGGTACGGGTGGCCCCGCAAACACACTTGAACCACAAATAATGGCCAGCATGGTGCCCGGAATTGAGGGTTTATACTTCATGGGTTAGGTTCTACCTGCGAAGCGGGTATGGCCATTCCAGTGGCCTTTTTGCCGGCGTCGTCGTGGCAAGCCCAGGACGCCCAGCCCGAGCAGGGTGAGCGTGGCCGGTTCGGGAATCAGCGATGTGGTACTGCCCGTTGTCTGTGCTGCGCTCCAGTTGGCCCCGATGATGCCAAGATCGGAAACATCGACATGACCATCGCCATTGAAGTCGCCATCTGGCCACGTTGCGATGGTGCTGCCAAAGTTTGCACCGACAATTCCCAGGTCTCCCACATCAACAACACCGTCGCCATTGGCGTCACCCGGTATCGTCGCGTCTCCAAGTTCAATCACCAGTAATGGCCGCGTTGCAATATCGTCGGCTGAAGCATCGGTGCCGCCGAATTCGTGGGAACGGTACGCGTTGCCAAAATTCTGTTCCATGGTAGGCAATTCGCTCTCATCGGGTAGCAATACCGTCAGGAAAATACCCTCTCCCGTGACGAAGTCGATTAATCCGGTCACGTCAAAAACCTTGAACTCCTCGGTGGCGTCCTGGAAAACTTCGACCGCTCCGGGATGACTGGAGTCGTAATCAGCGGTGACGCCGGGTGTGACTGTAGCATCGAATGGGGGACCTGCCTGGTGACCTATGTAAGGGTCATTGAAATCTCGGGGTCCAAAGAACTGCGCGATAATGGGGTCATTCGGGGTTTCCCATAAGCCCTTATTGAAAGTGGCCGCCCACATTTCTTTGCCTCGTCTCTTCCATTCAGCGGTGGTCTCGCCCTTTACCGCTGCACCATCTGACTTGCCGTATTTGATTGAGCTTAGAAGGGGATAGACCGATATTTTCCCTCCATTCAGTTTGGGCTCAGCGTGTAGGTTATCCAAGGTCACGCCACCAGGTCCCCCCACAGTGTCACCCATAAACGCGTTACCCGCGGAGCCTTCCGCGCCGAGGTCGAACGTGTTGTATAGCTTCAGCGTGGCCTTTGCGATCGTTGCATCGGATGGCACTTGTCCCTCCGCGGTGCCAAAGACATCTCGGAACCTGATCATCATCCTTGAATATCGGTATGTCGGTCCAGCCTCTAGGCTGAACACACCTCCGCCGACGCCGCCCAATATGTGGTGATAGAACTGGCCGACTTCAAGAATTTCTGAGCTGCCGGAATTGGTGTTTCTCAGTTCATAGCTCCCGGGATCACCGGGATGGGAATGGTCGTAGCCTGGCGTGTCCCCGAAATTGACCCCATAGGCCCAACGGATTGAGGTGTCTTGCCCCCTATCATAACCATTGACGCCCTGTTGGAATGTCAGAATGTCTCCCGCAGCTGGATTGGTTGGGACGGCAACTGCCGTAGCGGCCCATGCAATGGTCAAAGCCTGCTTGCATTTATTAATGATCATGATTACTTCCTCTCACAGGGTGATATGCGCTGAGTTACTTTGTGCCTCAAATGCACCCGGCTGAGGTCCTTGAACAATGGCCTTGAACCTGCCTATTATAACCGTGGTATCTAGTGGTAAGCAATGGGGAAATGGCTGTTCAAGGTCACTCGAGTCTCTGGAATCAGGGGAATCCCTTTTTTGCATTAAAATGAGCAATTCATCGTGTTTTCAGGCTTGTCATTAAGGTGATTTGACAGATAAGATAACCATGCAGCGGCCCGCTCGGCTTCCCTTCTTATGGTTGTAATGCTTGGGGGGGGATCTATGGTATGAAAGTCAAAATAACAAAGGTGAAGCACATGTTGAAGACCACCGGGAATCATGCGATTGGCAGCTTTCTGGTTGGTCTTGGAAGGGTGGATTGCACGATCAGCCTTCGCCGTCGCAAGGCATTTACGCTTATCGAATTACTTGTGGTCATCTCCATTATCTCCTTGCTGATCGCCATGCTCCTTCCGTCAATCGAGAAGGCCCGCCAATCAGGGGAGCAGGCCGTATGTGCGGCCAACCTTAAGTCGTTTGGCGTGGCGCTGAATGCCTATGTGAACGAGTGGGACAGTTGGTTGCCGAACTACGAAGCTTGGTACGATGACCACAATCGCTCCAAACTGGTTGTGAGCGAGGACGGCAACTGGTATTGGAAAAAAAACTTCGACGCACTTGGGAGCATCCTCAACAGTTATCTTGATTCAGCCGGCGATCCCCATTCTCATATGAGTAACACGCCGCAAGGTGTAATCTGTCCAAGCTTTCTCCGCAGTCAATACTCGACCGGCAAATGGGGGGCAGGTGCGCCATCAGGGGGGCGGCAATTCGCCGAGGATCAGCGGACGAACGCCGCTGTCCACTGGCAGCGGGCTGCCTACGGCTACAACTCAACATTTCTGGGTTATCAATGGAGTGTGTCTGGCAACGCGAAGAACTGGAGGTTCCGCAAGATAGACCACGTCAGATTTCCCAGTAATATCATTTCCGATGGCGATACAGGTTTTTCCATACCTGGTGGGCTTAACGGTAATCACTTCCCCGAGATCAGCCGAACTGCTGGCTTGTATGACCATGACCTTGCGGTGTCAGAGCAAAGCGATGACCCACTTCCCGATCATGCTGATGTGCTCAGGATGCCCATTGGCAACCGTCACCTTGTCGGTGCTAATGCGGTATGTTTGGATGGTCATGTCGAGTGGCAATTACAGGTTGAATGGCATTTACGGGAAAATGACCATCGCTGGCGGGAAGAAAACGCCAACTTTTATCCATTTCGGTTTAAATGAGTTGGTGTCCAGATGCCATGCATCAAGGGTTAATTCGTGCCTGATGGGCCATCGTCGTTACCGATGTCTGTCGTTATGACGTACGGCTTGGATTGCTGGAATAGCTCTAGCCTGCTGCGGATCTGTGCAATCAGATTTTCATTTTTCCCGGCGGTTGCAAGTGCCATCGCCTGTTTGCCGATTTGAACGGCCTGTTCAAATTGACCGACAGCTGCATGCGCGGTTGCCAGTGTGTCGAGGGAACTGGAGTCTTGGTGTTTTGATAGTTCCACCGCACGCTGTGCCAAGCGAATGGCCTGTTCTGGATCCCGCCCC
>CAUZIY010000183.1:0-6017 GCA_963579995.1 Phycisphaerae bacterium
TCGAGGTAGAAGAATCGGGCCCCCTTCGCGTATGCATCAAAGCCCAGGGACACCACCAAGCAATCGACGGCACCAGTCTATTCGACTGGGTAGTGCGTATGTATTTCTACGCAGGCCAGCCATACGTCAAGGCGTTTTACACGTTTATCAACCGTGAAGAGCATCCCCAGATGATGCTGGGCAGCGTTCGGTTAACCACCCGCCTCGCTGATCAGGGACAAATGGTCGGCCTGTTGGACATTGACTGGAAAAAAGAAGAACCGGACAGCCATGAGAGGCTGCGGTATGAGCGATTCCAATCCGAGGGATTCGAACAATGGGGAGATGGCGGTAACCGCAAACGTTTTGAGGTTTATGAACCCTGCCACTTCGGCCACTACGGAAACTATAATCCCGTCCACTACATTGGCCCAATAGGTACTGAGAAACCGCAAGAGTTAAACCACGAATCCAAACCAAACGGCCTTTTCAACGCTACAGGCGAACTTGTTGTTGGCTCGAACTACTGCAATGGCTGGGCAGACATTTCCAATGGCAAGCACGGCTTGGGCGTTGCATTCCTGGGTGGAATGCATTTGCATCCCAAGGCATTTCACCTATCGCCCGGACAGTTAGATCTCGAACTGATCGCCAGCGAAGACTATCCGCTACCGATCAACATGGGCGTGGCTAAGACACATACCATGTTCTTCTGCTTTCACGACAACACAGGCCGCGAAGCCAATATTCAAAGCCGCATGCTTGGATGGATCGGCTTTGGAATGGACGGCGAACTGCATATCAATTGTCCTGGGGACTGGTTTGCCCGCACCCGTGTTTGCGGCGATATCATGCCCTACCGCCCCAAAAAATATCCGGAACTGGAAAACTTTTTACGCAATGATTTTGTTGGCAAAGCCACTGAACATCGCGGCGAGGGCGTACTGCATTTTGGAGACTTCGGTGAACCAACACACCGCGACCACGTCTCCGGTGGCTTCGAGCACCTGCACGATGACCTAGGGCATTCAATGCTCATCCAGTTCCAGCGTACGGGCGAGATGATGTACCGTGAACTGGGCGAAGCGGCGGCCATGCATCTTATGGACGTAGATGTGATGCACCGCGTTCCCAAACAGATTGCCGAACTAGAGGGCTGCCCTCGCATGCACTATGCCAATGAAGACAACCGCTTTGCCGCAGCCCTCTCGCACGCATGGCTGGTTACTCTGCTGACCTACTACTACACCAGTGGTTACCAACGCTCGTTGGAAATAGCCATCGCCATCGCTGACGCTTTTGTGCGCATGGTGGAAAAAGGTTACACACAGCGTGATCGTGAAGAGCGAACCAGCGGATGGTGCCTCACTGGCCTGATGGCAGTCTACCGGGCCACTAGTGATGAGAAATACCTCAAAATAGCCCGGACCGTCATAGATATCGCCTTGGAGAGACAAACGGACGACGGTGAGTTCCCCATGCCATGGTCACGTGGACTGATCATGGCTTCCGGACCAGCCCTGCAGACCGGGGCTTTGCTGACCGGCATGAAGTGGTATCACGAAGTTTGCAATGATGACGACGTCAAGGAGGCGCTGCTCAAGGCGCTGGACTTTGCCATGACCAAGGGAACCTTGCCCGAAGGCTATGCGTTGAAATACACCTTTGGCAACGGCCTGTACAAAGCATGGCGGGAAGCGTCCGGTTGTGAGAGCATGCGCATGATGTTGCCGCTGGCCTACGCCTACAAACTGACTGGAGACCGGAAGTATGTAGAGCACGGGCTTCACGATTTTCACCACAGGCTCAACCACGCGCATTTTCTCAGTGCCCAAGGCGAAATGACCATGTACGTGGCCGATACGCTGGAATTCATGAATGTCGCCGACGAACTGGAATTGCTGCGGGATCTGGACTGACGGCCTGGCAGCCATGGAAACATGAAAAATTTTACTCTCCACTGCGAAAAGGAACCAACATGATCATCCGAAACTGGCGAGAAGCAACACCGCACGTCGGCCACAACAACGTAGTGATTCATTATGTTTTTTCACCCAAAGGGGCAGAGGGTAGGACATATGCAGAGGCGCCGCTGGAAGGCGACTGGAGCCTGACCAGGCATATGATTCAGCCCGGCAAGGCCGGTGACGAGCATGAACACGACAACGCTGAGCAAGTATTTTACTTTACCAAGGGCAACGGGCAGATGAAGTTGGACGGCAAGCACCATGATGTCAAGCAGGACGACGCCGTGCACGTGCCGCCCGGATGCAAGCACCAGACCATCAACAACAGTGACGACTGGCTGGAACTGCTGGTCATCACCACAAAGCTCGACAAGAACCAGGGAGCGTAAAATGAAAAGCGATATCTCCAGCACAAAATGGCCCGATACCGGCAAGTTGATTACTGCATTACACGGTCCTCACAATTACCTGCCTACCCCCTTCCTCCCCAATTATGAACTGGACGCTGAGGGTCTTAGACGCAACGTGTCCTATCACGCCGAAAACGACCTGCGTCCCATGACGGTATTGGTAGCTGGCGGTTACGGAGAAGGATGGAAACTGAGCGTGGAAGAACACGCACAGGCGGTGGTAGCCGCCGTGGCCGGCGCGCGGGGGCGCATGCCGGTGATGGCCGGCATCATCGGCGGATACAAAATCTGCCTGCAGCAGGCGGCTAATGCCCAAAAGGCCGGCGCCGATGCCCTGCTCATCTTCCCCCCGCGGGGCACACACCATCCTGCTGAAGGTTATTACGAGTTTTACAAGGGGATTATAAACTCGGTCAGTATTGCGACGACAATTCTCCCAAGCGGATGTCATGACTTTTGGCCCAGGATTATTACCCGACTTGCAGAGTTTGAAAACATGATCGGTTTCTTTCCACCGGGAGGCGATGACGACTACTACACCAACGTGGGCAAACAGGTCATGCAGGCGGTATCCAAGCCATTCTTGTGGATCGGTGAAAACGAAGACCAGACTGCTCCTTGTTTTCAGTTTGGCTGCAAAGCCTACTCAACCGCAGGTGCAACATTTGCACCCGAGGCGTCGTGGCAGTTTTGGGAACATGGTGTAGCCGGTGAAGCAGAATCAATGCAACAGGTATTTGAAAATGACATCGCACCTGTTCTTGCAATTCGCGAGCTTCAATCAAGTGACGGCATGAATACGATCAAGGTGGCCATGGAAGCATTGGGCCGGGCCGGTGGGGTTACCCGACCGCCAGGCCTTCAGGTAACCGCCGCGGCACGTCACAGCATTGTCCAAATCCTCCAGAACCATCGCGAGACGCGTAGTCAAGTAGTAGAGAAAAATAGATGAAGCAATGGACATGGCCTTGCCAAGTTTAATCAGCCAAGAGTCCATTGCTGATAGGGGACGCGGGATAGACGTTCCAAATTCTAGGGATTGGCAAAGACACCCCAATCTAGTCTCATTCGCTGTCCACACAACAGCCTTAATACCCCAAGCACACCCACAGTTCTGCCTTCCTAATACGCCCCATGCCCTCTTGACTGCCTTGGGTATACTGGCAAGAGAGGTAAGCTCATGAAAGAGGTATTGGTTTGATATGAGATCCTAGGCATGTGGTAACGACAGCTCGGATAACGCTCAATTCTGTGCTGGGTGTGGCGCATCTCTAAGTGTGCCTACGCTAGTGGTATTGGGACAGCAGCTTCTGAACTACCGATGATCGGTTTTCTTCAAACCATAAAGATGGGGTTCAAAAACCACGCAAACTTCAATAAGAGAGTAACAAGGGCCAATGAAAGAGATTGAGCTGACCCCAGAAGCATCAGAGACAGATGATCTGATTCGCCATACCAGTGAGTTCAGAGATAAACTCCGAAGCGATGTCCATCGCCCTCGGTACCATTTCATGGCTCCCTGGGGTTGGATGAACGACATCAACGGCGCGATCTTTTGGAAGGGCCGATATCACGTGTTCTACCAGCATCTCTCCTGGGGGGGCATCTACAGCGCGATGCGGTGGGGCCATGCTTCCAGTGTGGATCTTTTGCACTGGGTTCACCACCCCATCGCACTCACACCCTCTGATGATGGGTACGACAAAAGAGGATGCTGGAGCGGAGGAGCGTTTGTGAGCAAAGATGGCGTTCCGACCGTCATCTATCATGGAGAGCCCGGCGGGTTATGCATCGCCTCGAGCGAAGATGATCTGCTGGTGCATTGGACCAAGCATCCTGAGAACCCCGTAGTCTCGACGGTTGAAGTGTTCGGAAACGGGTACGAGGACACCAACTATGCACTGGATCCTTGTGCCTGGGTTGAGGGAGATACCTACTACGCTCTAGTGGGCAACTACGTCCCCGGTGTTGAGGGCGATGGGACCAACCTGTTTCGGTCACAGGACTTCGTTAACTGGGAAAAAGTAGGACCTTTTTATCGCTCTAAACGGCAATGGACCGAACCCGATGAGGACTGTGCCGTACCTGACTTTTTCCCGCTTGGAGACAAGCACATACTGCTATTTGCCAGCCACCTGCTAGGGACCCAGTATTATCTGGGAAAGCTGCAGGACAACCAGTTCTATCCAGAATTACACTCTCGACTGAATTGGCCTTGGGGAACCATTTCCGGTCCAAGGTCGTTGCTGGATGGTAATGGACGCCGCATCTACTTTGACTGGATCCGTGAGTTTAGAGGCCGGGATAGAGAAATAGCCTCGGGCTGGTCAGGGGTGATGACCTTACCGAGGGTCTTGTCGTTGGCCAAAAACGGCACACTGCTGATCAATCCGGCGCCGGAGATAGAGATGCTTCGAATGAACCATCGCTCTCACCGCAACATTCAACTGGACGCTGATTCAGAAGTGTCTGTCAAAGATGTACAAGGCGATTGTCTTGAGTTAGCCGTGGAGATAAAACCTCAAGGAGGTAAGAAGGTTGGTGTTAAAGTACGTTCCTCGTTCGATGGCGAGGAATACACCACCGTGGTGTACGATGCACAATCCGGAAACCTGATGGTGGACGTAAGCCATTCGAGCCTTGATGGTAATATTTGCTTTACACCTTTCCGCGGCGACCAATCCCTAGAGAGGCTTCCGGAGAAGGCAAGAACCCTGCAGGCTCAGGAGGCACCATTAGATCTGGCCCGGGGAGAACCGCTCAGTCTCCGTCTTTTTTTAGATCGTTCGGTACTAGAGGTATTTGCCAACAACCGCCAGTGCATCACACAGCGTATATATCCCCATCGCCCGGAAAGTGTGGGTGTGCTTTTTTTCTCTCTCGGAGGTAGTGCTAATATTGAATCATTACAGGCTTGGGACTTAGCTGCGACCTATGGCTAGGATCCTCGATGGACCGATGGATTAGCCCATCCGTCTTCGGGACCCCCATCGAGTCTATTACCCGAGGCCAGTGCAATCTCTATCCCTCTCAACTACGTGACCAAGTAGGGGCCGACTTCCAGTAAGATTGGAAATTTGATGGCAACCGCATCACCACAACATGTGCAATTTGGCAAGACCGACCTTTACGTGTCGCGCCTGTGCCAGGGAACGGCGTTTCGCAACATCGGCCGACACGCGGACAACCCACCCGCAGAGGCAGTCATCCGTTACTGCATAGACTTGGGCGTCAACTTTTTTGATTCTGCTATTGGTTATGGCAGCGGATCCGCCGAGCAGGGGTTGGGCAACGCGATAAAAGGCCAACGCCATAAGATCATCATCTGCACCAAGGTTGGGCCCGGTCACTTGCCCCAACGTGAAAATGAGCCGGGTAAGCCCGCTACTTTTTCTCGCCAGTTCCTACACCATCAACTTGAAGGTTCACTTAAGAGACTGGGCACTGATTACCTAGACTTGTATCTCCTACACAGACCAGATGATCATACTCCGCCGGCTGAATTGGCTGAGTCGATGGACGCGTTGGTTCAAGTTGGCAAGATCCGATACTGGGGCCTGTCCAACTTTCCTGTTGCACAGGTCGGCCAATACCTCGATCTGGCCGGAGGTTCGCAAGGCTCCACGATTGCCGGCCTTGAAGATTATTACAACATTGCCGG
>CAUZIY010000184.1:0-5841 GCA_963579995.1 Phycisphaerae bacterium
CGGCACCAAATCATCGTTAATACTAGCGGCGACTAAAGCTTCTTCCACCTTGTGATTGCGGGGAATAATTAGTGGGTTAGTGGCACGCATTAATCTCAAAGATAATTCTATAGGTTTGTTGTTTTTCGTTAGGCGAATCTGCCATCGCTTATGCCAATCAAGAAACGTGCAGTCTTGAAATAACTTATCTCTTGAGACGTCTTTCGTGATTAAGGAACAAAAGGTATTTGTATAGTCAACCTTGTTTTCCTCCATCCATGATAGCAGAGTGCTGATCAAAGCATCATCCTCATTTTCCTCTCCGAATAGACCCAGTTTGTTGCGCATCATTTTAAGCCACTGATGTTTATAAAATACACTGAAACTATCAATGATCTCTTTCGCAATCTCGATTGCTTTGTCTTGTTTATTATGAATTAATGGAAGCAACGTTTCTGCAAATCGCAATAAATTCCACTGTGTAATAACAGGCTGATTAACATAGGCATAGCGGCCATGATGATCGATCGAGCTAAATACCGTTTCTGGATTATAAGTATCCATAAAAGCACACGGTCCATAATCGATTGTTTCTCCCGAGATTGTCATATTGTCTGTATTCATCACTCCGTGAATAAAGCCAACCCGCATCCAGTTCACGATCAGTTCAGTTTGTTTTTCCATCACAGCTTTTAATAGGCTAAGAGCTGAGTTGTTTGTGCCTTTCAGGTTTGGGTAATGACGGTTGATTGCATAATGAACTAAATCCTTCAGAAGTTGTTCGTCACCGCGCATAGCAACATATTGAAATGTACCCACACGGATATGGCTATCTGCCACACGAGTTAATATTGCTCCGGGCAAAGGAATTTCACGGTGCACATTTTCGCCAGTTTTAGCCACAGCCAGACTGCGTGTTGTAGGAATCCCCAACGCATGCATGGCCTCGCTAATAATATATTCTCGTAGCATTGGTCCCAGTGCAGCCCTTCCATCACCGCCTCTTGCGTATGGTGTTCGTCCGGAACCTTTGAACTGAATATCAACGCGTTTATTATCTGGAGTAAGATGTTCTCCAATTAGAATCGCTCGCCCATCACCTAGCATGGCGAAATGACCAAACTGATGTCCGGCATAAGCCTGTGCAATGGGTTCTGATCCTTGAGGCAGCACATTCCCTGCAAACATTGAAGCGACATGCTCATCGGCAAGGACAGAAAAGTCCAGCCCCAATTCTTCGGATAATGAATGATTAAGGATAATTAATTTTGGCATCTGTACTGGCACAGGAGCAAGCTGTGACAACATCATCCTTGGCAATCTGGCATAGCTGTTATCAAAGCGCCAGCCGATTTTAGAAATTTCTAAGATTGTTTCACTCATTAGACTTAATCAACCCATTTGGGCATAGTATTTCTTCCGTCGTATGGTCATATCAATTTTAACGTCTAAATAAATCTAGACGTTAATTCCCATTTGACTGACGTGCCCCCAAGTGTTGTACCAATGACTATTGTTAGTCGAATCAGTCTTCACAGAGCTGTTGAGTCCGGTTCCGCAGCCAAGATTGCCGCGGGGGCGGGTGGTCAATATTCCAACGTACTGTGTGGCTTTGCTGTCCCGCACCGGGGAGCCGCAGCAGTCGTTGCGTCGTGCTCAAATGCCGGCTGTGTGAGCGTTTGCGCATTACGTGATTGCCCACGAACTGGCGTACGATTACCTGCGCAATGGTCCGTGGGGTGCCATCGAAGATTACAAGCAAGCGGCCGACTTAGTCAAACATCCCCCCCACTCCTGAGTAACGTGCCCAGATATCCGACTGTGCCAGTTCGTGACTGCGGTTGATTATGATCAAGCAGGGAGACCCACGACCAGCTTGGCCGGCCACTTCATGATCTTCGGTTTTCAGTCACAGACCGGTGCAATATGCGATCCGCTTATTGCTATAATCCTGTCCAATGAATTTGATTTGATGGGGGGATGGGGCGAAAGAAACGGGGTAGTTCGGATATCTGAGTAACCAATATGGAGTGGTTGTGACCATGCCCATGGATTTAACCAAATGTCGAAAGCTGGTCGCCATGGACGACAGCGATGCGTTGAGTCGCTTTACCTTAGGGCAAGCGTTGTTTCAACACGGTGACAGCCCCGAGGCATTGAACGAGGCAGTTGAGCACCTCATGTTCGCCAACACCAAAGACCCCGATCACTTGGCAACCTACCATATCCTCGGAGTAGTGCTGATCAAATTGGGACGCAAGGATGAGGCACGAACCGTACTAGGGACAGGTTCCACGAAAGCTGGCGATGTAGGTGAAGGCATGGGCCACGATCTCGGGCCAGCGATGGCGAAATTACTGGAGACACTTTGAAGGCAAAGACTCCGGTGACGGCTGCACACGAACTGATGATCACGCCATGTACATAGAAAAGAATGCAAGATTGCTGCAACTGCATAGATGGAGGCCCTCAAACCTACCATGAACTACAAGCCACCGAAAGATATGCACGCCAATTCTCAGTCACGCGAATTGGAAATAACATGGAAATCAGACCATATCGGCTACTATCCGTACAGAACCCTGCGCCTCGCTTGCCCCTGTGCCGGGTGTGTCGACGAAATAACCAGCAAGCGCATTCTCGAACCGGCGACCATCCCGGAGGACATCTTAATTACTGAGATGCAACTGGTTGGCAATTATGCGCTGAAGATTGTGTGGTCGGGTGGTCACGACACCGGCCTTTACACATGGAAACGACTTGCGCAGTTGTGCCCGTGTCCTGAATGTGAGCAACAACCAACAACTGGTAAGGTATAACAGGACCTTGGTGGTTTCAGAATTTCAGGATATGTGGCGAACGCTCGTCAAAAGGATGCTGCGGTATCACAGCGTAGACGTCAGCATGATGCCGAGGCATGCGTACACGCATTTGCCACCCCCTTCGTGTCCCCTATTCCGCGCGCAAGAGCAACGAATTTCCGGATGCCGACGCCATCGATCTTGCGATCCTAGGCAATCTGGGCCTCCGCCAAAGCTGACTGCTGCCGGGCGAGAATCCACAGTTGAAACACGCAATCAGAAATTGCTTGCTTTGTGTCAGGATCCGAAGGCCACTTCCAAATCTATTGAGTCGGAACTCGCCGTATGCCACACAACAGCAACCCGAGTAGCGTGAGAAGCCCTGTGGAGGGCTCAGGCACCACGGGCTGACCAGTTGGCGTCGGCACGAAATCGATACCTTCGATGTCGTTGAATCCTACTCCACCAAGGTCCGTAAAGCCGTCTGATGCGGTATTCAGGTGGAACAGGCTGTTGGACTCATCGCTGAACGCGATCAACCTGTTATTTTGAAAGTCCCATGCAAGCGCTTCGATTCTGTAATCGTCGCCGGTGTTGTTGACGAGTTGTATGGATTGCAGCGCGGGAGTGGCGCCAGAACGGTCGAGGACCACTCGATGCAAGATATCATCGGTCTCGCTCGAGCCCCCATCGTCGTCGATCAGGAACAAGTTGCCCTGATCGTCGAACTGAATGTCTTCGATATCGTCGGTACCATCCATCGAGTTCGCGATTTCTGTGGCTACTGCCGTCACCAGGTTGATCACTACCAGGTCATCGCGTCCTCCATTCTCGACCACGCCAAAAAGAAGGCCACTAATTGGGTCAAAGTCAATTCCGTTGATCGGGCCATCGGTAGTCGGTAGCGATATAACACCCAGCGACTGGACAGTATTGTAGCCGTTGGATGCTGCTGCGTCGTCTGCGCGGACCGCCTCTGTGCCGTCTGCATTGAAGATTCGAAGTGAGTACAAGTGAGGATCCGAGAAGGTACCACCGCCGTCGAACTCCACCGTGCTGTTGCCAATCATGAAGGCGACACCGTGCTCATTCAATGTGAACGATTCGATGTCGGTAAACACGTCGGTAGCCTCACTGGTGTCCGGGAAGGGGCGAATCGTTCCGCCGTCGTTGATGGACAACTTACCGTAATCGGTGACGATAGGTGTCGAGTCGTAATTCTCAATCTTGATGAGATTGCCGGTGTCTTCGTCCGTCCCCCATAGGATCGGTAGCGCAAAAGCGGTTCCTGCCATAGACAAGAGAAGGGGGCCGAAAAACAACGCAGATATTATTATGTTGTGCTGTCTCATGGAAACCCTCCAATAACTCCCAACTCCAATCCCAACTCTAATCCAAGTGGATTCTCCTCCGTGTATTGTATAGGGCTCTGGAGGGAATTCCAAGGTTTGCCGTGAGCTTGTGGATGGGCTACAGCATGACCGTCAGTGGCCGGCATTACGCCAACAATGTTCCCGATGAATTGTTTGGCAGGATCTCCGGACTCCACAATGGCAATGCAATTAGCGCGCACCATAATGCGCACATGAAGTTGCACGAAATAGCCGAAAATGGGCAGAAACATAAAAGGGCCTCCGGCAAGGCGCGAAGCACTAAGTCTTCTGTTGGCGGGAACTTTCCGGAGATTTTCGGAATTTCCACGAACCACGAAAAATGGAGCCGGGGGATTCGAACCCCCGTCCCGTGACGAAAAACGCGGGAAAAACAGACCCTTGCGAACGAGGCGCACCATTATGCGCACCACCTGTTGCAAAATCCAATCCGGACAATCCGCAACTGGCTGAGTTGATCGCCGCGTGGCCGTCTCTCCCTGCCGCAGTCCGGCGGGGGATCATGGCGAAGGTTGAAGAGATGAGGAGAGAGTGAGGATGAAATCCTCATCTCTAGATATTCTCCGTGTCTGACACTGACAAAACTGACAAAACCCTCCGCAGCTCGAACATGATCTGATTAAGATCCCCACGTTCAGCCGAGGCTCAAATGACACCTTCGACCCGTTCGTTTTCACCTATGATGACACGGCAACAGTCCAGTACATTCTTCCCCTCCAGACACGATCATGGATCTGACCGTCAACTACGTGTGTCCCCACTGCGGCGAATCGATCCAGCTCGGCATCGACCCCTCCGGCGGCGAGCAGCAGGACTACGTCGAAGACTGCCCGGTTTGCTGCAATCCGAATCTGCTGCACCTGCGGTTCGATGACGAAGGCTGCGCGAGCGTGGATGCCGAACCCTCCTGACCCGGAGGCCGCCCCACCGCTGCTATTGAACGATAAAATCAGCGGTCATGACGGCGTGGAATCAAATTTCCTATCAGTTGATGAGCGGACGTCACTTGACGATTCGTTGCGATGGGAACTTTGAAGATGGAACCACATTCGGGGGTCCCATGGTCTATGGGCATGGGACCGGCGACAGCAGGAAGGGATTGTCGGGCAATCTGTTTTACTATCAGACACTGCGCGCCAATGAGGTATTTGGCATGCTGGATGGTAAGCAGCGGAAGCTCGCACTGCTCGATAAGGCTCCGAGAGCATCATACGTAAAGATCAACCCCCCGGAAGCAAAACGCCCGGATATCCTCATCAGTGAATTCTCCCGAGACCAGAAGCAACTTGTTCGAAATGTGATGAATGATCTTCTAGCTCCATACCGAGAGGAAGATGTCTAAGAAGCGGCGACATGCCATCCTCACTCTGACTGAAGAAGAAGCGTGATAGGCCCCCTTTGCGCCTAAGCTCGCCTCGCCTGTACAACAAACTGTGACAACAACGATGCCATCGCAGATGCCACCTGTCCACCCAAGGTGTCCATGGCTCCCTGGGGAAAGCTCTTGGGTGTCCTATGCTCCTGCACCCGCGTTCTCAGCAACGTATTGGCATAGGCAAACCGGTGTGACCTGATGTCTGGAGTCGGGTATTGGTCCAGGTGGATTGCGGTGATCACCAGGCGTGTCAGGATTCTTTTGGTCATCTGGGAGGCCTTGGTGTTCAAAGCCT
>CAUZIY010000185.1:0-5833 GCA_963579995.1 Phycisphaerae bacterium
CCTCCTCTACACCAAATGTGGCCTGACAATCAGGGGAAATACACTGTTGGAATGCGTTATCTGTATCTGCCATAGCCGTTGACTCCAATCGCATGACCAGTATACCCCACGACCGCCTTGCCATCGCATGGACTGGCAGTCCAGGAAGGCCATAGGTCAATTGGCGTAGAATATCACCATGCAAACGCCCGTTATCGGTATCAGTATCGACAACAAGAATAACGAAGCGTCTAGCGGTACATATGAATCGGCAATTGCCTATAGCCACGTGATAATGAAGGTAGGGGGCATACCCTTGCTGCTACCCCATGAACCTCAGTTGGCGCATGATTACCTGGGAATCTGTGACGGGCTGGTTCTAACCGGCGGTGCCGACCCGTACACGGAAGCTTTTGGTCAACCGACACACCCACAAGCACGCCCCATCGACCAGCGACGCCAATCCTTTGACCTGGCGCTGCTAGCCGCAGCCGACCTTGCCCCCCACAAGCCAGTCCTGGGAGTCTGCCTCGGCATGCAACTGATGGTTTTGCACGCAGGGGGACGGCTCCATCAATATCTACCGCAGACCCTCAAAAATGCGCAGATCCATATGGATAATCACAACCATGGCCTGAAGTTCGTGGTTGAGCAATCTGCTTTATTTAGCGGTACAGCAACTGGACATGGGCAATGCATGGTCGTGTCATACCACCGCCAAGCGGTGGAGGATCCGGGGCGGTTACGAATTGTGGCCGTCGCACCCGATGGTGTGATTGAAGCAACCGACGACCCCACCCGTCCATTCTATGTCGGCGTCCAATGGCACCCAGAACGAGCCGGTTCCTTGGATGATCCAAATTCAACTCACCTGCAAACCGGCCAGGATGTCAATCTGGGTCTCTACCAGCGACTGGTTCACGCGGCCCTGCAGACCACATCACCACGAGCATAAGGACCACACCAACAACCAAGCCTGCATCAGCAACATTGAATATCCAGGGATACAGTTGGTCGCCGGTCGAACCACCCGACCAACGCCAACCAAACGGCAGTTTAACCTCCGGGAACAGCCACAGCAGGTCGCGTACTGCATTGAAACGTACCCGGTCATACAAATTCCCTATCGCGCCAGCCAGAATCATCGCCAGGGCCACATGGATCACTCTGGCTTGAGCCCGACTCACCCAGAAAACGCGGATCAGGACAAGGACTGCCACCATACTGACCGCAATGAAAAACCATTGGCGTCCTTTGCCTAACCCGAAGATTGCACCGGTATTGAGAGTAAGTTTCAGACTAAGTATTGATGGGATCAGCGGGATTGCTTCGTGCGGTGGAATTGGACTAGCGCCAAGGCGAACCGAATCCGTTAATCGCACAGGACTGGGGGCTACCAGCTCAAAGGCTAGAGTTTTGCTAACCAGATCAGTTGCGAGGACCGCAAGCAAAACGAGAAGAAAAAGGATCCAAGACGCTCTGTGGCGTCCAGCGCAAGGATGAGCATCGGTGGACGTTTTGTTCAATTTTTCTCGATGGATCACGCGTATTTGGAGACGATACCAACCAGTCTTCCATGCCCGCCAGATGCTGGCCAAATACAGATTAAAGCTCACCGCGAATTTCTTTTTTTCTTACCACTTCAATGCAGTACTTGGCCCAGGGCTTGGCGTCTAATCTTAGCTTGCCAATCGGGATTGCACGCTCAAGGCATACGCCATAGGTGCGATTTCGGATTCTTACCAGGGCCTCATTAATTTCTTTGAGCATCCTTCGTTCAGACTCTACCAAACCAAGTGTGAACTCTATCTCAAAGCTTTGCGAGCCCAAATCGGCCATGTGTTCCGGTGAGACATGCTCACTTTTATCAGCACGTGATTCGCTTTCCAAGGCAGCAACATCACCCAGGATTTCAGATCTCTTGGCGAGAAGCAAGTGCCGGTAGTCCGCCAAATCCTTGCGTGACAGACCGGTCTTAACCCGTCGCAGTTTGGATTCCGATGGCGGCTCGGGACGAACAACTACCGACTCGTCCATCATGGGGACGGACGGTGCGGCAGTTGGAGTTCTTGCGGTAATATTTGCCTGGCCCTTTGAAAGGGCCTTGAATTTTGATGACTTTTTCTTTTTCGTCGATTTCGAGGTTGTTACGGTCTTTTTCTTGGTACGAACCGAGACCTTGTCCTTGGATCCCTTGCTTGCCTTCGTCAATTTGGTCGTCTTGCCGCGTCCAGCATTCTTCTTTGATTTTTTTCTGCCGACCGATTTTTTCTTGACAACCGTCTTCTTGGTCGGTTTTTTCTTGGTGACTTTTTTCTTTGCCACGGTGGACTCCTAACCCAACATATCGGTTCCGCCCCGGATCTCCGTCACTGGATGACTCCTAAAATCCGGATAGTCTTCGTCGGCGAATCTTGCTTCCCCCGCAAGAAATCGTGGATTGTAAGTGCTACGTACCAAGCATTCAAGCAGTACGGCAGCCCTGCCAAGATTTCCCCGATCACCCTCAAACACACCGCAGGAAGCTAGAGATACTGTTTGAGTAACCGCATATCTATATAACCTAGACCGCAGATCAATCACCGTGTATTTGCCTTAAACGCGTACTCAATCGAACCAATAAATGTGCGCGTTCAAACTGATCGATCCAATCTTGGAGCGTTCCTTCCAACTCTTCCTGATCAAATGACGCACCCGGCAGGGGGCAACTGGCACCGAGTTGGGTTTCGGCAATCGCCCGATAGCGGCACAGCGTCCGATCACCAAACCAATAAATCGGTTCAAAATCTTCGGCACAGAAAATGACGACCGGAACACGATTACCAGCATTGATACGAACCCTGTCCTGCAGATCGGCATGTTCATCCCGGTCAACCCAACGAAGATTGATCACCTTGGGATTGGCTTGCGCGATCCGTGCAATCAACGGCCCCTGTTGCGCACAGTCTCCACACCAAATACCTGACACCACCAGCACATTCATTTTTCGCGAGAACCCCTGAATCAGATGCTGCTGGGGATCTGTCAAACGGACCTGTTTGTATACCGACGCCCATCCCTCGACCTGACCAGGATTACCCGTCTTGAGGTAATCGTCATATCCAACTCCAGCTGCATATTTTTCGGCGAGGTAGACCGCATCCATAAACACATCCCATCAGGCCCGAGTATTAACCCTTGAACATACCCACTTGTTCGGCATATTCAAAAATGCCGCCCGCATCGATGATCGGCTTAACATCACCCAACTGTTGAAGGGGGTGACATTTTGAAGTCGTCAGATTCGTAAGTGCTGGAATTTCAATATCAATTTCACATTCATCCCCCGTTGAAATATCTCCCACCAGACGGTCGGCCGATTCGAAGGGCAGGAGGTACCCGCCATTGACACAATTTCGAAAAAAGATTCTCGCATAAAACTCAGCAATGACCACCACCGCACCGGCCTCCGCAAGTGCCAAAGGCGCGTGCTCACGCGATGAACCGCAACCAAAATTCTTGCCACCAATGACAATCGTAAACTCACCCTTGAAACTTTCCTCCGGAACAAACCGGACACCACCATCGGGCAGCCCGCTACCTGCTGGAGGAACCCCACTCATAGCGTACATGCCGAAATATTTACGCTCGTCTGGGTCGGCCGGGTTATACGACAAGTACTCAGCCGGAATCATCTGATCCGTGTCCACGTCATCGCCGACAACGAAAGCTTTACCTTTAATTTTAGGTTTCATAGTTTCAAAGTGTAATCAACTACGCGAACAACTCAATTAGTATAACGCCAACAGATTACCTGATGAAACGCCAGAGCCTCAGAGTTCTTCCTGGGACTCTACGGATCTTGTGTCGTTATTTTGGCCAGAAGTCTGCGAGGGGGCTCCGGATCGTATTGTCTTCAGTTTCTGCTCTAGCTTCGAAAGCTGAATCTTACCGAGATCGTTTTCCTGCCAGCTGGTGACATCTTTAAACCCCGCAAGCATCAGGTCGGCCTGATCAATCTGCCCGCCATTAACCAGGCGGTTGATGGCAACCATGAATGCATCACCAACATTAAATCGTGTTTTCTCTGCTTGGTCAATGCTGCCATCGGGAACCTGCTTGATCATTGCTGACGCAATCTCGACGGCCAACGAAGTACTGCTCACGGCCAGATAAGAACGTAGCAGAGCAAGGTCGAGCTGATGTTGCATCGGCATGATGAGCCGAGGCCGCCATGTCGAATAGATTGACTCAAGGTCGTCAATGGTAGGATTGGGGTCACCGTTGGCAAAATGCAACTCCGAACGGCTAAGGACAAGTTTGATGTATCTGTGTAATTGATCGAGATCTATACTCCCCGGATCGACACCATGCACAGCAACCTTTTGCCGGCTGATTGCTGCGGCAAGCAGTTGATTCCGCAGTTCGTCATCAGTAGCATTTTTAGATAGTTGACGATCCGCTTCAACTACGGCTGCCGTTGGCAGGCGGCCGGCCAGTTCCAAAAGGGCTCGGCGCCATGCCGCCACCATCTGCTGATTGGTCGGCTTGTGATCGAGCAACACAAGAAACGTTTGAAGTTTTCTCCCCCTTTGCCTGACCGCGGCAATCACGATCGGTCGGATGTACTCGTCATCAGCCCGTTGCGCCAATGCCACCAAGGTACGGTCCGATGCGGCCCAAACCTCGGCAGCCGCCTCCTTGAGCTTCTTGTCCTCTGCATCTAGCCAGTGTGAAATCTTTTGCCAATCTTGTTCATTGGCCACCTGTGCTAAAAGTCGCACCATCTGGGGTCCAGGTACACGATTGCCTTGAAGCTGGGTACGGATACCAGACCCGGCACGAGCCAACTGGCCGACATTTAGCAGATCTTTTTCAATTGCCGCTGCCAAGGCTCCGGCCGCGTCACGGCATGTTTGACTATTTAGCAACATCTCCAGGGCAGGTTCAACCGCATCAGCACGGGGCAGGGCGGTCATCAATGCCAAATATGCTTTGACCGACTCTAAATCGGTGTCCTTCCGGCTCGCCAGCCGAATGGCAACAATATCAGCTGCTTCGCTATCAGCTAATTTCGCAAACAGTCGGGCCGAGTCGCGACGTACCGCTGGCACCAGATCCTCAAGACGCCGCCGCAGTGCCCGGCGAAGCAGATCACCAAACGGCTGGTTTGTTGTAAGGCGGTTTCTCGCCAGAGCCATTGCCAGTTGACGTGTCTGATCCAAGTCATCATCCAGCCACGCGATAAGAAATTCCGTGCTTTGTGACTCATCAACTGAAATGTATAAACGTCTTTGGATATCCGCCAAAGACTGGAGAGCCCGCACAAGTTGCACCTGTGCAATGTCTCTTTGCTGGCGAATTTCAGTAAGCTCACCGTGCAATTGCCCGGTCTGATCAGTTGTGACTGACGGATTCGATATGCGGGACCTCCGTGTGTCTATGCGAGCCACCTGAGAACCGGCCGATGAAGCTCCAGTACGGTCTTGATGGGATGTTTCATTGAGGTTGCCACCACCGTGGGGGGTTACACATGAGGCACTGATGACCGCCATCACCACCAAACCATACCGTCGTAGGTGTAGGCAGTTCGATGCGCAGAATTTACTGGTCATCATGGTCAAGCGAAAACGACCCCCAACACCCACGGTACTATGCAGAGATTGGCAAACCAAGGTAATCAAGAATCCAGCAAGTTTATGATACTGTACAGACTTAAGGAAGGGACGATGAATTATGAATATAAGGACTAAAGAAGTTGGAACAAAAACATTTGAGCTCCTTGTAGATTGTAATTGTCCAGCACCTCTGGGCACCCGCCCATTGAGCCCGGATTCGAAATATGTGCCTGCTGGGGTTGGTATGATTCGCTGGC
>CAUZIY010000186.1:0-5794 GCA_963579995.1 Phycisphaerae bacterium
AGCCTGTAATCAAAGCGGGTTTTCCCTGGCACACACACATACGGGTTGGTCGACAGGGCAGGCCTCGTCTCAATGAAGAGCTCAAGGAAAAGTGGCGTCAATTCTTCGCACAAAACCCAGGTGCCCAGGGGATTCTGGTCAACGATGAGGTGAAGGGCGAAGAGCCATTGCGGATCGCCCGTGAGGGTATGGATTGGCTGCGTGATGAATATCCCCACCTGCTGGTCTACTCCAATGCAAACGATCTCACTCCCGGCGGGCGGGACAAGCCATTTCTTCAAAACTGGGAACGCGCCCTCAAACCGGACGTCATGATGGTGACTCTTTATCCATTCCTCAAGACCGGGCAGACGGAGGGAAACTATTTTTTCAACCTGGAAATCATTCGTCAGGTCAGCCTTGAAGCCGGCATTCCGTACTGGAGTTGGGTGCAATCCTTCAGCGGCAGAGTGGGTTATCCCGAACGCCTGCCCAGCGAAAGCGATCTACGCATGCAGTTGTTTGCACAACTCACCTATGGTTTCACCGGGTTTGGTTATTTCATCTACGAGGTGGGTGATCATCCGCACATCCGTCGCGCCCTGATTTATAAGGGCAAACCCAGCCGTCTTTACCCCCATGCTGAAAAGGCCAACGCGGAAGTCTCGCGTTTGGGCCAGTCGCTAAGATTCCTGCGAAGCACTTCAGTGCAGTATCTTCCTGCACCCGGTGCAACCCTTCCCACCGGCGTGACCGCATGGGCCGCCGAAAATACCAGCCAGAAGATTCAACAAGTCGGCGGCATAACTTCATCCGACGGTCTGCTCGGCCAATTCACCGATGACCACGGTGGCGAATACTTCATGCTGACCAACCTTGCCCAAGGTCCGGAGATGTCGGCAAAGGAGGGGGAAGTCACCTTTCATGTGAAGTTCGCAGACGGTGCTGCTGCTCTTTACCGATTGAACCGGTATACCGGAAAAAGCGAGAAGGTCATGAATGCCGGCGGTAGAGAACTGGCCGTCACGCTGCCCGGTGGTACGGGCGATCTGTTTAAATGGGGGGACCCGGCATTCGCGGGCCTTTAAGCCAGGCTCATGACCCGGTAGACCGTTCGACTAGGTCATTGCGGGCCACCTAACTCATTGGGGCCCCGAACACCAGTTGCCTGTGACTTTCGGCAAAATGGCAGTCCGTCTCAACGGTGGGCATTGGGGCTGCATCTATCACCATCTACCCGATCCCGGCAAACATGTACATCCCCGGAACCATAATGAGCATGACAACAGTGGAGCATATCCAGCAACTGTTGGCCAGGTCCATGTCGAGATCATAAAGGGCCGGTGGAATAAGCGAATTGAAAGCCACGGGCATGGCTGCAAGCAAGATGGCAGCCCGAAAACCCAACATGTCGATCCACCCGAGGGCCAGGCAGGCCATGGCCGCACCGGCTGTGATCGCCGGACGAGCAACAAAAGCAATCACATTGACCGCCATACACTCGAGCCAGTAGCTGCTGATTCGTGAAGGTCGCAGGGTCAGTCCTACCGCGAAGGTCAGGAGTCCGACATGAAGCGGTACGAAGATACCATTTACCGACATAAGCCAATCGGGCAATGTCACGCTCAAGGCATTGACCTCGTGAATGACAAAATTCATGACCAACCCAATCACAACCGCGCCAATGGGAATTAATGTAATGGGATAAGCACGAAAAGAACCGATCAGGCTGGACCGTTTTTGACCCAATGCCCGACCGAACGTGGCGCACCACGGATAGAACACGCCGAAGTAAAGAAAGTGCTTGAACAGTTCGAACAAGTAGAGCTGCTGGAGCCCATCATTTTGCCAGAAGCTGAAAACAATCAGGCCCCCAAATGAGAAAACATTAGCCATTGACGCGCAACCCAGGAACGCACCGGCCTGGCGTGGTGGCATGCGTCGAATCGCAATGTAAATTCGGCCCAGCAACGCGCCACACAGCAAGCAGGTCACTCCGATCGCTCCCATGGCCAAGACGTTTGCGCCCGACAGGGGACGCTGAATGATGGCAATAACCACAACCGGAGGAATCAAGTAAACCAGGCAAGTGATTTTCAAGCGGCGTGACCACCTGTCGCACGCCGCCTGAGTTAGCTGGGTACGTTGGTAATAACGAATCAGGTAGCCGGCAATCATCGGCAGGGCAATCACCGTGAGGATGTAGGTAAGGTGTGCTTGCAACGATTCGTTTCAATAGGCAGCTTGAAATTACTGCGATCCTGAGCTGCTCAAGATCAATTCGGTTATCTACTGACGTTTAACGGCACCGAACCGCCTGCTCTGGACTTTCATGGCCTAGTGCTTGTCGCTGATCGCCACACCAATGTGCCGGTAGATGGCAGCCTTGTCCACCTTGATGCTGCCGTCACCGGCTCCATAGATCGTGCCGTAATCGCGCGCCGAGTAATACATCAGATAGCGATCATCATCCTCAAGGATGCACGGTGTTGAGATATATCGTCCGTCAAACGTATCAGGGTCTCTCGTGGCGGCAAGTGCCGCATGTTCGTAATGGTGGTCCCACTTCAGACCGTCAATGGATGTCGAACAATAGGCTTCAAAGATTCCCTTTTCAGCTGTCCGGCCATACCACATGGTATAGCCTGATTCGTTACGAACAACGCAGGGATAGACAATAATACGATCTTCATTGGTTGCCACTGCCGGCTCGGGGTCCCGGGTCCATACCAAGCCATCACCTGATTCGAACCGAAAGATGTTCTTGGTCACCGCCTTGCGGTCCTCACTTGCCGGTGGCCGGGACGGCCGTGCACCCATCCACATCTGGTAGCTGCCATCATCGTTCTTCAAAACACACGGCCGTCTTACCTCGTCATACAGGGTTGCCGGATGGACCTGCCAATGAATTCCATCCTTGCTCGAAGCATATCCGAGTTTTGAAAAGGTGGGCGTGCCCTTGGGTTCGCTGTTTCCTCCTGAACTGGTGACAAACCACATTCTGTACAGTTGCAGATCGTCATCAAACATCACATGCGGCGTCTGCCACGATGTCCCTTCAGGAAGATCAGCTCCAGTCAGGATTGGATTTCCAGGATATGGGGTCCATTGCAGGCCATCGTCAGATTCGGCGTATCCCAAATCCATGTTACCCATGCGTGTGGCCGTACTGTTGCCCACGTACCACATCTTGTAAGTACCGTCGATCTTAATGACCGTGGGGTTATAAAGCTGAACTCGACACCAAGGCTGCCTGGTGGTCATAGCAGACAAGATCGGCTGTGCACAGCGACGCCAGTGAAGTTGGTTAAGAAGGGGCATATGCTATTAACTTTCAGATTAGAAAGGATGATACCAAGGAAAATATTTGGCTGACCAGGGTTGGTACGTTGCCGATCGGCAGCCTGTCGAGAATTTCATATCGTGGCTGTCATTGACATATGTTTCCATTGCCACGCTCAGTTGCCTCAGGTTAGTTTGGCACGTGATCTGTTCACCCGAGGCACGCGCCTTTTCAACTGAGGGCAGCAGCATGGCAATCAACAGCGAAATGATCGAGATCACCACGAGCAGTTCGATAAGGGTAAAACCCCTTGGCTGAAGATGATGCATGGCAGGTTCCTCGATGGCGATCTGACCCGATGGAATATATTGGTCCCTAAGTTTATTTATTAAAATTGCAGGCGTTATCCTATGAGGATTGATTGACTGTGACAAACATTTTCGCATAAGGACGATAACCATTTGGAATTTACGGCCGTACTGGAAATGATGGGGCCGGCTTGTAACAGATGTATATAAAGCGGAAACACCACCGCAACAGAATACCTTCCCGGCAGGGAATTAAACCGTCGCGTGTCTCAAGCAGGTAAAATCCGGTCACTGGGTGTCTATTGTTTGATCAAATCGACAGCACCCTGTTTAAGCACATGGTGACCGGATCATCCCCGGATAACATTGCGGACTATCGTTTGATACGGGGAATAGAAGAGATAAACAATTCGCGCCAACGGTGATCGCTTTCAGCATCATGCCAGGTTTTTTGAGTTTGCCAATCGACGTGACCATCAAGGCACACTGCATTGGCGCCCTTGAAATGCCACTCACCAATCGGGAACTCAAGTTCCTCACGAAAATCAGGGATCATGTCCAGCGTGCTGGGTTCATTGTCTCGAGAGTTCTCAATCGCGGCCGTGCGGTTGATCATCGACTCATAGTGATAATCCGGGTACGTATCAGTAAACGTGTAGGCCACATCCCCATGCGTAATGATGTTACTCGGGAACCGGACGAACGATTTTTTACGGTAGAACCAACCTTTGGCATTAACATCAGCAGCCCATTGGGCGCCAAGGAACAGATGGTTGTAGCCATAGGCAGCCAGTGTGCCGTGGCTCGCCGCACTGGATTCCGTTGGAATCGCCTTGCTCTTGTGCCACCCACCTTCACGGTATTCGCCCGGGTGGGACGGACACCATAGCCCCTGCTCCGTGTTGAGGATGTCTGCGTGGTTACTACCTCCCGGATCCAGGTACGCGTTTGCCACCGCGCCCATGTTCACCCAGCCCTTCTTCCAGTACCAGGTGCCGTCAGGGTTCACAACGAGTTTGGAAAAATTGTGATCCTCATGCCACATCTCGTAGATTGGCATCCAGTCATTCCAATCATTGATGTAGGCTTCCATGGCAACACCCAGTTGCCTTAGATTGGTTCCGCAGGTGATCTGTTCACCCGAGGCCCGCGCCTTTTCAAGAGATGGCAACAGCATCGCGATCAGAAGGGAAATGATCGAGATCACCACGAGCAGCTCAATAAGTGTAAAACCCTTGGCCGGCCAACGACCCACAGAACCACTCCTTGCAGTAGGTTTACCAATCAATAACTTAATTTACATCAATACGACAAAATGAAGCATCAAAGCGTAATTTCAATCGATTTCCCAAAACACCTACTGTATGATTATAGCTGTTAAAAACAGGAGTGGGTGGATGCATCGCCTGATTTTTCGCCTATCTATATTTCACTTGTGTACCATGATGGGCGTGGTTAGCCAGTCAACGTTGGCTGCACCACCAGTCCCCGTTCTCCGTGAGACGGCACCGGGCATCCAGATGCTTTTTTCTGGCGACCCGGATACTACGCAAGCAGGTTGTGTCCAGGATGGACCTCGCGCAGGCCCCGGTGGTGATGCCGGGAAAATGCACAACGAGTTGCTGGAGTGCGATAACTGGCATTTTGGCGCCGATGACTGGGGGCAGGCCTCCTTTCTTCAAGGTGCCTTCACATTGGGGGCATCACCATTTTCTGATGACGGTGCATGGCAATGCACCGGCAATGTACATCACCCTGACATTGGTTTTGCCGGCAGTCCATGCGCCAATTCAACCATTCGCGTTGTCCCCACGTACAAAAACACAGCTGCGCCGGGCTTATATCAAGGCCACGCAATGAGTGAGGCGCAAGACTGGGTGATCCGTTTTGACTTCAAGGTCGAAACGGTACCAGGTGACACTTTTGGCGGTGACAAACTTTTTGAACCTCAGAGCCTGACCGGTGGTGACATTCTCACGATCACTGGTGCCGGCGATACCCGCGCTGCTGCATATTCGCCACGAACAACAAATTCATTTCTTAATGGAGAGTCCAATCATTACAAGGTGCGATACGGACCGGCGCCCGAAGGTTCTGATGGTCCAAGTTCTGAATTTATTATTCCCGGACAACTGTTCCAGGGAACCTTTACACTTCATTACAAAGCTTCAAACCAACGTCTGGATCTTTGGCTGGGTGACGACAAACTGCTTGAAAACTTCGA
>CAUZIY010000187.1:0-5722 GCA_963579995.1 Phycisphaerae bacterium
CGATTTTTGCCGTCACATCATAATCAGATGGTATTTCCATGGAGCATGGCCAAGATGGACAACGGTGAAGTCGCGGTTGCCGCAGTGGCCTGTGATATGGGTAATTTAAAAAGTCCAAGTGGTGTGCCCGATGCACCCAAGCAGACTGTTCTGGCGTTCAGCAGTGATCAGGGAGCAACATGGAGCGACTACGTGGAGGTTGAAGGTTGTGAATCACGCCCCATGATGCTCGTCTATCTTGGTAATGGTGAACTGAGCTTCATGACCAGTTTCGAGGCCAGTGGCAACTGCCGTTATTACAGCAAGGATTTCGGACGAACCTGGACCGAACGGGTCACGCTGGATTTGGCCCCGGATGGTTTGCAAGTCAGCAGCGAAGGCAACTCACTGGTTGAATATGATGACAATGGCATCGCTATCGCGCTGGCAGAGACCGGACAAACCATGCGTAAAGGTTCTGATGGTCACTATGAATGCCGTGGCTGTGTTCGATGGTCTCATGATGGTGGTCGGTCCTGGGACAGGTTTCAATGGCCCAAGGAGTGGTTATGGCAGGATACTCACGATGGCCAGACGTATGAGCGTGGTGTGGGTGAAGGCGCCTTGGTGCGGGCTGCCAATGGTTGGATCGTCGCCGCAATGCGTACAGATATGCCCGCCCGTTTCATGCCTCTAGGCCACGACAACTTTGAAGGTGTTGCGGTATCCATTTCCAAGGATGATGGCGAGACCTGGTCGCCATTAAAGGTTGTGTTGGACCTGGGTCGTCATCACATGAACCTGATGCGATTGCCCAATGATGACCTGGTCATGGCCGTGATCCGTAGGCTTGACTTTTCAAATGATCGGTTGGCGAGCTATCGCCGCGGATGTGATGCTGTTGTAAGTCACGATAATGGCCTGACCTGGGATGTTAAACATATGTACATTTTGGACGAGTTTTCTGCGATTTGTACTCCACGGGAACTTCCGACCCACTGGAAGGGTTACAGGTGGTTTAGCACAATCTGTGGCCATCTTGGATCAGTTGCCCTTGACGATGGATCTGTGTTGACAACCTACGGAAACTACCGAAATGCCGGCGCCTTGATCCGATGGAGACCGGATGCATGAGACGCCGAATGGATGGACATTGACTTTAACTGCCCCACTAAAGCGATACGGTAGGAGTTGTTCGGCATGATGTATCCCAGCAAGATTCGCGCGAAGTTGACGCAGCATGAGCCAGTGCTGTGTATCTGTTGCCACCTGACTGATCCAGCGGTTCATGAGATGGCGGGTTTGATGGGTTTTGATGGTATCTGGATGGACATGGAGCATCATGTTTACTCCTTGCAGACGGCCCAGGAGCTCTTTCGCGCCGCACGGCTGGGAAGTGGCGCAGACATATTGGTCCGCCCTGCAGCCGGCGAATGGAAGCGTATCATGCGCATGCTGGAAGCCGGAGCCCACGCCATTTTATATCCACGGTGCAGTGATGCAGATGAAGCCAAGCAGGTGGTCAAGGCTATGAAGTTCTTTCCACAAGGCGAGCGCGGTTGCGATGGTGGAAATCGTGACATGCCGTTCTGTCATATCGATACGGCTGCCTACAACAAAGAAGCAAATGAGCAAACGGTGCTATTCTGCCAGATTGAGACGCCCGCCAGCCTGGAGCAGGCTTACAAGATCTTGGAGGTGGAGGGTGTTGACGGTTTGTTCTTTGGCCCCAATGATTTTTCGGTGGAATCCGGTATCCCAGGTCAGACTCAAAATAATCCAGTGATCGATAACGCGATTAAGCAGATCGCCGATGCAGCCAAGCAAACAGGAAAGCACTGGGGGATACCTTCGGCGTTCGAAAATGCGTCGAGATATCTGGACATGGGAGCCACGCTGATCTGTCACGGGGCGGACATCATGCTCGTCAAAGCTGGGTATCAGAAAATACAGGATAATTTTTCCCGCTTGGGTTTTTCCTTTGATAATGTTTTAGATCGTCGCAAAGCAGAAATTGAAAGTAAACATCAGTCATGAACAAGCATCGCGTTTTGATTATTGGCGTGGGGTCGATTGGCGAGCGCCACCTTCGTTGTTTTGGTTTAACAGATCGCGCAGACCTTTCATTATGCGAGATCAATCCCGAACTACGTAACACAATTGTACGGCGGTATGACATCAAGACATCCTTTGAGAGTGTTGACGAGGCATTGTTATCCGAGCCAGATGTCGCAGTTGTGTGTGTTCCGGCCCATTTACACGTGCCAATAGCGACAAATATTGCTGCCCGCGGTATTCACGTACTCTGTGAAAAGCCCATGGGGGTCAGCCTTGATGGTGTTGATGAATTGATCGAGACAGTTAACCAGCACGGCATCACTGCAGCGGTTGCCTATGTCATGCGTTGCTATGCATTGTACGTGGCGTTCAAGGCGGTGATTGATAGCGGTCGGTTCGGAAAACCGGTGAATCTAATTCATGTAAGTGGACAAAACTTTCCCTTTTACCGTCCAGCATATCGTGCGACCTACTATGCTGATCATGGGACGGGAGGGGGAGCGATTCAGGATTCGATTACCCATTACATCAACCTCGGCGAATGGTTTGTCGGGCCGGTCGACAAGTTGGCTGCCGATGCGGCCCATTTGATGGTTAAAGGCGTGGATGTTGAGGACACGGTTCATGTCATGACACGTCAAGGTGATGTGCTCGGTTGCTATAGCCACAACCAGCACCAGATGCCCAATGAGTCGACATACACCGTCATGTGTGAAGGTGGGACCTTGCGGGCAGAATTCCACAACAGCCGTTGGATGTGGCAGACAAGGCCCGATGAGCCATGGCATGTGGAGGAGATTGAATCTCTGGAACGGGATGACCATTTTGTTGCCCAGGCCCACATGTTCCTGGATGCGGTAGAAGATAAAGGTGCTGTGCGGTGTACCCTTGCAGAAGGATGCCAGACCTTGCGGGTCAATCTGGCTGCACTGAATACTGCGCAACAGCACACATGGCAGATTATTGAGCATTAAAATTATGCTGACATCATTAGCATGAGGGAATCTCAGGAAGGATTAATCCCATGAGTGATGCGAAAGATGAACCCACAATTCAGGAACTATTTGATCTCAGCGGTAAAACGGCACTGATTACAGGTGCTACGGGATTCCTAGGCAGTTCGATGGCCAGAGCCATGGCCGAAGCAGGTGCATCAGTCGTGATTTCCAGTCGTGAATTAAAGCGTGCTGAAGATGCGATTATGCCCCTCCCCGGCAGTGTGGAAGGGCAGTCCCATCACGGCGTTGAATTAGATCAGACCGACGCAGCTTCAATCGATAAAGGTTTTTCTGACGCCGTTGCTGCGGCTGGGAAGATTGACATTCTGGTAAATAACGGACTTGATGCCATCAAGAAGGATTTGACGGATTGCACCTTTGATCAGTTTGTTGATCAACAACGCAACACGGCCGCTTATTTCGTGCTGGCACGATTACTATGTGAGCATGTGAAGAAAAGAGGTGTTGGTGGCAGCGTGATCATGCTCGGGTCAATGTATGGGCAGGTTGCGTCCTATCCTGATACCTACCAAGGCGTTAACATGGCAAGCCCTGTAGCCTATCACGCTCATAAGGGGGGGACGATTCAGATGACCCGTCACCTGGCGGCTTATTACGCCGAGCACAAGGTGCGGGTGAATTGCCTGAGTCCCGGACCCTTCCCCGCAGATGGTGTGAATCCGGAAATGGTTCAGCGGCTAGTTAGCAAGTCGCCCATGAAACGCATGGGCCGACCGCATGAACTGAAAGGTGCATTGCTGTTGCTGGCCAGTGATGCCGGTAGTTATATCACTGGTCAGAACATCACCGTTGACGGTGGTTGGATGGCTTGGTAGCGCAGCGACAAGATTGCCGTGAAATCCCTGCCGCCAGTGAATTGACTTCATCAATCCATGTTCATGGTGTGGTCGGGGGCATGTAGTCAAGCCGTGGGACCTGCTCACAGATAATTCCCCCGTCGATGATAATATGTTGTCCGGTGATATATTTGCCCGCCGGTGAAGCGAGAAAGACGACAGCGCCAGCACAGTCTTCTGCCGTGCCAAGGCGATGTTGTAGTGGGATGTGTTGGTTAAAGTGATCTTGAAAACCCTTGGCCAATGGAAACTCGTCTCCGATCTCGGTTTTAATCATCCCCGGACATATGGTGTTGGCGGTGATGCCGTATGTCCCTAATTCAACGGCAAGGCTTTTGGTGATCATTTCAACTGCACCCTTCGAGGCGTTGTAGTGAGCAAGTCCGGCTTCTGCCACGAGTCCGTTGACACTTGAGGTGTTGATGATCCGGCCGGCAATCTTGTGTTTAATCATGTGGCCTGCAATTGCCTGCGATAAAAAGAAAACCGCGTCCACATTGACCGACATGATATGCCGCCAGTGCTTGATGGAGATCTGATTGAAATGTTCCATGTAGGCCACGCCAGCATTGTTGACCAGGATGTCTACCTGCCCGGTTTCATTCCAAATGTCATCGCCGGCAGTGGTGAGCTCATGGGTTAGGGCCAGATCTTGTTGAAAGAACCACGCGCGGCGACCTTGGGCGGTGATTTTGTCCAGGACGGGTTGAGCCTTCTTCTGCGAGGTGATATCAATAATCCCTACATCAGCCCCATGCTGGGCCAGCGCGATCGCAATGCTACGCCCGATGCCTTGGCTTGCGCCGGTGACGATCGCAGTCTTGTTTTTTAGGTTAAATCGCTGTGTTGCATCCATGGGCCAATACTTTTTCGTCGTGTTAACACTGTTTTGATCGTCGAGTCATTATATGGATGATGCATTGTTAGATTTGCAATATCCACGCATTGCATGGGTCATGGCATGGATGTCCTGGGGTGTTGTGCCGCAACACCCACCGAGGATGCGGACGCCCAAGTCAAGGAATTGGCAGACTGTCTTGGTCAGAACTTGTGATTGTTCTGGTTGGGTCATGTTGCTGGCGGGTTTGTCCGTTTCCAGTACATTGGGTTGGATCAGGACTGGCATATGTTCAGGCCGGTATGGGGAGTCGATGATCTGTTTACTCAAGGTCAGGTAATCAGTCAGATTAAGCAAGGAACCACAGTGTGCACCAATGACATCAGCGCCCGCTTCTACGGCAACTCGAATCATCTCGTCAAGTTTTATGCCGGCAACTTCATTGGTTTGATCCGAGCGATGGGTTCTGTAGTCGTTTAGGCCACTTTCGGTTCCTTTGGTAAATACTGCCGTGGCGATTACAGGCCAATCAGCAACCTGCTTCGAAGCTGTTACGGCCATCGCCATCTCATGAGGATCGGCGATATACTCCACGATGATTGCATCCGCGCCAGCATCGCGCATGGTTTGTGCCTGTCTTTTGAATTCTTCACCTAATAGTTTCATGTCCTGCTGATACGGACCTTGCATGTGGCTGATCACGTGACCGATATCTCCCAGTACAAAGGCAGAATCACCGCAGGTACGTCGTGCAATCCTTGTGGCGGCATCAATCAGTTTGACGCTTTCATGTGCTGCATGAGAAAGGGTCTTGGAGTGGCCTATGTTAAGCATATGAAATGCACTGGCCTTGAACGTGTTGGTAAGGATCAATTCGCTGCCGGCTTCCAGATAGCTTTGGTGAACCGCGGCGACTACTTCCGGATGCTCAAGGTTCCACTGCGCAGTGCTGAAGGTGTATTCTCTTGTGGCAATCAGACCTCGCCTGAAAC
>CAUZIY010000188.1:0-5722 GCA_963579995.1 Phycisphaerae bacterium
AAACTGTTGCCAACTTAACAACCCCGACAGTTGCATCGTGCCAATCCAGGGTGAAGGCATCCATGTCAAGCCGGAAGGATCCACCGAGGCCATCAAGTATTTTCTAAAGGCACTTGACAGCACCGACAAACGTTCGCCGATCCACCTCAAGGCAAGATGGCTTCTTAACATCGCTTACATGACAATTGGCGAATATCCGGCCAATGTCCCCGAACAATACCTCATCAAACCCGGCACATGGGAATCTGGCGGGCAGGTACCCCGTTTTAGAAATATTGCCAAACAGGTGGGTCTCGACACATTCAGTAACTGTGGTGGCGCTATTGCCGATGATTTCAACAACGATGGTTATCTCGATCTGGCCGTATCGAATTACCACCCGGAAGGACAGCTCCAACTCCTGATTAACAATCAGGATGGCGGTTTCCAAAATACAACCACCCAGGCTAATCTCCACGGCATCTACGGCGGATTAAACCTGGTGCAGGCCGACTATAACAACGACGGGCATACTGACATTCTTGTTCTGCGTGGAGGCTGGCTATTTACTTTTGGGAACCAGCCCAATTCACTCCTACGCAATAACGGTAATGGCACATTTACCGACGTGACATTCGATGCTGGTCTTGGTGATGCGTTCTATCCCACTCAGACCGCCGCCTGGGCAGATTTTGACAACGATGGTGACCTGGACCTTTATATAGGCAACGAGACCACATCAATGGCGAGGAGAAAAGTTAAAGCACCCTGCCAGTTATTCCGTAACAATGCAGACGGCACCTTCACTGATATTGCTCAACAAGCCGGTGTGACCAATGATCGATTTACAAAGGCGGTTGTATGGGGCGACTACGATGCAGACCAATTGCCTGACATCTACGTGTCCAACTTTAATGAAGGCAACCGTCTCTACCACAACAATGGTGACGGCACATTTACCGATGTTGCCCCACAACTCAACGTCACCGGACCGAACATCAGCTTCCCCGCCTGGTTCTGGGATTTTGACAATGACGGACACCTAGACCTGTACGCCTCGGGCTTCAATAGTAACGCCACCATTGTTGCCGCAGACTACCTGGGTGTTTACGATAATACCCGGCAGATATCCCGCCTCTACCGGGGTGATGGCCAGACCTTTCGTGATGTGGCACAGGAATTTGACCTGACTCGCTCGCACTCACCCATGGGCGCCAACTTCGGTGATCTTGATAACGATGGCTATCTCGACTTCTATCTAGGCACCGGCGACGTCTACTTTTCCGAGATCGCACCCAATGCCATGTACCTGAACCGCAGTGGCCAACGCTTCGAGGAAGTCACCATGGCCGGCGGATTCGGACACCTTCAAAAGGGACACGCGATTGTCTTTGCCGACTTCGACAACGATGGCGACCAGGATATCTTTGAGCAGATGGGCGGTGCACTTCTGGGTGACAAATTCTACGATGCATTATTCATGAATCCCGGGTTTGGCAACCATTGGATTTCTGTCAAGCTCGTCGGTGTGCACTCTAACCGGTCCGCAATTGGGGCGAGAATCCGCGTGGTGCTCCAGGATCAAGGAACAACCCGATCAATCTATAAACATGTGGATAGCGGAGGTAGTTTCGGCGCCAACCCACTGCGTCAGACCATCGGACTGGGTCGAACAGACCGTATTGAACGTCTCGAGGTTTTCTGGCCTACAACCAATCAGACGCAGATTTTCGAAGACATCCCTGGGGACCAGACCATTCAAATTGTCGAGGGGGCTGACATGTTTACGTCAATCCCACTGCGAGCATTCCAACTGGGCCAACCAAACAAACCATAGGCCACCATCTGCCTGCCTACTTTCCGACCGGCATTATTTCGGCAAGGCGTCGAATTACCTGTGGGATGATCTCAATCGCCTGATCGATCTCTTCATCGCGAGTAAAGCGGCTCAGTGATAAGCGGATCGAACCATGGGCCACCGCCTCACGAATACCCATCGCAGCCAAGACAGGTGACGGCTCAAGCGACCCGCTGGAACAGGCAGCACCCGCCGATGCACAGACGCCACGTTCACTAAGTCCAATCAAGATCGCCTCCGACTCGAGGCCTTCAAAGCCCATGTTGCTTGTATTCCAGATCCTCTGCTGTCGGTCCGCCCCGCCACTATTGATCACCGTGGACGGCAGTTGCGAGCAGATTTCCTGCTCGAGTCGATCTCGCAACTGACGGCAGCGATCAATGGATTGTTGATCAGCAATAAACTGCTGTGCCAGTTCTGCTGCCACCCCTGTTGCAACAATCCCCGCCGTATTCTCTGTACCACCTCGCTTCTCCCGCTCCTGCGGGCCACCCAGGTTCTGCGCCCGTAAACGTGCCGGCGGCCGCATCACGAGAACCCCCACACCCTTCGGTCCGTGGAATTTATGGGCTGACAGGGTTAAAAGGTCAACCGGTATCCCTGCAAGGTCAACCGGTATCTTACCCACCGCCTGGGTAGCATCCGTGTGAAATAGAACCTGGTGACCATTCTGTCGAGTGCGATAACAGATCTGGGCCAACTCAACCATAGGCTGAATGATGCCGGTCTCATTGTTGGCCCATTGCAGACTGACAAGGGTTGGGTACCCATCACTTGCGTATTGGTCCAATAATTCCTGCAATGCAGTTGGATCAATCAATCCATCCTGATCAACGGCCACATAGTGCACTTCAACACCAGCTGTATCCAGCGCTTTTGCCGGTTCACGAACCGCTGAATGCTCGATCTTGGTTGTGATCAGCACGCGACGGGACCCATCATGCGTTCCCAATATGCCGCGTAGCGCCAGATTGTTCGACTCCGTTCCACCTGATGTGAAAATCACCTCGCGTGGACGGCAACCGACCAACTTTGCCGTACTTACCCGTGCCAGTTCAACTTCATGGCGGACCGCCTGACCAAATCGATGCACGCTGGACGGGTTGGCCCAAAGATCTTTGTAAACACCCTGAAATGCCTCCACCACCTCCGGGGCTGGCTGTGTGGTTGCGTTATTATCCAGGTATACCCATTGCATCGCCATATTGTACGGCGTTACGCTTGACCAGACGATTTGATTGTTGCCCTGTGTCCATGTGACGCTTGGATGCACAGCAACTATGATTTAACCTCGCCGAGACACGTGGCCCAGGCTTGGTTGGCCACTGGAAACCCAACATGGATGATTTCGTCTATCAAGATGGCCAACTCCACTGCGAACAGGTCAATCTCGACGATCTGGCCGCACGTGTTGGCACACCGGTTTACGTCTATTCACAACGCACATTCCAGCAGCACTATGACCGAATGGCTGAGGCTTTCGCCCCAATCGACCCACTCATCTGCTTCTCAATCAAAAGCTGTGGGAATGTTCAAATCTGCAAGATGCTCGCTGATCGTGGTGCCGGTATGGATGTCGTGAGCGGGGGCGAACTGTACCGTGCCCAGAAATCCGGTGTGGCCATGAACAAGGTCGTCTATGCCGGTGTCGGTAAAACAGACGTGGAAATCCGTGATGCCTTGGCGGCAAAGATCGGATACTTCAATATCGAATCGGAAGCCGAATTTGAAAATATTGCAACGATTGCCAAGCAGATGGGTACAACTGCCCATGCCGCACTACGTGTCAATCCTGATGTGGCCGATCCGAAAACCCATGCCAAAACGACCACGGGTGCCAAAGAAACCAAATTTGGCGTCGACTTGGAACGGGCGCTCCGGTTTTTCGAGACCTATGGGCATAATCAGCATTTACAGCTTACCGCCATCCACCTGCACCTTGGTTCGCCCATCTATAGTGCCGCGCCGTACGTCCGAGCGATCAAAAAGGCAATGACATTGATCGAAGATCTTAAGCAGAAGGGATTTCATGTTACGGCGCTGGACATTGGCGGCGGCTATGCCGCTGACTATGAAACAGGACGCTCGCCGTCCGCGGCAGACTATGCCAAAGATATCGTGCCCCTGCTTGGGGACTTCCATCGCAATGGCGGGAAGATCATTCTTGAGCCCGGCCGCTCAATTGCAGGTAATGCAGGCATACTGCTGACACGTGTGCTATACATCAAATTCGGTGGCAAAAAGAAATTTGTGATTATCGATGCCGGCATGAGCAATTTGATTCGCGTAGCCATGTACGATTCATTCCATTTTATCTGGCCTACCAACGTGGTCCCAGCCCATGTACCAGCCAACAGATCCCAACACATGGCGATGGACGGGTTAGAGCCGTGTGATGTTGTCGGTCCAATCTGTGAAACCGGGGATTCGCTTGCCAAACAGCGACCGCTGCCACCTGTAGCTCGCGATGATCTGCTGTGCATCTTTACTGCCGGGGCCTACGGCATGGTGATGGCCAGTAACTATAACGCAATACCCCGCCCTGCAGAGGTGCTGATAAGCGGTCCTCACGCCACGATCGTACGTAGACGCGAGACATACGAAGACTTGGTGTCAACTGAACTGGAAGCCCAATCTGTCTAATGGCAGTGTGAGCGACTTGCAGCCAGCGAAAACACATGGACAATCGATCACCCGAACCAACGGTGATCCGCCCCCTCACGCCCAAGGCGTTTGATATTGCTGCTCTGCCATGGCCAAACATCGAATCATCTCCGCAGAACCTGAAAATGAAACTGAAGAGCATTTCAACCATTCACTGCGTCCGACCACCCTCGATGACTATGTCGGACAACGAAAACTACTGGAAAAACTGTCGATCACGTTAACTGCCGTCAAGCAGCGTAACGAGCCCATGGAACATGTGCTGTTGCACGGCCCACCTGGTTTGGGCAAGACGACTTTGGCGCACATTATTGCAAAGGAAATGGACACCCACCTGACGGTAACCTCTGGGCCGGCACTGGTCAGACCGACCGACTTGGTTGGCACACTGACGAAACTTCAGTCCGGTGATGTCCTGTTTGTTGACGAAATCCACCGCCTTTCCGCAGTTGTCGAGGAGTACCTCTATCCGGCGATGGAAGACTTCAAGATCGACATCACACTTGACTCGGGATTACACGCTAAAAATTTAACATTGCCACTCAAACCATTCTCCCTTATTGGCGCAACCACCCGCGCTGGCCTGCTATCGGGGCCGATGCGTTCCCGGTTTGGCATTGTCCACAATATTGAATTCTATTCTGATCCGGATTTACTAACACTTTTGCGCCGAAGCGCATCATTAATGGACATGGATCTGAACCAAAATGACGCCACTTCAGGTATTGAGGCACTCAAAACAATCAGCAAGCGTTGCCGCGGTACACCACGGATTGCCAATCGTTTATTGCGACGGGTTCGTGATTACTCGCAGGTTCGAGCTGACAACCGGCTTGACCTAGATGTCGTACACCAAGCATTGAAACTAGAAGGGGTGGACGACCTGGGACTGGATGAGTTAGACCGCAAGTACCTCAACGTGCTCCGCAATATCTACCAGGGTGGTCCGGTAGGCCTTGAAGCTGTCGCCGCCACGCTCGGTGAAGATGCCGGCACGCTCGAAGATGTCGTTGAACCGTACCTGCTTCAGATCGGTTTTCTTGCCCGCACCAGAAAGGGGCGGCAGTTGACACCACAAGCGGCAACCCACCTTGGCTTCACGTTGCCCACAAACAACACACAAGAAAACGATCTTTTTGATACCGAAGTCTAGATGACGCGGGTTGCACGTTCGGCACAGTGCCCCAAATCGCATCACACAAGATGAAAGACAACACCAAT
>CAUZIY010000189.1:0-5721 GCA_963579995.1 Phycisphaerae bacterium
AGACTGTCATTTTGGATCGTGTTAGCTGTCAGATTCCCACTGGTGGTTGTACGGCCATTCTCGGGCCAAATGGGTGCGGTAAAACAACATTTGCAAATACGCTGACCGGCAAGGCGTTTATTACATCAGGCAAGGTTCATGTATTTGATGAAAAAATTGGATCGACCGATATCTGTGCGTTACGCCGCCGCATAGCAGTGGTCAATCCAACTTCGGCCAATGCGGACAGCCATGTAAGTGGTGCTGTTGTTGATGCAACGCTTTCAGCTGTGGAGGCGGTGATCACAGGGCACTTTAGTACGATCGGATTGTATGCCCGCCCCACGCGTACGCAGGTTGCGCGAGCTGAGGAGGTGTTGGATCAGGTTGGACTTCAGGGTCGTAACAACGTCCAGTTTTCTTTGCTGAGTACGGGCGAACAACGCCGCTGCCTGATTGCTCGTGCATTGGTACGTTTGCCAGAGTTGTTGATTCTCGATGAACCGACTGCAGGTCTTGACCTGGCTGGCCGTGAGCAGGTATTAGGGACAATCGAACATGTTCTGAGTGGTTCAAAGCCGCCAACGGTGTTAATGATTACGCATCATGTTGAAGAATTGTCACCACAAACATGTCATGTCATTCTCATGCGCGATGGTCAGGTCATGGCTGCGGGGGCTCCAGATAAGATGATTACCGGGAAATCTTTATCCCAAACCTTTTGCTGCAGTGTATCTGTCGACCATCGATATGGACGTTGGTGGGCGCAAGTAACACCCGAGGCATGGTCTAGGTTGCTTGGGCGTTAAGCCTGGTGCGATGAAAGAGCCGGGCAGCGACAAAGGGTTGTTTTTCAGAATCACACTGGGGCTGGTTATGAAGCGCGCTTTGGCATTGAAGACGCTGAAAAAGTATAACCAATTAAATTATAACAAGTTAAAACTTACCCGTCGCTGGTTCTATCTGGCAATCCTTACCCAGCCTCAACACCCATTCGTTCCAACAGGGCATCAAACTGTTCGATGCTATAAAATTCGATCCAGAGGGTCCCTGTCGCCTTCTTGCGGCCAGGCCGGATACGAACACGGGTTTCAAGTTGTTGGCTTAGCTGCTCTTCTAGGTCCGCCAAATGGATTGATCTAGAACTGGCTGGGGGGTTAGTAGCGGACTCTGGGGCTCCCGCTATTTGTTCTCCGGTGGATTTCGCATCTGATGCTGCTCGCTCAAGTTTTCGTACAGACCAGTCTTGCTGAATAGCTTTTTTGGCCAAGGCGATCTGGAGTTGTGGGTCATCAACGGATACCAGTGCTTTGGCTTGGCCGGCTGATAATACATTCTCCAATAAAAAGGCCTGAACGTCGGGGTGAAGATTGAGAAGTCGGAGCGTATTACTGATTGTTGAACGGTCAACGCCTAACCGGTCAGCCATCTGCTGGTGGCTGAGGGCAAAATCATCAGCCAGTTTCGAAAATGCCCGGGCCCGCTCCATGGGGTTCAGGTCTTCTCGTTGTAAGTTTTCGACCAGGGCCCACTCGGCCACTTCACTATCATCGACATCACGGATAATGGCTGGTAATTGCGATAAACCAGCCATCTTGGCCGCTCGGAGGCGACGTTCGCCAACGATCAGTTGGTACTCGCCTTCGGTCGTGCCGGTTGCTGGCCGGACCACGACCGGCTGCATTAACCCGGCTAGACGAATGGATTCCGCCAGCTTTTCTAATGCGGTAGGATCAAACTTTTGGCGGGGCTGGTGGGGATTGGGGTGAATTGCAGTGATCTCAAGGAAGGTCACATCAAGTGTTGACTGGGCGGTTAAGCCATCCAGCTGCATCTTGGTCTGAGTTATTGCAGCTGGTTTTTGGGCAGACTTGGCCTGGTTTGAGTCGGGGCGGATATCCACGGGTTGGGTCATTAGTGTCGATAGACCGCGACCAAGGCGTGGTAGGCGTTGCTTGTTTTTCGCCATGCCGGGAAACTCCTTGTTCAAGGAAAGAAATTCACAGGATTGTAATTGACGACTCAATGCGTTGGAACTCGTAGCGGGTGGTTGTCTGAATGTAACTCGGACCAAGATGGTGCCATGGTAACAAAGCCGTTCCACGTAGAACAAACTGCTTTGGCGGTAAACCAGTTCCACGTGGAACAATTCGTGTTGATGCGAGGTGACTAGGTCATATTGGAGGTTTTCTGTCGCCCAGGTTTTAGCCTGCTGATTGATGGGGCCATGTGTCTGCAGGTTTAGATATAGGGTTGTGACCGAGGGCAAGGCTATTGCTTTGTATGCCAGCCTTCCTGCACCCTGCTTTCGGGCCGGCATGAACGGAGTTCATGTTATTTTTGGGAGCTGGGGGGGGGTATGGTTTGGCAATAAGTTATATAAATATTTGTTGTTTATGTGTTTAAAATATATATTCTTTTGATGACGAACGCAAACTGATTAAGAATCATTACCCATGATTCTAATATTAATTGATAGACGGGGTATGAATCATGGATCCAAAGCTATCAGTACCAAATCCCTCGCAGGCGCCCAAGGTGGACCACCTCCTTGAGCACTTCGAGCAGCTTGAAGCTGTGTTCGAGCAGGTCCGTAAAGGCCTTGCCCATTCTCACCGTTTAACAATGCTTGGCATGATTACTGCGGTCATTGCTCATGAATACAACAATATCCTCACGCCGGTCATCAGCCATGGTGAGTTGGCATTGGATCGCGATGATTCGGTGCTGATGAAAAAGGCAGTGGATAAGGCCATCACTGGTGCCAAACGGGCATCGGATATCTCTACGTCATTACTTGGATTTGGCTGTGATCATGACGAGGAAGACCACGCGGCGTTACTGCCGTTGGCGGTGTCGAAAGCTATCAAGTGCCTGGTTCGTGATCCTCGCAAAGATAGGATTGAAATATTGGTTGATGTCCCAGGAATTTATTTAGGTATCGGTGCGGTCAACCTGCAACAGGTTCTAGTCAACCTGATTTTAAACGCCAAAAAAGCGATGCATGAAAGCGGCGGGACGATACATATTACCGGACGAAGAGAAGGTGGAATGGGGCATCTGGAAGTGAGTGACACGGGTCCTGGCATTGACGCTGAAGTTTTCGATCAAATCTTTGATCCCTTCGTAACCTGCCGGGTTGACCCACATAAAGACCACAAGCAAATGCAGGGAACAGGTCTTGGCCTGTGCATATGCCATGACCTGATTCGAACAGCTGGCGGAACAATTACGGTTGCGAATCAATCCGGCAAAGGCGCAGTGTTTGACATTCAACTTCCGATTGTTGACGAATTGATTGCGGACACTTAATTCAAGCGGCGCAAAGAAAATATTCAAGGTTTTGAAATGGTGAACATGACGGTTGTATTGGGTGTATACGCAGGGCGTTGATCTTGGTATGCGGCGGTCCCCCTGTTTTGTGTCTGTAGACATTGCGGGACTCAAGTAGGCCGGAGTTGGAGGCTTGAATGTAATGTTGTCGATGCTTAACCCAGCAGTTGCATTGCGCAATGTGCGTGGCAACGTGCCGAACAAGCCAAAGCATTGGTGCGTATTTTGTTAACTCCATACTGCTTGGTCCGCGGCAGGAAAAGTGGGCGATGGGGGTTGAGGACATTGGTCAGACCGGTGATCGGTTGCCCATCAGTTGCGTCAACAGGTTGCCAATGGCGGCAGCGCTAAAACCAGTTGGGGGTCAATAAGGTTTGTAATGTAATTGTTTTGCAAGTACCTGTTACTTGCCAAAAAGGACAAGTTGGCTATTGTGATGGCCCACCTTTTTCATCGAAGGAATTGGGGCACCCTGGTTCAAGCGGCATCGAGTTGATATGTCAGACAATACAAAGATTACACTTGAGGTGTTCCGTTACCATCCCGAGGGCGCAGGCCAAACTGCATCCGAGACGTCGTACGATCGGCATGACGTTCCCTTTCACGACGATTGGGTTGTCCTGGATGCTCTTAATTGGATTAAAGACAATAGTGATGGTTCATTAACATATCGCTGGAGTTGCAGAATGGGGGTCTGCGGTAGCTGCGGCATGATGGTGAATGGTGAGCCGAAACTCACATGCGCAGCGTTTCTTAAGGACTATTACCCGAAGGTCATCAGAGTTGAACCGCTGGTTAACTTTCAGGTTGAACGTGATCTGGCCGTCGACATGGAACAGTTTATGGAGAAACTCGAGTCGGTTCAGCCGTATGTGATTCGCGATGATGTCAATCAGACGGATGACGGCGAATACAAGCAGTCACCGGCCCAATTAGCTCGTTACAAGCAATACTCGATGTGCATTAATTGCATGCTCTGTTATTCAGCATGTCCAGTCATGGGGAGTGAGCCTGAGTTTGTTGGGCCCGCAGCATTGGCGCTTGGGCATCGGTACAACCTTGATAATCGTGATCAAGGAACATCCCAGAGAATGAATCGGATGATGGAGCACGAGGCTGTTTGGAGTTGCACATTCGTTGGTGAGTGCTCAACGGTTTGTCCGAAAAATGTTGATCCGGCGGGCGCAATTCAGCAGGCCAAGGCGGCATCGGCCCAGCAGTATTTCAAGAATTTCTTCGTACCCAAGGGGGCGGGCAAGTGAATGGTCGATACGATCGTCCTCAACCGTGGAATTGGTTTGCCAAAAAACCAGCGTACATGTTGTTCATGGTTCGTGAACTGACCGCCGTGTTCATCGGTGGATACCTGGTGTTTTTGATTGTCCTCCTGTCCAAGCTTGCTGGTGGTAAACAGGAATTCGCAGATCTGATCCAAGCATTGGATAGCCCGGTATCACAAGTTCTGCACCTGTGTGTCCTGGTGGCGGCACTCTGGCATTCAGTCACATGGTTTAATCTAACCCCGAGGGCGCTGCCAATATTTATAGGCGAAAAACGTGTTTCAGATACACTTGTTGCGGTTGTTATGGGTTACCTTCCATGGCTTGCTGTAAGTATGGTTCTCTTGTGGGCGATATCCGAAGACTGGTTCGCCATCGTTTCCGGCTAAGGAAAAGAATTAGGATCGCCGCAGATGTCCAAATCAAATGAAGCTTTTTGGTGGTCCCTGTTTTCGGCCGGGGGAGTGCTGGCGGCTCTATGTATGCCCGTTTTTGTATTGATTACCGGGTTCTTGATCCCGAAAGTAGTTGGAGGAAAAGAAGATCTCGCATTGGCGTTCTATACCATGCTTGGCAGTACGATTTCCAAATGGCCCGTTAGAATTGTTCTGTTTGTGGTGATTTTCTTTTCATTATTTCACTGTGCCCATCGGATTCGACATACGCTGATGGATCTTGGTCTTCGGCATAGTATGGGTTTACTGGCGGCCGTTTGCTATCTGTCGGCATTGACTGGGTCAGTCTTTGCGGTTTTGGCGCTGATTCGTTTGTGATGCCCACGCCTGTGGTCATGCAGTTCACTTTTGCATCATGAGAAAGTTGGGCGGGGTCGTGTACCCAGGGCGGTCAACGGGGGGTTGCTAAATGTCATTACCGTTGGCGTAATCGTTCACGACGGAACAACGCTGTTTCAAAAACATTCTGTAATCGATTGAGCTTGCTGCTGTTAGAAAAATGTGATGTGTTTCAGGCAAGCTTGAGTTTTCGTAACGCAAACAAGGTCATCTTAAGCAGCAGCCAGCCATGATAGAAGCGGCTGATATTGGTGGACCCATAGGTCCTGTCACGGTATCGGATTGGCACCTCGACGATCTTGAGGTTCAGCTTCGCAGCGCCGAAAATAAGATCA
>CAUZIY010000190.1:0-5686 GCA_963579995.1 Phycisphaerae bacterium
TCGGTGGTGATTTAACCCGCGATGGTAATACCCACGAATTCGAATACCAGCTAGCCCGTGAAGACCTCGAAATGCTACCGTTTCCCTTCTCTGTCATTCCAGGAAACATGGATGTAGGCAACAAATACACTGATCGGAATGGTCTGGACAATCGACGAGACGATGTGGCGTTGAACATGACCTCGGATCGCCTGCAATTGTTCGCCTCTTATTTCGGTCCCATCAACTGGTCATTTATCCACAAGGAAGTACGTTTCACCGGATTCTATGGGGCGGTTTCAGGATCGGGCCTGCGCGAAGAAGAGCGTTTCTGGCACTTCATAAAACGGCTGCCTGAATTACCTATGGCGCGATATCACGTGGCCATGATGCACTACTGGCTCTACATGGATTCACTGGATGAGCCCACTTGGGATGTCACCCGCAATGACCAGTATCTCCCTTGGTACTTCAGCATTGATGAACCGCATCGCAGTCGGATATTTAAACTCCTGAAAGCTTCCAACGTAAACATACTGTTCTGTGGTCATGTGCACACGGGGCGTCCCGTTGAAGTTATTGATGATATTCGAATTTACAAAACCTCAGCAGCGGGAAATAGCCCCCAGCTTAAGGAGCGATGGGATCGGATCGAAACACGACATGGATTTCATCTCTGCTGCGTCACAGAACAGGGCATTGATGTATCCTTTATCCCAGGTAACGATCAATGTGAAGATTTCAATTCTTATGGTCCTGGTGGACATCCCATGATTGTTAATCGGGATTATTCCCAGGCACGGGAAGAACCACCGTTAACCATTGATCCTTGGTTGATACCAAAATAACGGATGGCGAACCACGTAGAAGTCCCTGCGTGTCAAGTGGAGATCGTGATATTTACTGAAGAGTTTTGACCTTTATATTTCTGCCTATGTTTGCATCAAAATGGTCTCCAGCCTTGAGACCAATTGGTAAAATCCCGTTTAAGGGTATTTCGCCTGCACCACCGCGTCGCCCCATGTGGGAAATATCACAGCCAACAGGAATCCAATGCACGTACCGCCTTACCCATTCTATCGCGCCGTCGGGTCACCTCGTGAATTAGGCCGGCAGCATGGCGAACAGGCAAAGGAGCGCATCCTCCGTCATCTTGACTTTATGTGTACTTCCATAAAGAGTTCGCGCAGTGACCTGCAATACCGCGCCTTGCAGTTTCATCCTCTCTTCAAAAAGTACTGCCCCTACTTACTTGAGGAGATCCAAGGACTTGCCGAGGGGGCAGACATCACGTTTGCAGATGCGTTGGCCACAAATATTCGCACCGCCCTCAATCAGAAATCACAGGGTGGCTGCACGGCTTTCGTCGTTTCCACACGAGGCACGCAAAACCGTGAGATACTCATTGGCCAGAACAGTGACATGCTCCCTGCAATGATTGACTTTGGATACGTACTACATCTGAAGCCCAACGATAAGCCACAAGTATTGATGTGGACGTTTGGTGGCATGGTAGGTTACTCCGGCATCAACGACCGCGGTGTGTGTCATTTTGCCAATGACCTCAGTGGCGGCCCGCCACCTTGCTTTGGCATGCCGCACTATCCATTGAAACGATTGATATTTGAACACGAGACGCTGGAGGACATTGTTCAACTATTTAAAAACGTTCCGTTGTGGGCCAATGGTAATTACGTATTATGCGATGGCCGGGGACATATTCTGGATATTGAAGCGACGACCGAGGGTCCACACCTGATGACCGATGAGGGCTCTGGTTTCATCGTTCATTCAAACCACTTTCTCTGTTCACCCCACGCCACCAATGAAAACCTCAGGCAGTCAACCACCGATTCATTTGAACGCCTCGATCGTATGACCCAACTTATTCAATCCGGATTCGGCCAACTCGGTACCGATGATTTCGAATTGTTCCTGCGTGACCGCCATGGTGACCCGTCCGGCATCTGCCGTTACGCCCAGACCACCGACCCGGCTGCAGACTGGGTCACCGCGGGCATGACCGTCGCCTCAATCATTGCCGAACCCTCCCAACGGCAGATCCGCGTGGCAGCCGGCAATCATGCTAAGACACCGTTTGTGGTTTATAAAATGGATTAGGACAGAGTCAAGGGAAACTGCCAGTTCCTCCACCTGATCTGGAGTCGGATCCGCACCGAGCCCCACTACCTATCGGCATTTGTCAATCCCCGATAATTTATCGCCTACCCAAGATTGTACTTGAACAGGCCTTACGATCTCCCTCAACCCCAATGGTCACCCCCAATGGAATGACACACCATTAAAGAGTTCTTTCTCTTAACACCACGCGGTGAAAATATGACTGCACACATCAATGCAATGGCACATGGACGTCAGGAACGCCGTCTCCGGTGAGCCATCAGCACACTGAAAGACAGTAGCGGCAAAGTTGCAGGCTCTGGTATCACCATGTGCGTATCAAAGAGACTTATGTCGGGGTCCCCATAAAGATTGGCTCCCACATGATTCTGCCAATACCAGCAACGATTATAAAGCGTGCTGTCTCTCTTGAGTTCCATAAGAGCCTCGCCCACCGTCAGTTCGTCCACCCCTACCCGTGATATGAATCCATAGCCCATGCCAGGAATACCGGACAAATGGGAATCGGTTGTTAGATCCACTTCGGACCCAGGACCATGACTGATCTCGGTGAATCCTACTGTTGCAATTGCGCCATTAACGAGCAACCTGTAACTAAGATTATTCCTATTAGCTGGTTGGGAATTAAAACACGATGCCTGCCAGGTGATTGCCGGCGAATCATCATCAAGCGTAGCTGCTGCTGTAGTCGTCATTACCGAGACAGCTCCAGTCCCTGCACCATGAGTAAACCATGTCGCTATCCCGGGCGTTGAGATATCCCACCCGGCAAGGACATTGGGAACCGACGTGGTTGTAGCATCAGGTGGATCCGGAAGCGTGACACCTTGATAATCGTAGACTCGATAGTCAGAAAACCCATTCGGTGCAAGCAAATTATCTTTTAGCTGTTCGCCATAAAATAAACGATTGGCCCCCTCAATGGCGATCAGTGCTGACTTCCTCCAGGCAATATCAGCCTCGTCCTGTGCATTTTGATAATTCATTGTTTTCTGAAGGATATGGTCGAGATCCTGAATACTTTGGTTGAAAATATTTGTTTGGCTCACATCACCATATACCGGTATACGACCAACAATCATATCGTGCTCGCGATCAATACCGCCCACGCCAAAATCCCCAGTTGCAGATCCCACTTGATTCACATCACCGAATTCCCCATAAAGCCCATCTCCATCAAGATCCCAATTACCGTTTACATCTGCGTAGTAATAATCAGAAAGAACCGCATCCTGTGAAAAGTTACAGTTTGGCGCAGGATTGCGAGGATGGAGTGTTTTCATTGGTACCGGACCCACATTTGACCTTGGATCTCCGATGATCAGGAGGTAATCCAGGTCATATGTTGATTCGGCAGTCTGCAGAAATGAACGCATCGCCTCGGCTGCAGGGTCTCCCGTAAGTCCCGAACCGCTCCAATCTGTCTCATCAAAAGTATGAACGGTATGACCGCGTAAGGCCTTGTGTGCTTCGAAAGATGACAATTGTGAAGACGAAGCGCGAATATCTGAGGTCGTGACAATCGCATAGTCGGTTGCGTGTACTTCTGTTAGTACAAATGCGACAATCAGGAACAGAACCGATAATAGCCAACCCATTGGAAGACTATAAAGCTTGCAATTGCTCGATTTCATGGCAACACCCTTTCTCAAAAAGTCCTTTTGCCCCATTTTAACGCAAGAACCATCTAAACACTCCACCGTTACTAGATCTGGGGGCGGCTGAGCCCCTTTGGTTCTGTAGCATCGATAAACCCCACCTGGCACCGAATGACCACCACATCACCTATATTGTAAAACTGATCTCCGGCCGGTTCTTCATAAAAGATGCATTTCCAAATTATTTTCCAGAAATCAGCCGCATCTATATCTTGGCACGGTTATGACGAGTTGGTCCAGACCCACCTACTTTACCAATTCTCAAGAAGACACCTTCAGGCGGCCATGAATATGGCAAAGAAACTGCCTTGTCCACCAGTTAAAGCATTGTTTACCCTTCTATATTTATGCATCGTGAGATCAGGCAGAAAGACCAAGGCGAGTCTGAGGTATGATGGGGAAAAGATGGCGTGGCCAGGACACCGTACAGGCCCTTGGCGGAAAAACCATGTCTAAACCACAACCTTGGTTTCACATAACGGACTATTGGAAACGTAGGAGTACTTGGCCGCTGAAGCGTGGAGTATTGTCCGGCCTATCACAAGAAAGGGTAAGTCAGATGAAACGGAATACAGTACAGCAGGCTGCGATCGTTCTGTTTCTTATCGTGTCGATCACACTCAGCGTATCGGCACAGGCTGAAGAACCACTTAGCCGAGGTAAACGTTGGGTTCGTAACCATCCGTTCACCACGATGGCTCTGACCATGGTACATTATTTATTTAAGCCCGATGAATACCAGGGCGCAAACCTAAACACAGTGCTGTCCTGGAAGATCAAAACCAAACTTCTTGAAAAGATTACCGCGAACAACCTGCCATGGCATTTGCACGTGTATCCTCACTTCCTCCAGGAAGGCCTTACCGACAAGCTCAAAGCAACCTTAACGAAAGTCCATGGGCAGTATCCCGGCCTGACGGGGTGGCTGGTTTATGACGAGGTGCAATACCAGTCGATGCACAAAACAGCTGAAGCCATACAGTGGCTAAAGGATACTTATCCAGACACCCTCGTCTATTCCAACGCACTTCCCCTCGGGTCACCGTATCTCAAAAAATACTGGGGTTTTGAAAACGAACGGCCGGTTCCCCAAGATGGCTATCCGTATGAACAATATATTCGAGACTTCGCCACCATCATGCAGCCGGACGTTGTGATGTTCGATGCCTATCCATTTAAGGAAAATGGCAACACATCCAATCTGATGCCGACATTGAATACCGCACGGAAGGTCGCTCAAGAACAGGGGGTTCCCTACTGGGCTTTTGTTCAATCCCATAACGACCCCGGTCGGGGCTATCGCATGCCGAGTGAATCGGATATTCGCATGCAAGTATTCATGCATCTGGCTTACGGATTTACCGGCATTGCCTATTTCACCTACGAACAGTTAGGCGAAGGGACGGCACTTATCAGTGAAACCGGAAAACGCAATCCTATTTATTACGATGTGACCAGACTCAATCAGGAAGTCGGTCACGTCGGTCAGGCCCTGCGATTTCTTGAGAGTACGGATGTGCGGTACGTAACACATCAAGGTAATACGCTGCCGGATTACGCAACCGCCTGGGAGCAGGGGGCCGGAGGTGATCAGTTCATCAAGACCATCAGGATTGAAGATGCCGATCCTGCCGAGTGGAAGGACGTGTTGGTTGGTTATTTCAGGGATGATGACGGCCAACTATATTTCATGCTGACCAATCTATGGCATGGTAAAGACGCAACAGCGGACGAGCGGGCCCTGACCGTGACGTTGACACTCGATCCCAGGGTCCAGGTGATTAGCCGGTTATCACGCGAAACAGGACATCCCGAATCGTTCTGGGTCACCAACGGCAAGTTCCAAATCACATTGCCAGGCGGTACGGGTGAACTTTTACGATTCGGTGATGCACAATTCCCGGGTT
>CAUZIY010000191.1:0-5675 GCA_963579995.1 Phycisphaerae bacterium
TGTCGGCCCCCCAGTAATCAACCATCTCGCCACCATTCGTAAGTAAGAAATTGCAGCCTTTAGCCGTGTCAAGACTACTGCCGCCACCAAGTCCAACAATCAGATCAATCGGACGGTCGGCGGCCAGGGCTTTGGCGACGCAGGCATTCACATCGTCGGTTGTAGGATTCTCATGAACCTGATCGAAGATATTTACCCTTACACCTGAAGCTTCTAGGATCTTCCTGACATGATCGCTGTGGCCGGCCCCATGTACACCCGGATCCGTCACCAGGAGGGCGGATTGTCCGTTCAACTCACGCGCCAGCAGGTCAACTCGCGCAACAGCATCGCAGCCATATACGACTTTCGTTCGTGATTTGAGATTAAATGATGACGAACAAAAGGTCATGTGCTAATAGAAACCATCTGGTGTCGAATCGCACGTCGACGATACAGGAAATCAAAAAGGTTGCCTTCGTGGGGCTGGTTCCAGTCAACATGACTGGTCGGAATCGCACCAATATTAAGACGATCTATGTGTGGACAATGGAGAAAACGATTCGCCACTGGTTTGTCGTTGGTCACAACGGTGGCAACCAACGTTGGGCCTATCCATTGTGGTATTTTCTCTATCGGCATTTCCACAACACTTGCAAAGGGAAACATATATTCGGTATTCGCCAGGGGATGATCCAGCGAGTAGCATCGGATGATTGTGGGCTGCAGATAGTTCAAGTTGTCGTAACATACTTTGCGTGGGCTACGCCTGGCCAAAGCTGTCGTGTCGGCAGCACCACTTGTTTCCAAGCATTGGTCAATAGATCGATCAATCGCATCTGCGACGTTGGCGTTTGTGAATGCAGCAAGCTGTGCACGACTGTCCTCGGCTGATCGTGGCTGAATGCGTGCCAGTCGCCGTGCCAATCCATCGGCAATCTTGTCGGCATGCCTGGGTACGACAATACAAGACGCATTGATACAACTTCTACCACCATTATCCGTGATGGAACTTTCCAGCACATCGAGAAACTCATCCCAATGGTCGATGACATCCGGGCCGAGGATACATTTACTGTAGCCGGCACCATGGACCTGGATATCCGGATTTCCTGCGTACCGTGCCATGGTCAGATCATCGCCAAAAATAATGCTACGGCCACACATGGTGGCGATGACATCAGCGCCTTCGTGATCGGTTGGATAATAACCCAATGCCTGCGGTGGATATCCAGCTGCGATCAATGCCCGGATAATTCTCAGTGGGGTCCATGGCTCATCACGCCCAGGTTTGATCAAAACTGGTATTTTCAGCGCAATAGCCGGCAACCAAATAGAATTCACACCGGGTGAATTACTTGGTAACACAACACCGAGCGCATCCGTTGTCGGCAAATAGCCAAGGGGAATATCGCCCTTTGCACCCATGCCGACCTCAATCGCCCGATGATCGACGCCGCGGGTCAAACCATCGACGATCCGGGCCATATTTGAAAGTACATAGCATATTTTATCGACATTACTATGGCATAGTGTATGGGGCAGACCACTTGTAGCTGATAGCATTTCAATATATTGACGAGGTGATTGCCCTTGACTTTCATTGCCAACCGGCAGGTTATCTTCTCGAAAATGCACTGCGGCTTGACGGCAGATATCAAATATATCCGCCATTGAAAATGCTTGAAGAACCGATCGCTGCAATTGCCCCAGATCCCGGCGAATCAAACCCGGATTTGCCTGGCTCACCATCGCCAACGGCTCGCCGTCACGAGCGCCAATCACATCAGCCGTGGCAAGGCTCTCGTACGGTTTACCCATCCGTAACAGTGGCACCGTAATCGCCATTTAATACACACCTTCGACCGTCATCTGCTGTTGTGCGCCCAAGGGTCGTACCTCACCGACACCATCCCACGAGCACCCGGATTGCCCCATCCATGGATGACGCCGGACTGCTTCATCCCGCTCAAGAAAACGGGGCATTAAGAATTCGCGTGTCAGTGTTGTCAGTTCAATACGCCCCCATTGATCGTACCCGACGGTGTGATCAGGGTTTTCCAGATCAACCACGCGGAGCACTGCGCGTGGTTGTGGGGCGTAATAGGTCAGTGCATAGTCCTCTTCAACGGCCACGGGCTTGGCCACCGCCAGTCCCATGAGCGTGTTGCCGTAGGTGGGGACCAGGGCGGCTCTGTTCCCAAGAATTTCCTCAACTAGGACCCGGATGACCTGTGGAGTCATGGACGTCCCTCCACAGAACACCCCTTTAATCCCTGAATCTGGAACGTTGATCTTCTCATCCAACGCTTCGAGCAGACGTGGCGTAGAAAACAGGCAGGTGATGTTTCGATGGCGCAGCAATTGGACCGCCTGGCCGATCACATGATTCATGTACTGTTTAACTTGACCGGATCGACGCTGCGATAATTCGCTCTTAACCCACCGTGGATCCAAGTCAATAAAGTAACATGCACCACCGCGTATATTGGCAAGATGTTCAATCGACAACCGTAATCGGCGTGGGCCGGTCGGCCCCAGCATCAACCAGTTAGACCCATGGGGAAATGCATCAGCATAATGATTATCAAGCATACGTGAGAACTCGGTATAGTCGGTCAGATGGTCCTTCCAACTAAGCCGCTGCTTGGGCATCCCTGTTGTACCGCCGGTTTCAAACACCTTGAAAGGTTGGCCCTTATAACCATGCGGAATCCACTTCTCATGACCTAATTTGCGTAGCCAAGCATCTTCAAATCGAGGAATCTTATTTAAATCATCAAAACAGTTGATCTCACCGATCGCATCAAAGTTGGATTGCCGTGCCCACTCTAGCCAAAAAGGGGTACCGGTTTCAGGCGAAAAGTGCCACGCCATGATTTGGCGCACGTGCTCATCAAGAATACCTAATGCGTCATCACTCATTGAGTCGTCTGTTCCCTCTTGAAATCAGGGAAGAACTTTCTCACCGTTTGGGCCGAAGGTGGCGAAGTTATCCAGGACACAACAACTAACGTCAAGAAGCAAGCGATGGTAATGACGGCCACCGGCATGATGCCATCAGTTTCACCAAACCAATGCGAGAACAACAGGTATTCACCTCCATATCCTGATTGTTTGAACAAAAAAGTCCAGACCGCAACCGTGACAAAAACCGCAGCAATCACAGCGGGACCTGTTGCCCGTTTCCAGTACACTGCAGCCAAGACAATTGGAAAAAGAGCTGCGTAGCCACTGAAGCACCAAACGGCCAGATCAAATATATGTTTTGTCGTGATCAGTGAAATCAGATACGTGACCACGACCACAAAGACGACGAAGCCTCGAGCCAGGTTAAGCTTCTGCCGATCACTTAATAACTTCGGGCCACAGATCCGAATGGCGATATCATTGGTGAACATCGAACCAACGCACATGAACTGAGAATCAAGCGACGACATAATGGCGGCCAGAATTCCTGCGGTGAGCAACCCAGCCAACCATGGTGATGCAACAAGTCTTTTTACTGCCACGCCGAGGATGGCATTCTGATTGGCACCCGGCGGGGGTGCCAATCCTTTGCCGGCAGCCCAGATGCCGATCAGGACACAGGGCACCCAAACGATCATAATGCAGATGGGATGAAAGATGACTGTCAGGCGAAATGTCTTGGCGCTACGTGCAGTGAGCCAATGCTGAAATAAATGCGGAAACATGCCGACCGACAGCGGTACGAACAGGTACGTAAAGAACTGCCAGCGGCCAATATGGCCCTCGCGCATTAGAAGCGAATGTTTATCAGAATGTTCACCGACAATTCGCGTCGCCGCCGATGGGCCACCCAGCGCCTTGGCAATCATGAAGAATGCGATGATACCCGTCAACATGAAGACCAGCGTTTGGAATGTGTTTGCCCATACCGTACTGCGAACGCCACCGACAAAGACATAAGTCAACACAACGCCACAAATCACCAGACCCGTCAACCACGGAGGAATCGCACCATTTGTCGAAGCAAAGACCTCCGGAAACATCTTGATGGTCAGCCCGCGTACCACGGCACCGGCACCAAGCAAACCAATTAAAAGGTAGGGAATAATCAGCGCAACGAGCACAGGAAAAAGCATATAGCCAAGTGCTGGCGACTCAAAACGGTCACGAAAGAACTGACACTGGGTCGTATAGCCATAACGTTTTCCAATCGCCCAAAGCTTGATCCCCACAAGGAAAAAACAAGCCGAGTGGATAAGACCCGACCAGGATGCCATGAGCCCATAGACACCAATCCCCGTGTTATAAGCCTTGCCGGTTGACCCCACCAAAGCAAAGGCGGTCATGGTCGTACCGAAAACACTCATGAGCAACATAAAAGGTCCGATTGAGCGGCTGGCCACAAAATAATCGCCACTTGTGCCCCGAAAAAACATGTTACTGACAAGGCCGAGTATGAGCAGCCCGATCAGATAACCACCAATGACAAGCAGGGGGATATATGGGGTCAATTGCGCGGCCTCTCTTGATCTTGCTCATCAGCCCATGCTTCCCATGCGGTTGGCCAGGTGAACTTGACTGCCAACGCCCAGAGCAGGGCCGCGAGCAGTGAATAGATCGCGTGGTATGCAAGTCCGATGGGCAGAAAGCCAAAGACAATTGATTGATCGGACCACCACCAGTAGTCCTGGTGCAATATGAATAATACAACCGCCAACAACCAGATGAACTTTGCTGCTTTATTCGGTGGATTCATAAGGCCTTTGGTCAACGTCCGGTGATCCCAATGCTATGCGGAAAGTTTCATTGATGCCTGTTACATGACAACAGGCCAGTATAACATCGCAGAAGCCGGAGCGGATGTGTATCACCAAAAAATCGCTACGGCGCAGCAAAAACACATTGGCTTTCTCGGTTGCGACTTATGATCCGAGTTTCAACGTGATTCGCACTCCCCAGGCCGCCTGTTTTGACAGGATGGAAATGGCCTGATCTGGGCTACTCACTTTCTTAACTGATTATTAACAATGCAAAACCCGGAAAATCCAATTCTCCCGATAGAGACAACCCGTGTTCTATCGTCCGCCGTGTGCAATTGCATATAGATGTGACATCGTGGCCACATACAGTGTCCCATTGGCGATAATTGGCGATGAATAGATAGGGCCGTCAAACATGATTTCAGCAATCACCTTTTTCTTTTTACCAACGGCAAGAATGGTAAACACACCGTCTTCATTACCGATGTAAACCTTTCCACCTGATACCAGCGTGGAGCCCCAGATATGACCCAGTGTGTCATGCGTCCAATAGACCTCGCCGCGGTTAGCATCGAGACAGTGCACAACACCCGCGTAATCGGCAATGTAAAGCAGGTCATCGACAACTGAAACAGTTGAGATTGCCCGGTTGATCTTGGTGTATTGCCATATGAGACCCGAACGGGAAATATCGCCTTGTTGCGTGGCATCAATACAGCTTAGTGATCCAACGCCCTCGCCATGTTCAGGATCCTGACCAATGGCCACATAAACTTTATTTTCATAGAACACGGGGGAGGCAATAATCTCGCTGGGACCTTCATAGGCAGGGTAACGGATCGCCTTGCCATCTTCGGTGGCCTTGTACTGTGGAGGGTTGCAATCAAAACGCCAACGCTCTTTCAAGATGCCGTAGCCATCCTCATCAGGTACAGGTTGTGAATAAAAGGCATAGCAAAATCCATC
>CAUZIY010000192.1:0-5663 GCA_963579995.1 Phycisphaerae bacterium
AGTGGACACCAGGTTACCTGTCTCCTGCGATAATGACTTCACATCGGGACTTATAAAGGATCTTGTCTACGGCATCCAATCGTTATGGGATTGTGAGTTTCAGCAGGTGATAACACATCCCGTATCGCCCCAATTTTCTTATAATAGGAAAACCCATGAATGGTCACGGATAAGCTTGGGCACACCATCCCCAACACCATGTATATTGGTTCCCAATGAAACGGTTAACCAGCCATCATAACCACCGCATGGTTGTGTCGCCCAATGATTGTCTCGGCCACCCCAAGGCACCAATCCTCTGTCCGGCCATACAGGTTGAACCGCAACAGCCCGCAATGAACAAGAGGATTTAATTAACATGAATGACATCCAAGCCGCAGCTGTTCAGTTCAATCATGCGCCGGGGGATAAAGCTAAAAACCTAGACACGATCATGAGATTTATTGATAAGGCAGCATTACAGGGTGTCCAGCTGATTGTGTTTCCTGAAATGTGCATTACCGGCTACTGGCATGTGCGCAAGCTGTCACGCGAACAGGTAAATGATCTTGCTGAATCAGTGCCAGGTGGAGAATCGACACGTAAACTACTCGCTTTGTCGGCTCAGAATAACATGACAATCGGCGCAGGACTTATTGAACGTGGTGACGACGGGCAGCTGTATAACTCCTACGTGGTGGCCATGCCGAACGGTCAACATGCCTGCCATCGAAAGTTGCACTGCTTTATCAGTGAACATATGGCCAGCGGGAATCAGTACACGGTGTTTGATACGCCACATGGATGCCGGATGGGGGTACTGATCTGCTACGACAATAATATCGGTGAAAACGTGCGGATTACGGCGCTTAATGGTGCCGAAATCCTGCTTGCACCACACCAAACAGGTGGCTGCAACTCTCCAAGTCCCGGGTGCATGGGAACCATCGACCCCAAGCTATGGGAAGAGCGTCATGAATACCCGTCACGGATTGAGACCGAGTTTCGCTCCCACAAGGGCCGTGCCTGGTTATTACGCTGGCTTCCCGCCCGAGCTCATGACAACGGCGTGTTCCTGGTCTATGCCAATGGAGTCGGTGTCGACGACGACGAGGTCCGGACCGGCAATGCAATGATCCTTGACCCTTACGGTGAGATCCTGACCGAAACCTGCCGGGCGGCTGATGACATGGTCGTTGCCGACCTCCAGGCCCAACGCCTTGAGATGTCCACTGGACGTCGCTGGATAAGAACGCGTCGACCACAACTCTATGGAAAACTGACTGAACCAACAGGAAAAGAAGCCGACACACGTTCTGTCCGCTTCGAAAATCTAGATGTCACATGAAAACGCCGGTCCCCAGCCTGATCCCCGCAGCCAGCGTTATTTAATCTGCGCAAGCTGCATCGCCATTCTCGCGGCAAATATTACATGCGCTCCGTTTTCAACATTGGTCGCGCTGAAGATGGGTGCGACGCCTTTCTATATCGGTGCGTTGAACGCCATCCATCTGGGTACCTTTGTACTCCAACTGGTCACGATGGGACAGGTACAACGACGTGGCAAGAAATTTGTCCTGATCCTGTGGAATACGCTGACCCTGATCGCCATGGTGCCGCTGCTGTTCCTGCCTGAGATCTGGAAGCACTACCGCGAATGGGCACTGCCGTCATTCATGATTCTTGTCAGTATTCGCCATGTCACCCGGACAATGTCCCTGACGGCCTGGATGCCGCTGCTGCATGACAATACAACGGCAGAAAACCGTGGAAGATTTTTTGGTCGAATGCGAACTTATTGGAAACTGATTCTTCTGATCTGGCTGGTGTCCCTGGCCCTGCTGGCCAGGGATGAAGCACCGTGGTGGCTGATTCGCAGCGCCATGGCAATTGGCCTGCTCAGCCAGGGCATCTACATTCTTTGCCTGCTGCCTGCCAAAGAAAGGCCACCTTTGGGCATAAGCGAGTCAATGCCCAAGATGATCAGCAGGCCGCTGCGTGATCACCGGTTCCGATGGATGCTCCTTTATATCCTGTGTTACGGCACTGCCTTGGGACTGGCCGATCCATTTCGTGTCGTCTATCTCAAATCACTGGGCTATCCGGATTCTGTATTGCTGCTTGGACCGGCCACATTGTTTCTTGGTGGCATATTAACCCAGTTTGCATGGGGCAAACTTGCTGATCGTATTGGCAATCGTGGTATTTTCAGTATTTCGCACGTGGGCATGATGGTGGCGATTGCCGCCTGGCTTCTGGTGGATAACACCACCAGCGGTCTTGTACTGACACTGATTGTGCTGGCCACCATTGGCATATTCAATGGGGGCAACAGTATTGTGCAGACCCGCTACATGTTCAGTATCGTGCAACAGGATCACCAGGCCGCCTATATCACAGTCGCCACGGTCCTAGGCATGGTGTCAATTGGATTAGCGGGGTTGGTAGGTGGCGCATTGCTGACCTGGTTTGGTGATTTTGAAATACACCAGGGAGCCTTGCACTTAAATGCCTACCACCTTCTTTTTATCTGCTCGGCATTACTGTTTACTTTGCCCCATGCCATTCGCACCAGATTACGGCAGGGAAAGGAAGTGCCAAGTGCAAAAATGATCGCTTTCATCACCAGGCCACTGCGTACCATGCTGGGGAGCATGGCTACCCTTGTCCCTACACTGGATGATATTGAATCCCATGATTCCCGGGATACGACCGATCAAAGACCAGAACCGCCAGTACAATCCTAGAATTACATCACCGGCCATCGGGTGCTTGTGGTAGGTTCACATCGTTAATCTTGACCGGCTTACAGCATAGGACCGATGAATAACAACCAAACCCACAGGTGACATGCAGATGCTTGGACGAGTTATAAGATGACTACAACTTCGCACCAGCAAATTCACTACCAACTGAATGAAAACACACATGACCACACAACTGCAAGATTTTATCAATAACGCACTGGTTATTGATACACATGAACACCTGCGCACGGAACACCAATGGGTCGAACAGGGACCCCAGGATGTCCTCCAGGACCTTTTTGCAAATTACACAAAGGCCGACCTCATCAGCGGCGGTGCGTCCCCCGAAGCAGCCAGGCGGCTGGACGATGGGCACGACCCCGATATCAAAAACCGATGGAACGGTATTGCCCAGGCCTGGGAGAATATCCGGCATACCGGGTATGGCCAGTCTGTCCAGATTCTGGCCCAAAACGTCTATGGGATCGAGGAGATCACCCCTGATGCCTTGCAGGCAGCCCAACCAACCCTTGAGTCCCTGCGCTGCAATGGCCAGCGGTTGCATCTGCTTCGTGATGTGGCCAAAATTGATCATGTCCAGATTGATGACAAGATGCACACATGTCATCCCGACGACTCAGGACCAGATTTTTTTCTCTCCGACATTTCATGGGTTGGCTTCGTGTCACAAGGCGTTGATTGGGATGAATTGGAAGGCGAAACCGGGGTTGGTGTCAAGGATTTGCGATCACTTCGATCCGCAATGGAACAGTTGTTTGCACGCCACGCACAACGGGCCATCGCGGTAAAGACACAACACGCTTACAACCGTACACTTCGTTGGCAACCGGTCAGCGATGAAGACGCCGACCGGGCCCTTAATGAGGTTCTAACCAACCCTGAAAACATGGATCAAAATGGACGCCTGTGTCTTGGCGATTGGTGCCTGGCACAGGCCGCCCAGTTGGCAGGTGAATATCACTTGCCACTTAAGATCCACACCGGTTATTACGCTGGCAACAACAAGATGATCACCGACCGTATCCGGGCCGGTCATCTATGCCCGTTGCTGGTTGAATATCCCAACACCCGTTTCGTGCTGATGCACATCGCTTATCCCTACACCGAAGAACTTGTTGCCATGACCAAGCATTTCCCCAACGCATGGGCGGATCTATGCTGGGCCTGGTCGATCAATCCTGCCGCCTCCGGCCAATTCGTCCGCCATATGATCCACGCCGCACCGGCCAACAAGCTATTTGCCTTTGGCGGTGACACCCACTGGCCAACGAGCGCCTATGCGTATTGCCTACAGATGCGACATCACCTTGCAAGAACACTACAGGCCGAGATTGATGATCGACAACTGACTGAATCGCAGGCCATTGCATATGCCCAGCGCATCATGTTCGACAACCAGGTGAACTGTTTTGAGATTGACAAGACCAAGGCGGAAAACATCAATGCGGTTGCACAAGACAGTTAAGGTCAGCCACCTAGACCGTGGACGCCAGCCTACCTGACTGCATATCGCCCCCGACAAGCCATACCCGCAAACCCCAAAAATCCGATAGCCACGGTGGCCGGTTCCGGTATGATCGCACTTGAACTGATGCCAATTGGACCGGACGAAACTGATACATTCCCGGATACCGTCCAGTTGACACCAAGAATTGCGAGATCTGAAACATCCACCTCGCCATCACCATTGAAATCCCCGGTTGCCAGGACCTGGTTGACCTTGTTGAAATTGGCACCAAGGATTGCCAGGTCACTGATATCCACGATCCCATCCGCATTTGCATCGCCTGCAATGGGAAACACATCAGCATAACCCGTAACGTACTTGAACAGATCACCAGTTCCGCCAGGAAGAGTCACATTCAACAGGTTATTATTGAACGAGATCACATCAATCAATCCTGTCTGGCGATTCAGACGCAGAAGTTGGTTGACGTCTTCGTCAAATAGCACGTGGAATTCCAATTCCGTATCAGCAGCCGCCGTATCTGCCTTGTGATACATGTTGGCCAACAGGAAATAGTTTTCCCCATGATCATCTTCAAAAAAGCCGATCAAGCCATCTTCATCAGAACCGATCCCACCACCTTCAACGTCAATCACCATGATGTCCTTGATATGCCCGTCACCACCAGCTCCAACCGACCAGTCATTATGGCTTGGTGGTCCTGATCCAGTTCCACCATCAACCCACCGAACTTCCGTGTTGTCGAGCCTTCCCAGGGCCTTGCCCAGGATGGCGACTTCGGCATTTGTTTTGGTGACATCCTCGAAGATTTGCGGTGTGGGGCCACCGTAGGGACTGACCAGTGTTCGGTCACCGCCACCGTAATCGCCAAATGGATCGTAAGTGAAATAGGAAATACCCGTAAAACCATGCGCCATCGCGGCGAAAACCTGCATGCGAATATCCGATTCACTGGGAAGCCGACGGCCCAGTGAATCCTTGTCAAATCCCTGAACAAAAATGTGATAGGGTATCTGGTGATTCTGTGCCGCGTCCCGAATCTTATCCATGGTGCTGTGCATGAAGTTCCGACTGGTGTCACCATCATCCGCAAAGGGATACTGGTCGACCATCAGGATGTCGGGCTGGATGATGGTAATGATATCGTCGAGATACTGCTCATAGTTGTAACCAGGACGACTATCGTCTCCATACATTTTTCTTGCACTGGCACCGTAGGGCAGGGCATTTGTAATAACCTTTGAATCCGGGAACACGGTTTTCAGCCAGACTGAAATCGGTGCGCTATCGTGCATGCTGAGGAACTGTGGTTCATCCTTTGTATACCATGCGGTGTTACCCGGGTAATCCCTGGCGATCTGCCGGAGCCGTGCCGGAAGTTCGCCTGAATCCCATGCGGTACTGGAGGCTGTTGTATCAACATGCATCTGCCAAGGCACATTGGCATT
>CAUZIY010000193.1:0-5658 GCA_963579995.1 Phycisphaerae bacterium
ACGGCTAATAGACTTATCAAGCCAATGGTGGTGATTCGATGGGGTCGCATGTTGTCTGATTCCTTTTCGGGTTTATTCGACATTTCCCATATGACGTTCGCCCGGCAACACCGCCGAAACGTTCGAGCACCAGAATAACGCCGCCTTTCATAGAAATCTATTGACGTTCCAAATCGCCACGATTATAAAACAGTCATCATGTCCAGCTCGTTAACTAAATATCTCCTGGACCAAATCAAATGGCTTGGTTATGACATCGACATTGAAGCCTGCAGGATAAGCGCCAAGGATCAAGGCAGCGGCGAGTTGTACATCGTTAGCATTGACAATGGCGATCATTACACCGCTGCCTGCACGCTATCTGAAATGGTTGGCATTGAATTACAAGATGCAGATCCGGCAACAGAATCTGTCTGAGTAAATACAGGTCCCAGTGTCGAAAACTCTGTCAAGGATATTACCAAAGTTGTTAAGCCCAGAAAATAGCAATTTGTTCGACGCCGTAGAGATAAACAAGAGCCCCAAGGTGATTGAAACACTCCTGAAGGCTGGCGCAGACATCGAGGCGAAAGACGAGTATGGCTCGACCCCGTTGATGTGGGCTGCAAGGCACGACAACCCCGAGGTGATTGAAGTGCTTCTTAAGGCTGGCGTGAACGCCAAGGCAAAGGACAAGGAAGGGAAGACCGCAGCAGATCATGCGAAGGACAACGAAAAGATTTACAAGACGAAGGCGTACTGGAAGCTCAATGAGCTTCAGTACGAATAACATCTGCCATAACACGGCAGCGCCAGTATTCCGTTGGCGCATTGCGAAGTGCCGGATAGTCCATATCACCGTGGGGGATACAATTGGGCGGTAGATCCACAATGGTTTGCGGCCTCGACATAATCTCTTAATTTAGGTTCCTTATGGATGATAAAACACTTTATCTCGACGCCACGCAGGAAGTTGATGGCGGCAAGCAGAACCCTGCACTCTGGGCCAAGGCCATGGCTTTAACTGAAGGTAACGAGAAGAAAGCTAAGTACCGTTACATCACACTTCGGGTTGAAGAACTTTCAAACAAATCTGCAGCCGCACTGCCGGTAGATCCTGCTCCGAGTATCGATAGTGGCGATGATGGGTTGCGCTCCAAGCTAGATAACACCCTCTCGGTTGAAGCCTCAACAAGTCCAGCCCCAAAGGCAAATGACAAACTAGTTCCTGAAGGCTGGATGATCCTACCGGTTATTGCTGCCGGATCCTTGCTCATCTCGGAAACCACATGTGCTACTCAACCTGTTCACAGTTTTATTTATTCCGGCCCAGTCCCGCAAACCTTTCATGAATCGCCATCACTCACTGAACGCGTGAAACGCGGCGAGCTGCCTCCGGTTGACGAATGTATGACGCGTCAGCCGATGCTTCAGTTGGCTGCAGAGCATACTCGTGTGTCATATCACCGGGCCAACGAGCTTGCGTTGGAGGGCATCTGATGCATAACGTAAGGAAAATGGCAGGATTTTCAAGGTCAATAAAACCTGCGCCTGGTAACGATATCCCGGCGGTTCTTTTGGAGTTGGTGCTTTTTGGCATTCTGTGCTGTACGGCATCTGGAGCGAAAACGATAGATCATCCGTTCGTCATCACACTTTCACAGGAACCGCATCTTTTTCTTGACGATTGTGCGATTGGCACCACGATTAACCTTGAGCGGAAATTAGAAACGCCCCACACTTTTTCTGCACAGGGTGTTATCAAGCCTGAGCACCCTTGGGAGGCAGGCCGTATTTCTCACCCCACGGTGTTGTGGGATCCTGATTATGGCAAGTTCAGAATGTATTACACTTCGCGCGGGGCAGAGGAAGTCAAGGAAGGTACCGGCGGATACATCTGTTACGCTGAAAGCGATGATGCGTTGCATTGGCAAAAGCCGATGTTGGACATCCATCAATATGGCGAGCACGCCAAGACCAATATTGTATTGAGTCCTTCTGGCGAGGCGATGCACGTATTTGTGATTCGAACGCCCCACGATCCAAAGCGGCCTTATAAAGGGATCTTTCGCAAGCGCAATACACCACAAGACCGAACGGGTCGCGGTCTGTACACGGTATGGTCAGAAGATGGTCTGCATTGGAGTGAACCGCATTGGATCAGCAAGACCAAGTGTGACACGCCACCTAGCCTGATCTGGGTTGACCATCTGGGGCGTTACTTTGCCTATACACGTGCCCAGTCGTACCACCCTCAACCCTCTCATTACTTTCGTATGACCGGAGTGCTCCATAGCACGGACTTCAACGATTGGACACCCAAAGCGGCCATCAATCTTGTTTCTGAAGCAGATGGTTGGCCGTATGTCCAAAATCATGATCTTCAGGCATGTGCATATGGCGAATTGCTTTTGGGTTTCCTTACGGTTCTGGATATTGGGTTGCCGCCTGATCACACCAATAAGAAAAAATGGCGATGGATACAACAAATGGCGACCAGCCGTGACGGCTGGAATTGGCATCCTGTTCTCGACCGGGAGATTACCCCATTCTGGACTCGGGCACTGGTGGTCAAGGATGGTGTGATGTATCTGGCAAACCATAAATTCCGCATCAAGACACTTCCAGTCGATCGTTTCATAAGCCTGGCCCCAATGGATCCTGATCGTGCCGGGATATTGGAAACACGCCCACTTCGTTTTGCGCCATCCACATTGATTGTGAATGCCGATGTTCATCCCGCAGATCTTCAAGTTGAATTAATTGGAGAGAGTGGTCCGGTTGTGCAGTATCAATCAAATCCCATTGAGGGCTTTGAGCGAGATCGCAGCCAACTAATACAACAGGATAAATTGCAATATCAGGTGGTATGGCAAGACGAGAAAGGCAAGAGAACTTTAGCCGATGCCGCATCACACCAGCCGTTGGTCATCCGTTTTATCATCAAGCGGGGCAAGTTGTTCGCCTTTCGCACAACGAACTCGGCGCCACAGTAGCCCAGTTTTTCTAAAAAGAACAGAAAACAGATGTTGCCTGCAGTGTCACCTGCACTTTGCCTTCTTGGGTTTCAGCCGGTTGCGAAACTTAAACAGCTCCCAGAAGGCCTGGAGGATGACTTTTGGTGATGGCGAAGAAGCTATTTCGCGATGGATGGATGACAACGCCTTCGTCATCTGGGTCGTTCATCCGCGACCTTGGGAATTGGAGAGCGATGTGATATGCAACCTATCGTTACCGCTCAATCTTGATCAAAACAAGAGTCATCTATTCCACCCGGTGTTGTCTCAAGCAATGAAACAGGCCAAATCAAAACAGCCCGACGGTTAACGCGAACACTCCTAATAGCCCCTCAGCCTCCGCCGCCTTCCGTAGAACGGGATTGGCATTCACAATCCCCCATCACCGATACGATCCATATCTACATGCTCAACGGTGATTTTCAACTCTTGTTCTTCCGGGTTTCCACTGTCTTGTTTTGCTAGCAGAAGATCGTCGCGCTGGTTCTGAGCTTCACAGGCAATCAATGCTTTAGACAGTGATGCGATATCGCGCGGTCTAGTTGCGAGTTCCAGGGCATCGATCAGCTTACGCTTGATCTTGCCTCGGTCTTCATCTGTGATCTGCCAACGCGTCGAACGGCACAACAGAGCTACATCGCTACGGTCGAAGTGCCCCCCAGACCCCCCGGAATCAGTGGGTGATTCTGTTCGGCACCGACGCGGTAGTTGGGGCCGATTAGCCTTCATGTGATAATTATCACACATGCTTCTATGTAGATCCAGGCCGCCGCATCACGTTCTGGCTGATTGACCCGCTAGTGCGCGTATCCCCGCGAAAAACGCCGGATAACACGCAGTAAACTGGAGCCTGCATAGGATATAATGATTTTAGAAGTCTAGACTTACAGCCCAGAAGTGCAGGAGTGTTTACCTGCGAAAACCGGCGCGAATCGGCGCATTACTTAGGCCGGTTAAATACTAGTTCGGCTCAGTACGGGGATACAGGAATGGAACAAGCCAGAGACACTAGCTTATGTATGATCGGGGCGGGCAGGCATGCATCTCGGAACGTATACCCGTGCTTTGCTTTGCTCAGGAACGCCCGCGTGGTGGCCAATGCCGACTTAGACAAAGACAAGGCGCAGGCACTAGCCCAGGCATACGGAATCCCCAATTCCTACTCGGACTACCGGGTAATGCTGGAGACCGAGAAGCCGGACGGCGTGCTAGTATGCGTCGGACCGGATTTCCATGCCAGGTGCGCGATCGAATTAATGGAATCCGGCCATCATGTCTACACCGAGAAGCCACCGGCCGTAGATCTGGCCCAATGTCAACAGGTGCTGAAGGCCCAAAACCGCACTGGGAAAGTCTGCATGACCGCTTTCAAGAAGAGGTTTGCGCCGGCATACGTCAAGACCAAAGGCCTTCTTGAAGAGAAGACCTACGGAGAACCAGCGCTTCTGAACATTTTGCGCACATCCGGACCCTACCAAAGTGGGAACCACTACATTCTGGATTCAGCCATTCACGTGCTGGACCTCGCCGCGTTTTTGTGCGGATCGATTGGGTCAGTTTGTGCGACCAAAGGGCCGGAGGCCACATATTCGATCGCACTCACTTTTGCTGGTTCTGCTGTCGGCACGCTGTCCCTCACGGATCGGATGTCCTACAGGCGCGGATGGGAACAGGTGACGCTCATCACCACTGAGGGCCTTTGCGTTCAAGTCGATAACTCGGTAGAAATGCTTGCATTCCAACACGACAGGCCCGTGTCTGCTCACAAGCCCGAGTTCGTGGCCGGCACTTCGCATTCATCAGTAGAAATGGGCTTTGCAGGTGAGTTACAGGCTTTTGTGGATGCCATCTCCCGGAACACGGTACCTCAATCCACCATCGCACAGGCCACACATACCATGGCTGTGATCGAGGCGCTCAACAGGGCGTTGCAGACCGGCGAACCAACCGAGGTCAAGGGGATTCTGTGAAGATCGCGATTTCAAGCCCTAGTGAGACACCGGATGCGGCACGGACACTGTTTCGTGCCGCGCAGGTTGCCGGCTATGACGGCGTGCAGATGAAGCCGCAGCAATATGATTTGGCCAAGTCCAACCGGCAACTGTTCATGGAGCACTTCGGAGATTGCGCCTGTATGGCGCGCGCAGGCATGGTGGTCTACTTAGGTCGTGCGGATCCAGAGACCTGGCCCGAAACGCTCCGGCCCGTTTTGGCGTTTGCCGCAGAGATTGAGGCTGAAGAAGTCTGTATCTGTTCCTCAGTGGACCGCTCAGACATTTCCATGGATCGATACCATCGTGTCGCAGGAATACTCCATGATGTCGGCAAGATAGCTGAGTCTCACTCCGTTCATGTCTCGCTGCATAACCACGCCGGGTGCTTGTTTGAAAGCGCAGAGGATTTGGACAAGCTGACGCAGAGCCTTGACCCGAGCCTTTGCGGCATTACCTTTGACACCGCCCACGCGGCAAAGGGCGGCATGGCAGACCTTGGTGGATGTATCAAGCGATTTAGGAGTTTCATATCAAATGTGCATCTGAAAGATGTATCAGAGGAAGGTTATTTCTGTCCTCTGGGGCAAGGAGTATTGAGCCTTGCCGAAGTGTTGAAAAGCCTGAATGCTATCGGCTACGATCGCTGGCTTGTTGTTGATGAAGAAACG
>CAUZIY010000194.1:0-5628 GCA_963579995.1 Phycisphaerae bacterium
AGATCGTGATGTACGCTAATCCTCTGACCTATGGCCAGCAGGTATTACGGTGGGCGATGTGTCCGCCGGAGAATTTGCCAACCGGTTCAGTGCCGCTGGCCTGGAGCATGGTGTTTCTGGGGGGGTTTGCGGTGGTTTCAATCAGTCTGGCTGGGTGGCTTGTCGCTCGGCCGCGAGGAGATGGTTCGTGAGGAAACTGTCCAATTTGTCGCTTGTGGTTGTATTGCTGGCGATTTCTTCGCTGCTGACGATGGTTCTGATCTCGATGGCAGTTTATGAAAAATCCCATGTCGATTCGGATGACCAGGTGCTGCCGGTTTTGAGGGCAACAGCTTCGGGAAATACGATGCTGGCCCGGGGATTGGACCTGCCGACATTTTCGTTAATCGAGCGGAATGGTGAGAAGGTAACCAATGCACAGTTTGCCGGGAAGGTTTGGGTTGCGAATTTTATTTTTACCCGGTGTGCGGGTTTTTGTCCCGTACTTAGTCGCCACATGCGGCATCTTTACGAATCACTGTCTGATAATCCGCACGCTGACCGTATTCGGTTTGTCAGTATCAGTGTTGATCCGGAGTTTGATACGCCGCAGCGTCTACAGCAGTATGCAGCCAAATACAATGCCGATCCCAAGCGATGGGTTTTCCTGACCGGGCAGCGGAGTGCCGTGTGGTTGTTGTGCCGAGATGGCTTTAAGCAAACCGTTGAGGAAGATCCCGGAAATGACAAAATGCCGATCTTCCATACATCGAACTTTGTCCTCGTTGATGCTGACGGCAAGATCCGGGGTTTCTATGATTCCCTGGATTCGAAGAGACGTGGGCAACTGAAGGTTGACTTGGAACGTCTGGTGGACGAGTTGAACACGGTTTCCGTGGCAGCAGTCCGTTAGCTGGGGGCTTTAGCCGTTCAATATTCATGTTGATTAGAGAGGCATAATTGAATCTGTCTTTTCTACCTCACGCCAATGCATTTCTTAACAGCATGGCAACACTGCTGCTGTTGTCTGGTTTTGTGATGATCAAAAAGGGGAACATAACTGCCCACAAGCGATGTATGGTGGGTGCATTTGTCATGTCCATGGTGTTCCTGGTCTGTTATGTGGTGCACTACATATGGCGTGCCTCAACACTAGGTGGTGTGCATACGCCTTACAACGGTCAGGGATTCATTCGCCTGCTCTATTACCTGATGTTGTTTAGCCATATTATTTTAGCTATGACGGTGCCTGTTTTTGCTGTCTGGTTGATTCGGCTGGGTGTGAAGGGGCGTTTTGAACGGCATCGTCGCGTGGCGCGTTTTGGATTTCCCATCTGGGTCTATGTTTCAGTGACCGGTGTTCTGATTTATGTCATGCTATACCACTGGAATCCATCAGTTCTGTGATTAATGATAGCGAGCTTCACCTTGGCTAACTCCCAGGTATTTCAGTTGCCGCCCCCTGATCAGGTGGCCGATCATCTTGCGGCCAATGTGCCGCGTGGGCCCTCAAGGCTGGTGTCATGGGTGCCGATGATGGCATTCTTTGCCGTCCTGGTCATCTCATTGACTTTCGACCATGTGATTGCGGCGGTGCTGCCATGGATGGCGCTGGTTGCGGTTCTGTGGTTTGTTTCGGCAAGAGCTCGCCGGGTACGGCGGCTTGAACGGCAGGTAGTGGAGGTGGAGGAGATGGTGATGCTACGGCACCACCTGCCAACCTTGGAACGGGCGTGGCAGTTGTTGCCATCACTGGTGGATGTTCCTGCTATCCATGGGCGCATGGTTTCATGTATTGCTCATTGTCTTGACCAACTGCAGGTCTACGATTCAGCCATTTTGGCCTACAGCTTTCTTATTGATCGCCTGCCTGGCGATCATGATCAAGCTGTTCGGCTCAGTATTGAACGGTCTGTCGCCCAGTTGCAGATAGATCATCTGACTGATGCGGATGATAATCTTCGGGGCCTAAGGGGACTTGTTTTAAGTATCAACAATACAGTGATCAATGGTGCCTATCAGTTTTCACAGCTGGTCCAACATGTCCGTACGAACCACTTTGAAGATGCAGTTGCATTAGCTCCTGTGCTTGTTGAGCAGTTAAGACCACTTGGTGTTGAAGCCGCTTACGGTCACGCACTGATGGCCTTGTCCTATCATCACCTGTCAGATTCATCGGGTAAAGCAGATGTGGATGTCTGGTGGCACAGGGCGACCCTCTTGATGCCTGCAGTTGAATTGATTCACAGGTTTGGTGAATTGCGTGTGCTTGATGATCGATCGATACCGTCGGGAGACCAAGTCTGACGATGATGGAATCAGATGGTTTATCGCAGTCTGGGGATCGTGCTGACGGCGGCAGTTTAAAGCCGCCTGACGCGGAATTGGTACTGCCAGCTTTTGTTCCCGCGACTTTACGTCGGCAGTTGCTGGTTGATTCCGTGATTTGGTGGATGTTTACGGTTGCCTTGATGGCCGCGCTTGGGTTCATCTTGGTCGTGGTTGATCAACAAGAATCATTTGGAATGTTGGTGTGCTTTGTGCTATTCGGTGCCGCCTGGATTCTATTTAACCTGACCAATGCGCGTGTGGCACAGCAACTACCTCAAATAGTGCAGCTTATTGAGGCTGGTGGTCGTGAGACTGAATCTTTGATCCGGCATGTGACTTTACGTCGGCCACTACATCGTGCTGTTCGTCTCCTGGTCTATCATCGCATGGCAATGCTTCGATACCGTCAAAGGCGGTTTACTGAAGTGGTTGTGATTTGCAGGTCGATACTTTCCTATACGTTGGGCCCAGCACGGCAGGTCAAGGCTCACCTGTTGATCATGATGGCAGAGGCGGGTGTGGAGTGTCGAGACTGGCATGGTGTTGGGGCGGCGTTGGCTGAACTGCATCGATGCCGGCTGAGCCTGGCCGAAGCCTTACGCTTGTTGGCGCTGCAGACGCGGTACCAAGTGCAATTCGGCGATGACCATCCGGCCCTGGATGGCATCGAGCACAAGATGTTGATGGCGGATCTGATGTCTTCTGAACACTGTGGTGCAACCAATGCATTGCTGTCGATTGCGGCCTCGCGTTCGAATCGGCCAGATCTGGCCCGGCGACTTTGGCAACGTGCCCAGTTGCTTTGTACGCCCCAGCAATTGGAAGAGGTCAAATCGGCAGTCATGCCCACGCACCAAGGTCGGGATATAAGTGCCAGCAGTGGCGACACCTCATCTTAACCGGTCATCGGCCGTTTGGCTTGATCGCCCCATGTCATCTCGGGTGATTGCAGGACCAACTGTTTTCACATCAAACATGTTGTTTTGTACACTGCTGTCCCAATGAGTCACCTGATTCCCGATAACGCATTTGCGGCCATGCCCCAGTTAATGTTGCTGCTGGTGGCTGCTGGCGCCATCTACTATCTGGTGATTGGCTCAGATTGGTTGGTGGAAGGTGCGGCCGGGTTGGCACAGCGTCTGGGGATTGCCAAGGTTGTTGTGGGTGCCACGATTGTATCGCTGGGGACCACAAGCCCGGAAGCGGCCGTTTCCGTGATGGCGGCATGGGAGGGCCGGGCCGGACTGGCTCTTGGTAATGCGGTTGGTTCGATCATTGCTGACACCGGGTTGATTTTCGGCCTGGGCTGCATCCTGGTGGTCCTTCCTGCAGATAGGTTTATTTTAAAGCGCCAGGGGTGTGTCGATATCGGATCAGCAGTTTTGCTGGCCGTGCTTTGTTATGTTGTCTTTGCGATTAAAGGTGGTGAAGCGGAATTGGGTCGGTGGGTTGGTGTTCTAATGTTGGCCTTGCTTGTGATCTACCTCGTGATCTCCGTGTATTGGGCCAAGTCGTACCCCCATGGCGAGGTGGCTGCCGATGCTGATTTAGATGGGGAGGCTGATGAAAAACCTCGGTCGGTGGGGATGATGCTTGGTTTGATCGTACTGGGGTTGGCGATCGTTATTATGGCAAGCCGTTTCCTGATTGGGTCTGTCACGGTATTGGCGGCCCAATGGGGTATTCCGGAGGTCGTGATTTCTTCAACGATTGTGGCGTTTGGCACCTCACTGCCCGAATTAGCCGTGGGTATGACAGCGATCATCCGGGGTCACAAGGAATTGCTTGTGGGCAATGTGATTGGGGCGGATATCCTCAATGTCCTTTTTGTGATTGGTGCTTCTGCAATTGCCAAAGAGTTGCCGATTATTGATACGAACGCGGCGATTCCCGAGATATTTCTTTACCTGCACCTGCCAACCATGCTTGTCATGATCGGCCTGTTCATGGTGTACATCGTCCGTGCCGTTAAGAAGGGGTACTTTGAAAGATGGAATGGTTACCCGTTGCTCATTCTGTATTTCATGTTTCTTGCCGCCGGCTACATATTGGAAAAGGTCTGAGATGACTGGTCTTTGTTTGTCTCGAACCAGCGTGACATGATTGTTTTCGTTTGTGTATAAAATCGAACCGCCTCCTTGCCATAGGCATGTTGGTCTCCATAGAACGAATTCTTCCAGCCGGTAAAGGAGAAGAACGGTAGTGGGACCGGAATTGGGATGTTGATGCCGACTTGGCCGACCTCGATGAGGTTCTGGAATTTACGTGCTGCCCAACCTGATGAAGTAAAGATGCTTGTGCCATTGCCATAGGGGCTGTCGTTGATCCAGGCAATGGCGTCATCCAGGTCCTTGACCGGTGCCGTGATCAATACCGGCCCAAAGATCTCCTCCGTATAAATGCTCATCTGCGGTTGGACGTTGGCGAATAATGTGGAGCCAACCCAGTTCCCGTGGGGGTAGCCGTCGACAGAGCAATTGCTGCCGTCCAGAAGGCAATCGGCGCCTTCATCCTTGCCTTTTTGAATGAAGTCCAGGACTCGTTGCTTGGCTTGTTGACTGATCAGTGGCCCGAAGGTTGCAGATTCGTCATCCGATGCTCCAGGTTGAGCCTGGGCCATTGCATCTCGGATCTCAGGGAGCCAACCAGCAGCCTCGCCGACCAGCAAGGCGACACTGATTGCCATGCACCGTTGTCCGGCGGCCCCCACCGACGAGCCAACCAGGCAGTTGATCACTTGTTCCTTGTCGGCATCGGGCATGATGACCATGTGATTCTTCGCCCCCGCCATGCATTGAACCCGCTTGAGATGTTGCGTACCCGTTCGATAGACTTCCTGCCCGACTGAGACTGAGCCCACGAAAGACACGGCGCGTATATCGGGGTGGGTGAGTAATCGGTCAACCTGGTCCTTGGCCCCGTGCACAAGTTGCAGAACCTCGGGCGGAAAGCCGGCCTCGATGAACAACTCGACCAGTCGTGTGGGTGTTATGGGGTCTTTTTCTGAGGGTTTGAGGACGAAGGAGTTGCCACAGGCGATGGCAATTGGAAACATCCACAGGGGAATCATGGCCGGGAAGTTGAATGGGGTGATTCCGGCACAGACGCCGAGCGGGTGGTTGTAGCTGTAGGAGTCAATGTTGCTGGATACATTTTCCGAGGTTTGCCCCATCGTAAGGGAGGCAATATTGCAGGCGTATTCGACAACCTCGATGCCGCGCCATACATCTCCCTTGGCATCTGCGAATACCTTGCCGGTTTCTTCGCTGAGGATCGTGGCTAATTCATCGTGGTGGTCTTTGAGAAGTGCTTGATATT
>CAUZIY010000195.1:0-5594 GCA_963579995.1 Phycisphaerae bacterium
AACTCTGGAACTGATATTGACATGTCTCATTTCTAGAGAAATCCTAGTGTCATATTGACATACATGTAAGAGGCCATGATAACGCCCAAACACATTTGTTACGGTTTGCCGTGGCTTGAATCGCAATGATGTGCGCCATTGGCAAACACCAACCAATTGGAAACCGAAGCGCCGCACGATGGACTGGGTCAAAAAGTCCTGCAGATGCACATCGCCATTGCAGCCCCAGGGTCCAAAAACCCCAACTTCAGAACCACTGCATGACCGAAACTCGGTAGCGTATCGTGCCCCAATCTTTCGGCCAGAATGAATACGAGATATTTCGATCGCGTTAACCATACCGTTCAAATCTGTACCAGTTGACCGTCGGGGTAAAGCGGCGAACAGGCCACTAATAGCAAGCGGTTGACGCCGGCAATTCAAAATATGCCGATGGGTTTACGTTTTCCTAAGTGCCGGACTTGGATGCAGCAACCACGGAAACGGTAGACGAATTGGAACTCCCACCACGGTCTGCCGTAAGAACCATCGTCATTCGACGCCCTAACATCCGAGGCATCACTTCGACTTTTCCTTGCTCGCTGAGTGATTCACGGACACGGTCCATTGTCCGCAGACCCAACTCGCGATGTGCCATTTCCCGACCCCGAAACAACATCGTGAATTGAACCTTGTGGCCTTCACCCAAAAACTGCTTGGCTTTACCAAGCTTGATCGTCAAATCATGGATATCAATTTTAGGTCGAAGCCGTACTTCCTTAAGTTCACTGTGCTTGGCATGGCTCCTCGCTTTTTGTTCCTTTTTCTTTTGCTGGTACATCCATTTGCCATAGTCCATAACACGACAGACTGGCGGATTAGCCTTGGGCGCAACCTCAACCAGATCAAGGCCTGCAGCACGGGCCCGGCTTTTACCTTCTTCCAAATCTACAATGCCTACTTGCTCGTTATCTGCGACGATCAGACGGATAGGAGAAATGCGGATCTGATCATTCGTACGAAGTCTTTTCCCGATTTTTTGAACCGGCCGGATAAATCGTCCTCTAGCGATGGTAATGCCTCCACGTTAAACCTTGATTGATATTCAACATTAATCCGCCACCGAGTCGTCACTGCGACAAGCTTCACAAAACAGCATCACCCTCCTGTGACTACCGGTATTTCACGTGGTTTACCATACCGATACGGCCAATAAGAAGCAAGAAAAAACAGGGTGCAAGCTAACCTCGTTGCATGACAGGCAAGCCCCACGGTCCTCACTTAATCGCCCAAAGGATCCAATAAGCAACTGGCGCTACCAGTAGGGGCGAATCGACTACATCAAGAATACCACCAAAACCAGGTATTGATGATCCTGAGTCTTTGATCCCTGCATCCCGCTTTAAAAGACTTGCTAATAGATCCCCAAGTTGGCCTACCCCACCGAGGACCAAACCGCCCATACCGGCCCATATCAATGGCCAGTACACCGTCCCATTACCATTGCGATTGGCAATGACGGCCAATCCCAGTGCAAGTAATGCCGACAGCAACAAACCACCGATCAGACCTTCCCATGTTTTCCCTGGACTGAGCCATGGAACCAACTTGTGACGACCGATCGCCTGGCCGGTAAAATAGGCACCGATATCGCATATTTTCGTGATGCCGAGGATAGCTGCAATCATCCAAACACCATGATGAATGCGAATGGCCATAAGAAGGCCCGGCAGCAACCCCAGGTAAATAAAAGATAATGCCGTGGCTGAGATTGTGGCAATTGCACCTTGAGTTTGCCTATGGCGGCAATGGACGACAAGCGAGAGCATGGCAATCATCATTGCCGCAGACGCTATGCAAGCAGACATGTGATGCGGACTATCCCGGTTCACAGACAAATAAACACATGCAAAACCAGCAATGCCCGCAGTCGACACCACCCAAGGCTCTACCTTGATTTTCTTGGCACGAAAGATACCGCAGAGTTCATTGGCGGCTAAAACAATAATCGCCAAAAGCACGATGAACATCAATATCCCAGGCGGCAAGACTGCCTGGCCAAAGAAGAGTGATTGCCAAAATGTACCTTCCAACACAACCCGCTCAAACGTGCTGTCGAAATACAAGATGGTCACCAGCGAGCCAATCATCACTGAACCGAAGGTAAGACGCCGCTGCAGCATCGACGCATCGTATCTCAGCCGTTGGAACGCTGCGAATCTCTGCCGCTGAGCGGCGGTTTATTGCCCACCGGATCGCAAGCAGGACCGGTGGGTGGATAGGGCTTGAACGGCGGGGATGGTTGTAGATTTTAATCGCCTGCGGATTGGCCCTGATATGTCCCTCACCCCTTTGGCGTCGAGTCCAACGATGCACTATCGTGTCATCCGTGCGACGTAAATTGACTATTGGCGTTTTGCTATACATGGCCGGCGTATTGGCTGCACCTGGTAACCATGTCGCTGCACAGTTAATTCAAGCTACTAGCAATTCAAAGCATTTATGGATTGTGCAGTCGAACGAGGATAACACGGTGGTTATCTGGCATCGGGGACAGGATGACGAACCACAGGTACTTTATCGAGCGTTATCTCACCATGGCCAGATTGCCCCCGGGGGTGTAGCCAGTGCTGGCGATCGGCTATGGGTTGTTTACAACAGCAATTTAGCAGTTCAATCAATTCGGGTAAGTACCTCTAATCCCACGGAACAGATCACTTATGAAACACGGTTGGCAACCACACTCCCCAAGGGTGTGACATTACGCAGTTTTGCCGCAGGTACCGCAGATGCTTGGGCTCTGGTGTCATCATCAAACCCAAAGGTACTTGCGGTCATTGATGCAACTGCCGAAACGATCCATGTGAATAATGAAGATGAATTACAACACGACTCCGGAAACACTAATAATCCAATACCACAGGACTCCACCAACCCCGATGCATTCATGCCCGACCCTGAACCACCGTTGGATCAGGCAGAGCCCGACACTGATGCCACCAAAGAGCATTCTGGCAGCGACCGACTTCTACGGTTGGACGCCACAGGCTGGAGCAATGTCCGTCTACCCCGTGACTGGCTGCACGGCGTAGCAGCAATCTTGATCGCCAACGATGATGATCCCGCACGGACCCCCAGCATCGTATCGCACCACTCCGATGACCGTCCGGCAACTATTCGATGGCACATAGGCCTTGCAGAACACTGGACAGCGCAAGACTTCCCTCTCGACAGTTCGCTTCCGTTTAGGACCGCATTGATCGATGGACAGATCGTGGTGGCACAACCACTGGATCAGGTGGCACCATTCGCAGTACAACTCATGCTGCTTCGCCATGAGGCACTGAGTGCACTTGGCCAGTTGGTCATTGGACCAAATAAGCCAACAGGGTGGACGGTAACCCCGGCTACCAATGAATATCCAATCGGAATCCTATCTTGGGATCCAGAATCGAACTTTACCCAAAATCGGATAAATTGGGATGGCGAGAAAGCTCCGGATGGAATCCTGAAACCCACGTCTAAAAGACCGTGGTCAGGCAATCTCGACAGTCTGGTTATGACCGCCACCTTAGCTGTGGCGACGTTGATCCTTTTTCTTTCATGGCGGCGTGACCCGGCATGGAATCGCTTGGAATTACCCGACAATCTAATGTTGGCTGATCTGGCACGACGTGGGCTTGCGTCTGGTATTGATTTGGCGCCACCAATTGGTATTTGTCTTTTTATATTCAATTTCAACATCGGTGATTTGCGCAGCTACTGGCCGGGACAGGATGCCGGCAGTGCCCAACAGATGATGCCAGGAGCCACGATGATTGGACTGTTTTTCGCCCACACCTTAATCACAGAGCTCTTTGTGGCACGCACGCTTGGCAAGGCGTTATTGGGTTTACGTGTGAGTAGCTTGACCGGAAAGCGACCAAAATCGTGGCAGATCTTGGTTCGTAACATCATGAAGGTTTTCGAGCTTATCGCGTGGTTTCTCCTTATCCTGCCGCTCATTGGCCCGTACCGGCAACGTCTCGGTGATCTTGTTGGCCGAACCGTTGTGGTTGCCGATGCGTCCGTTCAATCCAACAAAGATGATGGACGATCTGCGTAACCATGACCGAAGTTTACCCCGACAACCGCGGCACAACCGATAACGTTCGCCCCACTGCAGTCGTCTTAATATCCGGCGGTCTTGACAGTGCAACGACTCTAGCGATAGCACGCAAGGAAGGTTTTGCATGCCACGGCCTGACTTTTGATTATCACCAGCGGCATCGAATCGAAATAAAGGCAGCCAAACGTGTTGCTCAACAGTTGGGGGTTTCGTCCCACCAGTTCGTCGAAATTAATCTCCGTATGTTTGGCGGTTCGGCGTTAACTGATCGGATCGAAGTGCCCAAGGATCGTGATGAATCACAAATGAGCCGTGAGATACCGGTCACCTATGTGCCAGCTCGCAATACCATCTTCTTTTCATATGCCCTGGGGTTATCCGAGGTCATTGGTGCCAGCAACATTTTCATTGGTGTTAATGCTGTTGATTACAGCGGTTATCCGGATTGCCGACCGGAATACATCCAGGCATTTGAAAAGATGGCGAACTTGGCTACCAAGGTCGGTGTTGAAGGCCAACGGCTTACCATTCATGCACCATTGATTGACATGACTAAAACAGAAATTATAAGACGTGGTTTGGAAATGGGTGTTGATTATAGCCTGACCCACTCCTGCTACGACCCAACTCGAGATGGAAAATCCTGTGGAAGATGCGATGCCTGCTTTCTGCGTACTCGAGCCTTTAAATCACTGGGAATGCGTGATCCGGTATTGGCCCGCTAAATTTCGGTATGATTCCACGTATGGAACTGCCAATTGCGCCCCGTGCCGCTCAGATATCACCCGATGAGTTGATCCGTGCCGCAAAGCGTGCCAGCATCATCTTAGGTCGTATGGCGGCCACTGAATCGCAACTTGACAACGCGACGGCCTTGACCAATCCGGATCGACCGGATGTACAAACCGCAAACTTTGCCGCGGATGTACACCTGCCTGACGGCGTGGAAGCCGCCGAGGTCTTTGAACAGGTATCCAAACACTTCGATCATGCCGGTACGGTTTGCAAGATGCTGTTGGCACGGGAATCCACATGGCCCGAGGCGATTGTCAGCCAGTTCAAATCACATGGCTACCGACCCCAAAAAGTAACTGTTTATTTGCTGACTAGCTACTTAAGGCCAACACAGGTTGACAAAACCCTTCAGATCATTCCTGGACGAGCTGCATACAAACAGTTGCAACAGTTCTTTGAGCACGATGCAACTTCCGGTGGCGCCGCAAATGACATAAAAGCTAAAGACTTGGCCTGCACGCAGATTGATTTTCTTGATGAACCGCGAACCGAATCATTTTTAGGCCGTCGCAACGGTAATCCGGTCGGCTCAGTATGCTTGGTGAGTCTCGGCCAAATAGGGATGATTTACAATGCAACAGCTGTCCAGGACACCTTTAGCATTGAGACAATCATGACATTATTGGCCCATGCACTAGATCACTGCCAACGGGCACTATTTGAACAGGTGATCGTGGAATGTGTCGATCAAAATCCAGCAGCTGATATTTTT
>CAUZIY010000196.1:0-5547 GCA_963579995.1 Phycisphaerae bacterium
TGTGAATCAGTCGCATTGCCTCAGTCTCATTCTTCATCAGTCCAATATGTGCACCACCAAGCCAAAGTGACGTCACTTGCTCGCCAGTCGCTCCGAGTGTTCGTGTCGGGATGCCTTCAGCCTGCGTGGTGTTTTGTGCCCAGGATGTAGACCCAGATCCAGTGACTGGTAGTGCAGAGGCCAAGCCGGTTCCTGCTGCGACTTTTGCCGACCCTTGGATGAAATCTCTTCGGGTGAGGTTCTTTTTCATGGGGAAAGTCTCCTGACGTTATACGCAAATTATAGACAGATGTCCTGGATGATTTGAGATCTGGTCAATTTGGCCTGCTTTTTACACCATTTGCAGTTGTCACGCACTGTTCATAAGTGGCTATAGAGGCCTATCCGGGACGGCTGTTCATTTGATCGGCATCAAGGCCATGGAATCTCTACGGCGCCTTATTGGATAGCCGGGATGCGTATCGGCCCATTGGTATCAAATTGCCACCTGCACCAGTTGGCGCCGACCAGATTGACGATGGGACCTGCACCACGGAGACTACATTTCGTTCCTATTCATGAGAGGTCTGTAGATGGCAGATGATTTAAATGCCAATTATTACGATCTGACCGTTGATCAGTTTACCAAGGCCAAACCCTGGCAGTTTAATGTGGCGACCAACGTTGACGCTTTGAACCGATTGATTGCCCAGGAAGCAGCCATGGCGATTGCGGAGGCCGGTCAAGCGGGGCACAAGATTCTGATTATTACACCGGTTGGACCGTTGGATTACACCTACTGGGCCCAAGCATGTAATGCCGGTGGGATCTCCTGTGAACCGTTGATCACATTGAACATGGATGATTACCTCGACGGGCACGGCAACTGCATAGATGCCGGCCATCCGCTCAGCTTTCGTTGTTTTATTGACCAGACATTTATCCAGAAGCTTGACCCGGCATTACGCCCCGATCCGAAGAATGTCCGCTTTCCTGACCCACATGAACCGCAGGCCACAACCGCCTTGATTGAATCATTTGGTGGGGCCGATCTTTGTTATGGCGGCATGGGGATTACAGGCCATTTTGCCTTTAATGATCCGCCGGAACCGGATCAGCCGTGTGTCGATGAAGTGGTTCGTAGCAGTCGAACACGCTGTGTGAACATCATGCGCGAGAGCCAGGCGCAGATGTGTATGGGCGGAACCCATGGAAACTGGGAGATTATCCCGCGCCGGGCAGTGACGCTGGGAATGTATGAGTTGTTGATGAGTAAAAAGATTCACTTGACATTCATGCGAAGCTGGCATGCGGGTGTTCTACGCCGGGCGTTGTTTGGTCCTGTTTCGGGTCGATGTCCCGGATCATTTATTCAAGAGCATCCGAATGTTGAAGTAACACTTACGGAAGTTGCCGCGGCGGTTCCGATCATGAATGTGGCTCAGGCCAGGGGTGAAATCTAGAATGGTCGCCATCGAACAAGGGCGAATCTGGGCATGGTGATCAGGAGGAATTGATATCATCTACAGGTAAATCACGAATCATTTGGTCGTAGTGAGGAAAAAAATGTCGTTGGCAGACTGTAAAACACTTATCCAGCACGCATTTGATCATGGGTACGGGGTGCCCCAGGTCAATACGAATGGCGGGATGTATGACCTGACACGCACGATTGTAGAAGTGGCGCAGGAACTAAAAGCGCCCATTCTCCTGGGCGCCTACGAAGCGAATCTGGGCTATCGCGGGTTCGAGTTCGCGGCCATGGTGATGCGGTCTTTTGCTGAAAAGGTCGATGCACCCGTGGCGGTCCACTTGGATCATGGGTCAAGCCCCGATGTGTGTCGGGAGGCGATCGAGGCGGGTTTTAACTCGGTGATGATCGATGGTTCTCACCTGCCGATCGATGAAAACATCGATCAGTGCAATCAGGTCACCGCATTCGCCAAGCCGGCTGGCATCATGGTTGAGGCCGAAGTCGGTCAACTGCAGACCCTTTTGCCTGACGGTTCGATGAGTGAGGTGAAAAACCTTTGTGATCCCAAAGAGGTCGAGCGTATCTGCCAGGAAACACAGATCGATATGTTGGCGGTAGGGATTGGCAATGCACACGGTTTTTATAAAGGTCAGCCGGATATTCGATTTGATTTGTTGGAACAATTTTCCGGGGTATCTACAGTGCCCCTGGTTCTGCACGGCTCCACGGGGCTGTCAGACCAGACCATCCGCCGGTGTGTTTCCATGGGCATGGCCAAAGTCAACCTCGGCACGCTGATTCGCACGCGGTATTTGGAGTACACCGCAGAGGTGATTGCAGAAGGCAATCATCTAAACCACCCATGGCGAGTGAGCCAAGAAGTGTGTGAGCGGGTCAAGCCGCACGTGCAACACATCATTGAAGTGACCGGGTCTGCCGGCCGGGCGGAGGAGCTTGCTTCGTGTCTGGGTCGATAGGTTCCCCGATGGGTAATTTGGTTGTCGCTCAGGGTGGTGGCCCCACGCCGGTTATCAATTGCAGTTTGTTCGGTATCATCGATCAAGCGATAAGCAGCGGGAAGATCGCGAAAGTGTTGGGCGCTCGCTACGGCATTACCGGCGTTTTGCGGGATGATTTTGTCGATTTGTCAACATTAAGTGGCCAACGGAAAGAGGGTCTTAAGCATGCACCCGGTGCAGCCTTGGGGTCATGTCGTCACAAACTACAAGATCAGGAATATCCACGCATCATTGAAACCTTCAAGCAGCGTGACGTGCGATACCTGCTGTACATCGGCGGAAACGACTCGATGGATACTGCGGATCGAATTGATCAACTGGCTAAACGAGAACAGTATGAGCTGGGTGTCATAGGCGTGCCCAAGACCGTGGACAACGATCTGATGGGTACCGACCGTTGCCCCGGCTACGGTAGTGCGGCCCGGTATGTGGCCCAATCGGTTCGAGATCTGGGTGTTGATATTCGTTCACTACCCACACCGATATCAATTTTTGAAGCGATGGGGCGGAATGCAGGCTGGATTGCCGCGGCTTCAGCGTTGGCCAAGACCGATGAAGACAGTGCGCCTCATCGGATCTATTTACCCGAACGTCCGTTCCTGATCGAGCAGTTTCTTGCCGACGTCGAGGCGGTTTACCGACGCCTGGGTTGGGCCGTCGTTGTGGTGAGCGAAGGGTTGCAAGGTGTTAACGGACCATCCGGCGATCCGGAGTTGCGGGACGACTTTGGTCACGCGTTGCCAGGGGATCTGGCTGGACGTTTGGCTCAGCTTGTGTCGCAAAAAATAGCTGGCGGTGGAGTGCGTTGTCGTAGTGAAAGGCCTGGGGTTTGTGGTCGCGCGTCCATGGTCCATGTTTCCCCGGTTGATCAGCGTGATGCCGAACAGGTCGGTCGCGTGGCAGTTGATCTTGTGGTGAATGGAAAAACCGGGGTCATGGTGACACTGCAACCGGTGGACCAGGGTGGAACGGGTACAATCCAGTTGGCCGAGGTTGCAAATAACGAACGAACCATGCCCGACGAGATGATTGATTCGTCTGGATCGAACGTCACCGGCCAGTTTCTTGAATATGCCCGTCCATTGATCGGGCCGCCGCTTGCGGATTATGTGTCTGTCAACGATCTGTCCACCTAACCGGACGACGTTGTGGAGTTTGCTATAATCCTGCCGCCATGAGCCAGGATAAACCATCTCAAACAAGCAATGATGTGGAGAAAGTGACGATCATTGGCTCGGGACCTGCCGGCTGGACGGCGGCGATCTATGCCGCGCGGGCCAACCTCGACCCATTGGTTTTTGAAGGTGTTGCCAAGCAGAATCCGGCACTGGTTTTGCCCGGTGGGCAACTCATGTTGACTTCGGAAGTGGAGAACTATCCAGGTTATAGTGAAGGTGTTGATGGTCCTAAGATGATGGCTGATTTCAAGAAGCAGGCCGAGCGGTTCGGTACTCGTATTTGCAGCGAAGACATCGGAGCTTGTAACTTTGAACAACAACCTTTTGTTCTGACGACCAACGCCGCTAAGACCATCAAGACCCATGCCCTGATTATTGCGACCGGCGCGACCGCCAATTGGATTGGCTTGGAAAATGAACAGCGACTGGCACGTATCGGTGGTGGCGTGAGTGCCTGTGCCGTGTGTGATGGCGCCTTGCCCATTTTTCGTGATCAGCCGTTGGTGGTGGTCGGAGGCGGCGACAGTGCGATGGAAGAGGCCAGCTATTTGACGAAATTTGCCTCTACGGTCTACGTCGTACACCGTCGGGATCAATTTCGCGCCAGCAAGATCATGCAGAGTCGGATCCTTGACAATCCCAAGTGCAAAGTGATCTGGGATACCGTGGTGACCGATGTGCTGGGTGATGAGAAAATTGAAGGAATCAGGCTGAAAAACGTGAAAACAAACGAAGAATCAACACTGGGCTGCAAAGGGATGTTTGCCGCCATCGGCCATACACCGGCCACCTCCTTTCTTAAGCCCGGTCAACTTAAAATGGATGACAAAGGGTACATTACGATGCCGGTTGCCCATCGTAGTTTTACGAGTGTAGAGGGTGTATTTGTGGCCGGCGATGTGGCCGATAGTGTCTATCGCCAGGCGGTTACAGCCGCCGGTATGGGGTGCAGCGCCGCCATTGATGCTGAACGTTGGTTGGCCGATCAGAACATTGACTGAATCGATTAACTGCTTTTGATCTGGTAGACGCGGGCGATCATCGCCTCGATATTTTCAAACTTTTCCTCGCTGGCCAATACCTGGTCGACCCATTGGATTACCTGGGTTCGATTTTCACCAAGTTGAACCATCACTTCAATTGCCTCCCGTGCTCCACCGGCCTGGGAATTCCCAAGAGCGGGCTGGCCACCGCTCAATTGTTCTTGATCGCTGTCCCCAACGTTCGCAGGGTCGGCTGAGTTGCTGCTTGCGGATTCGCCTGTCGTGTGGGCCAGGAAACGGTCTACTTTGCCGTGTAGTGTCGCCACAATTGTTTCCGCTGTCCGTCGCCCGACTTCAGGAAGACTCTGTAGCATTGCGACGTCACGATTAGCAACGGCATAGGCGATTTGAGCGGCATCTAATGTCATGGCACGCAGTGCCTTACGGTATCCAATGCCCTTGCAAGTGGTGAAAAGTTCAAAGAATTCCCTTTCCGATGGGCTGAGAAATCCAGCCAATCGGGGAATCATCGTCGCGCCTTGGTTTTGGGATTCAAAGTAATAGAGGGTATGCAACTTGACGTGCTGGCCGATCTTGCCCTCAAGGCGAGCGGCCGTATATGCCGGGACCAATATTTCGTACGTCAGTGACCCATCACCGTCAATGACGATGGAGCCACTGCTGATCGATTCTAGAATACCTTCAAGACGTGTAATCATAATTTCAGATCATACTCATATCTGGATGTGACGGTTATAACGCAAGCGCCATGCGGGGTGCCTGTTATCGGGTCAATGTGGTATGAATGGGGCTGTGACGATCTTAAGTTGATCTTCCGGGAGTTCGATCAAAGTATGGTGTCGGTTACCACTCACTGTATGAGTATCCATCGATGGAGTCTTATTGTCACATAG
>CAUZIY010000197.1:0-5520 GCA_963579995.1 Phycisphaerae bacterium
AGGATCTCCCATGGTGGAGGCACTAAGTCCTTGTAGGGCAAGCCCGGTGGAGTTTTTCGGATGGGAAACACATGTCATTCGCAGAAACATATCCGACTCGATAGGCTTTCTCATGGCCTCACGTTGCAATCTCTGATGCGGAGCCCGAGGTTGAGATTCTAAAGACGAGGCGAAGATATTAGGGCTTGGAAATGGATGGTTGACTGTATGCAGAAACCGTGTTGCGATTGCCACGAAAAGTCAATCAGACACAGGTTTTGGTCTGGAGTACTGAATCGCATGACATCAATTAAAGATTGACATCTTGTCGGGTTCGTAGCCTGGCATGACTCTACCAATCGGGCGACCTTTGATCAGCTGGTTGTTATTGGTAAAACCTTCCGGCCGGCCCTCGAGCACATCGACCATGTGGCCACGCCATGTCTGTAACTGGCCACCATTATCTTTAGCCGCAAGGTCATATAGCTCGTTGGGATCTTTGTCGAGATCAAACAGCTGTTCACGACCTGTCTGAGAGAACCACACGTACTTGATGTGACCATCAGTGATGAAGTGGTGGGAGTCTTCTATCGCACGACTGCTGGCGTGCTCACCGTGTAGAATGTCGCGTACTCGATCCGTATCGCCACGCATGATGGGTAGCAGGCTTTGGCCCGTACAGGTATCGGGAATGTTTATACCTGCAGCATCCAAAAGGGTGGGCATGATGTCTTGCAATCCCACAGGGTTATTGCAGACGACTTGCTCGGATAGTCGCCAGCTCTCTGGTGCTCGCATGAGAAATGGGATCCGGGCCGATGCTTCGTACGGATAACCCTTGCGGAATAGATTGTGGTCACCCAACATCTCGCCGTGGTCTGATGCGTACACAACGAAGGATTCGGTGAACTGTTTACCGATGTAGCGCAGCAGGCGGCCGATCTGATCATCGATGAAGTTGATCATTCCGTAATAGGCGGCGCGGGCGCAGTGCATGTCCCGTTCATCGAGGTGGATGTCGAACGCGTCCGGGCTCAAACCCTTCTGTGGTCCATCGAAAGGCAGTGCCCAGTCGCCCACAACTGGCGGCGGGAAGTCCCGGCGTTCGTATCGATCGTAGTAGAGCTGTGGTGGTGTGAATGGAGGATGCGGATCAATGAATGAAATATTCAGAAAAAAAGGTGTCGACGGATCTCGCCTCTCCAAGAACTGCATGGCTTGATCAATACACCAGAACGTGTGTGTTTGCTCCTCGGGTAGGTGGTTTGGTCGGCCGACCCAACCATTTGGGGAAACACCGTGGGCCATCGCCGGATCCGTTTCTCTGCGGCCATGTGTCTCACGAACCCAGTCCACGTAGTCGTTATTACCTGTCAGCGGCAGGCCAGCTTTGGTCGAATCGGCGAGCAGCATGTGGTTAAAGCCAAACCGCTTCCTTGGCGGCCACAGGTGTAGCTTGCCGACTAACTGCGTCTGATACCCGGCCTTGGTTAATTTTCCTGCAAGGGTGTGGGTGGGATTCCACTCAACCCCGTTTTCAAAGCCCACCATGCCATTGGCAGCCGGTGCTGTTCCGGTCATTAAAGAACGTCGCGCCGGGATACAACTGGGTGATTCCGCATACCCGCGCCGGAAGCGCGTTCCAGTGTGTGCCAGGCGGTCGATATTCGTCGTTTGCAAGACCGGGTGCCCTTCGATTCCAAGGCAGTCGCCGCGCTGCTGATCGGTCATAATCAGAATGATGTTTGGTTGGTTGTCGGGCATTCAACTTATCTCAATACACCGCTGGTCTGTAGACGGTGAATTCTACCTCTTGACCCGGATCTTGCGTAGTGTGAATCGCGACGATTCTGCATCTGTTTGGTATCAGGATCTCTCCGTGGAGGGGCACGTCTGTTTTACAGAGTTGTTTCCAACACGCCAGCTTACGAGATTATTCATTGGCAAACTTCACCGAACAAGGCTTGGTGTTGGTTGATTGTCATCAGATGATGGCGGATTGAGCTTTTCAGGTGGACCGCAGCCGCGGCCAAGCCATCTCGATTGCGAGCCCGACCACCATGATCGCTGCCTAACCTGGGTGTCGTCTGAGATTCCGAATCGTTAGGGTCAGATAGTTTCGAAACACGGTATCCCCAGGGGAATCAATCCCTCAATCGAAATCAGGTTGGACACCGGGCGGTACCGAAAAGCCAAGGTCCCCTCTTGCAATCACGGCATCCCGACCGCCATTGAGTTCCAGCAAATGAGCCTGTCGTGCCTTACCGCGGGTGTCGACCTCTTCCGGATCACAGATGGCCCGAAGCTTCCCTTCGCATTCCCTGACGACATCGCTATAGTCCGGATCGGCGGCGAGGTCTTTTAGTTCTTCCGGATCCGCCGCCAGGTCGAACAGTTGCGGTTCATACTTCACGTAATAGACGAACTTGTACTTGCCGTTCCGAATCATGAACGCACCGGTTGTCGATCCCATCGCGTGATATTCCGAAAGAATCGTGCGGTCCGGTATTGCACCGTTGGCAAGGTCAAAGAGCGAGACCCCGAGGTGGTCCTCGTCGAACATCTCCTCCCCCGTTTCTCCAACACATTCCATGATGAACAGGTAGAGATCAACATGGGTCAGAGGCACATCCCGAACCGCATTCTTCGGAATATCGTCTCCGGCAATGATCATCGGAACGGCGGCGGATTCCTCATACATATTCGATTTACCCCACAGGCCACGCGTGCCCAGGTTGTCACCGTGATCCAATGTATACATGACCCGGGTTTGATCGGCGAGACCACAGGCCTCAAGCGTGCCCAAGATTTTGCCGATCTGTTCGTCCACAAACGTGCACAGCCCGTAATACCCGGCAACTGCTTTGCGCACCAGATCGTCGTCAGTAAAGTGGTTGTCGTAATTGCACGACGCGGCGTAATCACAGAGAAATGGATGGTCCGGGCGCTCATCTTTTGCATATTGCTTAGGCCAGGGCAGGTCGGGGTTGTGGTAGTATTCGTAAAAATATTCGGGGGGCGCTGTCAACGGAAAGTGTGGGCTGGCGATGGACACGAACAGAACCCACGGCTTGTCTGTATGCTCTGACGCAACCTCGTTCAACCAGATCTGGGCTTGCGCAGTCGTATCGCGATCGAAACGCGTGTAGCTTGACTCGCCGGGTAATGCCGTCCCGGCCAGTTTCCGAGACCCCTTGCGTTTAGGCATATCCTCGCGGACCAATCCCATGAGGTCGCCCTTCGCCTCGATCACATACATCGGGTTAATCTCATTGCTGAAGCCGTTGTCGTCGTCCGATGACCGGAAGTGCAGCTTCCCGATTGAGTCGACCCGGTGCCCCTTTTCGCGCAACCGATGGTGCCAACTCGCCACCGATCCCTCGTAGGGATCTGCGTTATCCCAATAACCTATTTGATGGATATACTTGCCCGTCGCAATGGACGCCCTGGCCGGAATGCAGATTGGCGAGCATGCATAGGCGTTGGTAAACATTGTTCCGTTCACCGCCAGCTTGTCGATATGCGGCGTTCGGACAATGTCGTGTCCATAGCAACCAGCAAGGTTACGCTGGTGTTCATCAGACAACAAAAAGATAAGGTTCTGTGGCTCCATCGTCTTCCGTTCTTAGACTGGTGTGACGATCACTAATCATTTTCCACTACTTTACTACCTCACTACTTCCCTATCCCACTGCCTGTAGTGGCACACAAGATTGTGATCGGGGCCCTGTGGAACTTCAAGGTTGGTATCAGTCGAGACTTCGGCCCAGTCAGGTCTCGTCATGGTGTGACTACGATACTGGATTGTTGATGGCCGGGGAGCTAAGACCGCCTTCGAATGGAACAGTGCAAGCAGAGAGAACGCGCCAGATATTCAGGGCCTGACCCATGAACTTAAATACTCGATGTGAAGTCGTGACCCAATGGAGGGCTCACGATGACGAACCATAAATGTGAGGACCAGAGCTTCCCCATCGATAAGAATCTGGGTACACGCCTCGGCTTGGCCGCGGAAGATCTGCCGCGAACGAATGCAGACGATCAACCGGTGATTCGCCCAACGCAGCAGTAAAAACACCTCTTCAATACGTGGGGCTGGCTGGTGATTCCTGGCGTTATGACCGAGGACGAGATCGTCGAGATGCGATCGTGAAATGGCATAGTCATTCTCCTACGAAGTGATTTGACTTCGGCAGTTGATCAGTGGTCACATTGTTTTCGCCGTCTGACGGTACCTTGCGGATCGATGGCCAAGACACGTCAGTGCCAGGGTCAGGACCGCGATGGTCGCGGGCTCGGGAATGAATGTGCCGAGCCCCGCATTGCGTACCGCCTGCCCCAATGACACAGCTTGGGCCGCAGACCAGTTGGCACCGACAATGCCCAGGTCCGCCACATCCACGCCGCCATCTAAATTGGCGTCGCCATCAACGTAGGTGACGTTATTCGCGTTGAAGTTGGCGCCTAAGATGCCTAAATCCCCCACGTCAACAACGCCATCACAATTGAAGTCGCCCGGTATGCCACTCGCACCAGGGCCATCAGGACCGCAACTACCGTTGTCGGCCAAGGAACCCAAAATAATGTTGTCGTATAACGCGTTCTCAAATGAGCCAAGCCCACCGCCAAGTTGAACACTAATGACATCGTAATTCCCGGTTGCCGATTCGAAGTTTTCCAACAGCAGCGTATCGTTCAGCCATAGATCCAGGCGCTGGTTCGACGCTTTGTAGTGGACGGTAAGCCGGCCTTCGGTCAATTCAAAGTCGATCGGCGTTTTCATTGCATCCGAACGCACGCCACCATCTGGGATCGGTCCGTGCCAAATGTTGTACCGGTTGGATTGGCCATTGACGTACGAGCCACCCCATTCACCTGTAGCGGGTGCGGCACCGCGGATGGTGATTAGGTCGGTGTCATCGGTGATTGGACTGACCGTCGCTGAGGTTAAATCAAATAACTTGTCGTTACCGAAGGTGTCACCGGCAAGCACATCAATCTTGAAGTCGAATGAGAAAACCCAATCGTTCTCGGTATTCCTGGGCGTAAGCTCGGCCGAGTTGCGAGCGGTTGATCTGACCCGGACGGTCGAATTGACACATGCGCTGCCCGCAAACGCCCCGTCCGAATTGTTTGGATCAAACACATTGGCCTGGCATTCCCAACCACCGTCATCGGAAAACGGCGAAGAGCCAAGCACAAAAGCGCCTTGAAGGAAGGCGGCTTTACCCCAATCCACTGCGCTAAAACTCCAGTTATCACATTCAAGAAATTCATTGTGCATCTTACCGCTGGTATTATTGTTCCCGGCGCGTGGTGCGTCCTGCGCGCAACCGTCTTCGGTTGTATTAGGATCCCCAGAAAACGGGATATTAATCCCGGGCTGATTGTCATCAAGGAATGGTACTGGCGGGCCGCCCCAAACATGTGATCCACTGAGAATGGCCAGTGTCGCGCCCAGTACTGACAGTTTCCGCTTCATGAGTTAGTCCTTTTTTTTGAAACTTGCTAGTCCTATTTCAGCACCTGCCCATTATTGAT
>CAUZIY010000198.1:0-5472 GCA_963579995.1 Phycisphaerae bacterium
GAGGGCAAGTACATCGGATGATCCTGATGTATTGAAGCCTTGACCTGGATCTGTAACGCCTGCGGCCAAAGCTGAGCAGGCCGTATCGGCAGCTCCAATGGCGACGGGCACCTCTTGTTTTAGACCGGTTATTTGCGCAGCTTGTTTTGAAATTCCACCTATTGGTGACCAGGAGTCTACAACCGGTGGAAGTTTGGCAATATCAATTTCCCATGCGTCAGTCAGTTCAGATGACCATCTTCCATAAGCATCCTTGGGTTCACTTTCCAATGCACCAGTTTCGAAAATTCCAGTGAATGAAGCATTTGTGGGGTCAAAGCTGGTGTTCCCCGTCAGCTTGATGGCCAGAAAAGAGTTTGCATGTCCAAAGTAATTTGTGCGCGAATAGATCTCTGGTTCCTGGTCTTTTATCCAGCGCATGCTGCTGGCAGAGTAGGTGCCGGCAGCGAGTCGATTACCGGTTATTTCAAATGTTCGTTGAGGCGATAGCTTCTTCTTAATATGAGCTACCTGGTCCAGGCTGCGTTGATCCTGGTAAAGGATAGCCGGCCTTAGTGCACGGCCCTGGCCGTCCATTGCAATCAAAGAAGGGCACATATTACTGATGCCGATGGCAGAGATGTCCTGTGGGCTGATCCTTGCCTGTTCAACAGCGCGACCGAGACCTTCGATAAATGCATGCCACCATGTTTCAGGGTCTGCTTCGGCCCATCCATGATGGGGCCGGTCGATATCAAGTGATCGTTGGAATGATCCAAGAACACGGCCACTGCCGTCAAAGACGCATACCCGGATACTCTGTGCGCCAATGTCTACGCCCATCAGGCGGCAGTCAATCGGCATAGGAATTATCCAAGGATCTTCATTGCTTCATCCACATCGCCACCACCGTGGATAATCAACTTTAAGGCCTTTATCATGTGGGTTGGATCTTTGTATTCAAAGATGTTGCGTCCGTAGGCAACGCCCAGAGCTCCGGTAGACATTACATCCTTTGTGACTTCGAGAAATTGACGTGGTGTATCTGCCTTGGCGCCACCTGCCGCAACGACTCGGCCATGTGTTGCCTCAACCACCTTGCGAAAACTGTCTGGATCACCTGTGTACCATGTCTTGACGATGTCGACACCCATTTCGACACCCGCCCGGGCAGCGTAGGCGATGTTCTCCCAGTTATATCGTTTGTCATCATCGATCAGCTCGCCGGCGGGATACATGTGGGCGATCAATGGCATCCCTGCTGCCGTGGCCTCCTTCGAGAATTTCCCCAATTCACGAATCATTTCCGGCTGCTGTCTGCCACCGACCATGGCGCCGATTGAAACAGCATCAGCGCCCAACGACACAGCTTCTTCTACATCAGTTACAACTGTATCAAAGGTGGGATGGTAGGGGGAAAATGTTGAGACCTTCAGCGCCATGGCGATTTTACCCGCGTATGGATGAAAGTATTCACGTGCAAGACCCTTGTGCATGGCCAGGCAGTCGGGGTCCCCTGCCGCCAACTTGCCGATCGTTGTCTTGATGTCAGCTATACCGGGCATGACGCCGCGGTTGATTGCGTGGTCAATAGTAACAAAGAAAACCTTGCCACTTTCCTGGTTAATAATTCGATTAAAGCGGATCTGTTTTCCAAGTGAGTCCATCGAACTGGTCCTTCATCATGCAGGAAGCATGATGCCTTTAAGCCCTTGTCCGCGGGCCATCATGTCAAGGGCATCATGGATCTGATTGAGTGGAAATCGGTTAGTGATGAGATCGTCGATCACAATCTTGCCGGATGCAATTAATGCCATTGCCTGGCGAAAATGTTGCCGGGATGCGGATGCGGAACCGGTAATATTAATCTGACCATAATGGATTAGGTTACAGGTGATATTTGCTTCAGCGTCTTCTGGAAAACCTGCAAACAAATTAAGTGTTCCGCCTTTGCGCAGCAGCCGAGCCAACTGGCTGACCAGCGGTGCCACACCTATGGCCAAGATTGCAGAATCGGCACCAAGTCCATCCGTTTGATCCATCACGATTTGGTGGAGATCCTCTTCCTGCGGATCAATAATGAGGTCTGCACCCATCTGACCTGCCCAGTCCCGTCTTTGTGGACTTGGCTCGCTTACAATCACCTTGGCAGCACCAACCGCCTTGGCCAGTTTCAGGTGCATCAAGCCAATTGGCCCTGCACCCGCGATGACCACTGTTCCACCCGGTGGAATCTTCGATCGCTGGTTGCCATTAACGCAGCAGGCAAATGGTTCGATCAGGGCGGCTTCATCGAAGCTGAGCTGTTCGGGGATCTTGACCACATTACCTACTTGAAGTGCGGCGGTTGGAATCTTCATATATTCTTGAAAACCACCATCAAACTCATAACCAATGGCGGTTCGGTTAAGGCAGATGTTATCCAACCCACGCATGCAGTAAGCACAACTGCCACATGGAATGACCGGGACAACAGCGACTCGATCCCCGGTCTGAAACTCCTGTTGACCTGTACCGCACTCAACAACAACGCCTGCAATTTCATGGCCTATCACACACGGGAAATGAATCCCACGGCTTTTGGTGCCCAAATATACACGGCGGTCGGTTCCACATACTCCACATGCTTTGACTTCGAGCAGAAGTTCGCCGGGACCGACCTGGGGTTGTTTGGTGTCCTCGATTCGCAGGTCTTCAGGTTGATGTAGTACAGCCGCCTTCACGTTCGTTACTCTTTTTAGGCTTCAATACACTGTTGTGGTCGGTGCAATCTTACACGTACTGGCACCATAAGATCTTAGCGGCCGTAGCGGTAACTTCAATCAGGTCCAGGGCATGCCGGCCCCATAGTGTGGCGACTGAGTCCTAAGAACCACGCATAATCTGGTAGGATGCTAGTTGATGAATCATCAGGCTCAACGCATGAAAAATGTGCAGTCGCCAATTATCCCGGTAGTTGGTGAACTGATTCTGGCTCATCCGGGGACCATTTCTCTGGGGCAAGGGGTTGTCCATTATGGACCACCTCCTGAGGCGATGGCCAGCATTGAGCCAATGCTGGCAAAACCAGAGAACCATAAATACCGTGCGGTTGATGGTATCCGCTCATTACGGACCGCACTTGCATCCAAACTGGAGGTGGAAAATGGCATTTTTCTTGGGCCGGATCGTGCCGTAGTCGTTACGGCAGGTGGTAATATGGCTTTTGTCAACGCGCTTCTGTCAATCACCGATCCGGGTGACGAAATCATCATTCTGGTGCCGTATTACTTTAACCATGAAATGGCCATCACAATGGCCAACTGCAAGTCCATTTTGGTACCGACAGACGAAAACTATCAACCAGATGTGGGTTTGATTGAGCAAGCGATTACCCAACGCACCCGCGCGGTTGTAACTGTCAGTCCAAACAATCCCACCGGTGCTATTTACAGCGAACAATTGTTGCGCCAGATTAACGAGATATGCCAGAACCATGGCATCTATCACATTAGTGACGAAGCCTACGAATATTTCACATACGATGGGGTGAAGCATTTTTCGCCAGGGGCAATCGATGGCAGCGGGAACCATACGATCAGCCTCTATTCCTTTTCAAAGGCTTATGGATTTGCCAGTTGGCGGATTGGATACATGGTCATACCCAAGAATCTGCTTCTGTCAGTAAAAAAAGTCCAGGACACTGTTTTGATCTGCCCACCCGTCATTAGTCAGGCCGCTGCAGTGGGAGCATTACAGGCGGGTGTTGCCTATTGTCAGCCCTGGTTGGAAGAAATGGCAGAGGTTCGACAACTGGTTCTTGAGGAACTAAAGGCAATTAGTTCATTTTGCACCGTTCCAAAAACAGATGGTGCATTCTACTTCCTGCTACGCCTGCAAACAGGGATGGACGCGTTGCAAGTTGTGAAACGTCTAGTGCGTGATCATCGTGTTGCCGCAATCCCGGGCGACACTTTTGGGATGAGCAATGGCTGCTATCTGCGAGTTGCTTATGGCTCCCTGGGCAAGGAGACAGTGGCAGAGGGGATTGGTCGTCTTGTGAGGGGCCTTCGCGATATGATTGATGGATGAGGTCTGTGGATGGGCTGCCGAACTTTAATCATAGTGCTTGCATCCAGCATGGCGGTTCACCTTGGAATTGGTAAAGATCATGGATTCCTTGTAATTTCTACACATCGATGAAATACCGAACATTAGGCCAAACTGATTTAAATGTTTCCGTCATCTGCTTCGGCCCCATGCGCTCAGCTTCAAGGCAGCCTGAAGATGATGATAAATCAAGAAGGGGAGAACAAGCCCTTCGTCATGCATTGGATTGCGGGGTTAACTTTTTACATTCCAGCTATGAATATGGGACCCGATGGATGATGGAACGGGTGCTCAAGGATCATCCCAAGCGGGGTGAAGTACACCACGTAATCAAGTTGCCCGTTCCCGATGCAGCAGATGAAGAGCAGTTTGATCCGGCCAAATTTGAAATGCGCATCGATGAGGCATTGCAGGACCTGCATGCAGAGACAATCAGTGTCCTGCAGTGGATGTGGCGTAGCAGCCCGAACAGTGACCACAAGCGTTTACCGCTTTTCGATCGAATCATTGAGAATGTAAGCAAAACCTTTGATCGATTGCATGATAAGGGCAAAGTGGGGCACCTCATGACGTATCCCTATACCTTGTCGTGTGGTCGCTTGGCATTGGAATCAGGTCATTTCGCCGGTCTGATTGCACCTTTTAATGTCCTGGAAACGGAGTTTTCCGATCTATTTGAGGATCTGTCGAGCCGGGGTTTGGGTTTTATGCCGTTTCGCCCACTTTACCAAGGTGTTTTGACCGACCAGCGGGCTGATGTTTCCTTGCTATCTCGTGACGATCGTTGTGCTACTGAAGCCTATCGCGAGGTGTACAAAACACTCGGAATGGTTCGCGAAACTTTTGGGGATGAAATTGGATCTTCGTTGACGGCATTTGCAGTCCGGTTTGCACTTGCGCATCCGGTTTGCAGCAGTGTGATTGTAGGCCTCAATACGGTTGATCAGGTTAACGGCCTTGTCCATGCCCTTGAACAGCCGGAGTTGCCAGCTGATATTGTGGCTCGTGTACAACAGGTGACTTCTACGCACGTATTAGCCGAACCACCCCATGCACGTTCTGCTAAAAAAGACAAGTAACTGTTATGCAGCTTCAGAATATGCATGTCTGCCCTGGATGTATTGGTCAGTGCCACACTTCATTTGTAAAAGGTGAAACTGTGTATGAATATCTACCTGATTGGATGCGAATTTTCTGGCAAAACCACTTTGGCGGGGAAGATTATCGCATGGCAGAAAGAGCACATGTCTGGGACAAGACCCGGTTTACATTTTCACGATCACTTTACAATTCCAAACACTGAGATGAATGCTGAGTCACGGCAGTGGTTTGTCAAGGCGCCGCCTCAGATTAAGGAGATGTATCAACGATTCATGATCACCTATCACATGCAGCCGGATGCCT
>CAUZIY010000199.1:0-5394 GCA_963579995.1 Phycisphaerae bacterium
CGAAAAGGCGAACCAATTGCACGACCAAATCCTATCACGCGCTGAAGACGCGATGCGCTTATTTGCAGGCACCGCAATCTGCCACGATCAAGATTATGCGACCTTCACTGTTACGCCTTACCTTTAAAAACAGTGAGCCAGGTCCACACAGAAACCCCATCATTGCCGGTTGGTCAAGAGCCAGCCGGAATTTTACCTGAATAAGATTCCGCCGTCGCGAGTCGACTCCGACACCCGCAGGCTCTGAACCGATTCAGCTTTCAATACCTGCATTCCTAAATAATTCCAGTCCGACTGCTGTTGCCGGCATGCCAACACCACATACGATAAAAATCTGAACCATGATATGATTAACATATGACTACCGGCATTGACGACCAACCAACCTTCGTGGCATATCTCGAATGCAGTGAGACGGGCAAACAATATCCGGCTGATCAGTTGCACGGCCTATCCGACGCAGGCAAGCCACTGCTCGTACGCTATGACCTGCCAGCATTGTCCTTAGCAATTGACCGTGATGTCCTGCGGTCTCGACCACAGGACATATGGCGCTACCGAGAATTCCTCCCCGTCCGTAAACAGCAAAACATAGTCAGCCTGGGGGAATCAATGACCCCACTACTGCCATGCCTAAACCTCCAGGATCAGACCGGTGGCAGCGCGATCTACATCAAAGACGAAGGACGTTTGCCAACCGGATCATTCAAGGCCCGGGGCTTGTGCCTTGCCGTTTCGATGGCCAAGGAACTGGGGGTCAAGAAGATTGCCATGCCCACCAACGGCAATGCGGGCGCAGCACTGGCTGCCTACGCAGCGCGGGCGGGTATTGAATGCTATGTCTTCTGCCCCGATGACACACCGCAGATCAATATTCGAGAAATAGCTGCACAACATGCGAGTGTTTGGTGCGTCAATGGCTACATCAACGACTGTGGAAAGATCGTTAGCGACGGCAAAGAGGCCATGAACTGGTTCGATATGTCAACCCTTAAAGAACCGTACCGGATTGAGGGTAAAAAGACGATGGGGCTTGAGCTGGCCGAACAGTTCAATTGGGAACTACCGGATGTGATCATGTACCCCACGGGGGGTGGTACCGGCCTGATCGGCATGTGGAAAGCCTTCGCCGAACTTGAGGCAATCGGATGGATCGGCAGCAAGAAACCGAGAATGGTCGCCGTCCAAGCCAGCGGCTGCGCACCCATTGTCAAGGCCTTCGAAGAAGGCGCCAAACACGCCTCGCCGTGGGCCAATGCCCATACTGTCGCCGCTGGAATCCGCGTTCCAGCAGCAGTTGGTGATTTCCTGATTCTCCAAGGCGTCCGCGAAAGCGATGGATTTGCCATTGCTGTTGACGATGACCAGATCCTTCGGGCACGCCACGAAGTTGCCCGCGAAGAAGGCGTTCTTATGTGTCCGGAGGGAGCCGCAACCTATGCAGCTTACAAGCAGGGACTCGCTGATGGGCTGATTGCCAAGGATGAATCCGTGATTCTGTTCAACTGTGCCACCGGGCTGAAGTATCCGCTTGCCCCTGTCGAAAACACATTGGATCACACCAAACCGATCGACTACTCCAGCCTTAAAACCTGACCATAACCAAACTGGCCCACGGACCAGCAACATGAATTCACTCGACCACTAACTCTTGATGTTCCCGCTTACCCTCCACTCCAGACTCTTGAATTACCATGACATCTACATTGACTCTGTTTTTTTCAACGGGCAGTTCGTTAATAATGACATGCAAGGCCGCCTCCACTTCCATATCAAACAGTCCCCACACAGGGTCTCGTGACGGCTGCCAATCGGCCAAGAAAGACCAATCAAATACGATATCCACCTGATTCCCAGCAGGCAGTTTCTCGTACCACGGTTGACTCATACCATCGACTGGCCGTTTTGACTGATTTGCTGGGCTCAAGAACAGTTGAACTGAATCTGATTGCGGCACGTGGCCTATCGGCCGAAGGCTCGCAGATTGGTCCCCATGTGCATTCAGAAATTCCAACATGAATTGAATCTGGTCGCCCCGCACATGCAAAACGTACCCACGACTCTCATGATTCCCGGCAGACAATTGATACCCGGCAACCTGGGAACCGCCTGGACGCGGCTTTTCAGTCACAACTGTGAGTGAATCCGTGGCGACAGACACCTCGGGAATTGGGGGCTCATCTTCATCATCAACAACCCGACATGATGCGCCGGACGCCTCCACACTGAATTGCTCCACAACACTTAATCGAGCCTGCTTGCTGTGATTGGCAAATTCCCGCAGGGTTGCCAAACATTTTTTCGTACTTGCCCCAGTCAACACCAACTGCCACGCAACCGTTTCGGGGGGATTGGCATGCATCGCCAAGACCGAAGTCGCATGGCTTTCAATCTCCACTAATTCCAGGAATGATCGCGTCACAAGGGATGAAATCGCGGCCAAGTACTCAGCATCGATACCAGGCGACCCGATTGGATCCTCTGGCACAACATCCTCCTGCGACTCCTTTTTCACCTTGGAATCCATCCGGATTGACGCAGTGCCTTCTACCCCGTCCAACTGCATATCGCCTAATACTTCACCCATTGCTGGCTGCATCCCTCTGGAGTCGGCGCTTGCCAGCGGCTTGGATTTCTCCTGATCAATACGACTTGCCACAACTCCCACCATGGGATCATCGGGCAGTGGATAAACCGGCAGTTCAACCTGTCCACGCCGCGATACAAGCAGGGAATCGTCATCCGCTGTGATTGATGATGCAAAGGGATTCAAACCAACCAGAAAATATGCCGACACGCTGATGATCACGATTGCGGCGATGCCACTGCAGACCCACAGGCGTTTATAGACCCCCTGGTGCCTGTGCAGTCCAGTACCCGGCGGGGTTTCTGACAGGAGAAGCTGGCGTTCTAGACGTTGATTGATCTGCTCCTGTGCCTCACAGAGCAAATCCAAGGGCGGTTGAACTTGCGGCGTCTGCCGCAACTGCTGCCGATCCTGAACCATCTGATTGACCAACTTGCGTAATGGCCCATCTAGTCGCAACTGCTCCTCAAAACGCCGCCGCGCGTCGATGCTCAGATCGCATTCGAGATAACCAAGCAGGGTTTGTTGGTCGTACCGACCTGCCATTCAAGTTCTCTCAGGTTAAACGATTCATCTGCTGGCGGAGTGCCAGACGTGCCCGAAACAATCGACTCTTAACGGTACCCACCGGCACATCCAACACCTCGGCAACCTGTTGATAATCCATTTGGTCAATATCCCTCAACACGAGAACAGCCTTGAAATCGATGTCAATTTTGGCCAGTGCCCGGTGAAGCAGGACAATTGACTCTTTCTGTTCGACGCCTAAATCCGGTCGAAGTTCCCGATGATCAGGGATATGACTGGCCAGTGATCGGTACAGACCCGCATCGCCTCCCGAACTCCCCTGATCCGGCCCCGCGCCATCCAGACTTAAAGCGGCTCGCACCCGCCCCTGCCGCAAATGCGAGATGGCTAGATTCATTGCGATACGGATCATCCAGGTCATAATGTGGCTACGACCTTGGAAATCATCTATATGCTCAACAATTTTGAGCATCACGTCTTGCGTCACATCGGAGGCATCATCACGATGCCTCACCATGCGCAAAACCACGTTATAGATTCTGTACTGGTACTCAGAAAGCAGCCGTCCCAATGCCCCACGGTCGCCTGTCTTGACTGCCTCGATGAGATGCTGCTCGGTAGATGGTTCCATCACCATACACGATTCGATAATAACTGGTGGCTCCAGTTTAGCAGTAGCGTGCTTAGGATGTTATCTTCTACCGTCATGGCTGACCCACAAGAATACCAATCACCCCTGTCAACCCGCAACGCATCGGTTGAAATGCGTTCCATCTGGTCTCCTCAGTGCAAGTTCTCTACCTGGCGACGATTGTGGCTGGCTCTTGCCGAAGCCGAAAAGGAACTTGGGCTTGATATTGATGATACGCAGATCAATGAGTTACGGAATCATCTCGACGACATTGACTATCAATCTGCTGCAGAACACGAGAAACGAACCCGCCATGACGTCATGGCACACATCCACACCCTGGGAGAAGTTGCCCCAAAGGCAAAACCCATCATTCACCTAGGCGCAACCAGCCAATTCGTCAACTGCAACACCGATCTCCTGCTGATCCGAAGCAGCCTGCAACTTCTGGCAAAGAAACTGGCCAACGCGATCGATCGACTGGGCACATTCGCAGCGCAATATCGAGACCTTCCTACATTGGGATTCACCCATTTCCAACCAGCCCAACCCACAACGGTGGGCAAGCGGGCCACGCTTTGGGCTCAGGACCTGGCGCTGGCACTTGAAGAAGTTGAATATCGCCTTAAGTCACTCCGCTTCCGAGGCGTTAAGGGCACAACGGGTACCCAGGCTTCATTCTTGGCCCTCTTCGATCAAGATCATGAAAAGGTTGAAAAGCTGGATCAGTTGGTCACCGAAAAAATGGGCTGGGACACTCACAATATGCTAGCCGTAACCGGCCAGACCTACCCACGCGTCGTAGATGGACTGGTTGTTTCCACATTGGCTGCCATTGCCTCAACATGCCAGAAGTTCGCAACCGACTTGCGGCTATTAGCAAACCGCAAGGAACTGGAAGAGCCTTTTGAATCCGGACAGGTTGGCTCATCGACCATGGCCTATAAACGCAACCCGATCCGCAGCGAGCGTATCTGTGGCCTTAGCCGGTTTGTCATTGGCCTGGTTGGTGTACCGTTCACCACTGCGGCCGAACAGTGGCTCGAACGCACGATTGATGACTCGAGTACCAGGCGGTTATCACTTCCTGAACCATTCCTGGCAACCGATGGTATTCTGGACCTGGTAATCAATGTAGCATCAGGCATTGTGGTCTATGAGAAGACCATCACCGCGAACTTAAATACCGAATTACCATTCATGGCCAGTGAGAACCTGATGATGGCTGCTGTTGAACATGGCGCCGACCGACAGGACGTACACGAAATCATTCGTCAACACAGCCAGGCCGCCGCCGAACGAGTCAAGAGGGATGGCAAAACCAACGACCTACTCGAACGCCTTGCCAAAGAATCTGCATTTGCAAATGTTGATCTTCATCTTGCCCTAAATCCGTCACAATTTATCGGCCGCGCCCCACAACAAGTCGACAAGTTTATCGACCAAATCGTGGCGCCCATTCGCAAGCGGTATGCTGACGATCTGGGTTACACACCACGAGTCAGCGTCTGACCCCACGCAGATTGCCGGCATTGGACGCATCTCCTCCCTGCAGCCAATAACCAGACATGCCGCTTTCCAGAACAGTGCCGAATACATTTCTCAACCAAAACTACATGATCAAAGTGCCCGGCTAAGGGTTCCTGCT
>CAUZIY010000200.1:0-5381 GCA_963579995.1 Phycisphaerae bacterium
TGTGATTACCCATTCATCGGGAAATCATGGCCAGGCACTAGCATTGGCGGCCAAATACCAGCAGATCCGTGCCACTATCGTGATGCCGACAACTGCATCGGCAAGCAAGCGACAAGCAACCGCGGACTACGGCGCAAACATTGTGCCCTGTGGTCCAACACTGGCCTCTCGAGAATCAACCACCGCAAAGATTATGGCTGAAACGGGCGCCACACTGATCCATCCTTACGACGACCCGGCAGTGATCGCCGGACAGGGATCGGTGGCAATGGAATTGGTCGAAGAGGTGGGCGCCTTGGACATGATCCTGGCGCCCGTTGGTGGAGGTGGCTTATTAAGCGGCACCGCTATTGCCATTTCGGCCATCTGCGCCGATGCGAAGGTCGTGGGCGTTGAACCAGCGGGGGCCGACGATGCGTTTCAATCCATGAAGGCGGGCAAAAAGGTCGTGATTGAACAACCGCAGACCGTTGCCGACGGGTTACTGCCCGCACTCGGCGACCTGACCTACAGATGCATTGAACGCCACGTGGATCAAATTATAACCGTCACAGATGACGCCATTATTGATGCCATGCGTACCATTTGGCAACGAATGAAGATCGTGATTGAACCATCCGCCGCCGTACCGGTTGCTGCATTGATAACAAACAAGATCGAAGTCGCCAACAAACGCGTGGGAATCATCCTAACTGGTGGCAACATTGACTTGGACAAGCTACCTTGGGCGCAGGCATAGATTTCCAGACGAACATATTCCACTGCAGATCGAGAATTGAACTTGCCCAATATGGAAATATCACAGAACACAAGAGGCCGATCACCGACCTCATCTCCAGTTTGCTTAACACGAAGTCGTGCCATGAACTGTGCGGATGGCTGAATCATGAAAATTGCTTGTTGTCAGGTCAATACGGTATGGGAGAATAAAAGCGAAACGCATGCACGGGTAACGCAACTGTTGGATGCTGCTAACCTGGAGGGTGGCACCTTGGTTGTCCTGCCCGAGTTCTTTTCGGTTGGCTTCAGCTTCAATGTTGCCAGAATTGCTGAAGGCAAACACCGAGAAACCGAAACATTCATGGCCCAGACAGCGAAACGGCTTGGCGTCTTTTTGATGGGTGGCGTCGTCAATCTAGGGAACGACAACAAAGGTCGTAATGAGGCGGTGGTGTTTGATCCAGACGGCAATGAGGTCGCTCGGTATTGCAAACTGCACCCATTTTCCTTCTCAGGAGAGGACCAGCACTACGAACCGGGAAACAACGTGATTGTTTTTAATTGTCACCAGTGGTTAGTAGCGCCATTGATCTGTTACGACCTGCGATTTCCTGAAGCGTTCCGTGCCGCGGTACGGCGAGGTGCCGAACTGATCGTAGTGATGGCCGACTGGCCACAGCAGCGTCAAGACCATTGGCAGACGCTCCTGCCGGCACGGGCCATTGAAAACCAAGCCTATATCGTAGCGGTCAATCGTTGTGGAAATGACCCAAACCACACGTACGTTGGCGGCAGCCGGGTGGTCAACCCACAAGGCCAGGTCGTCGCCGATGCCGGCTCCACTGAGTGCGTGGTCACCACCGAGATTGACCACTCGACACTGATCCAATACCGCCAGCAATTTCCGGCACTCAAAGACATCCGAGATGACCTGGTCCCCGCTCCAGAAGCACCGAAATAGAAAGCTATCCAACTGTCGTTATGTTGTGCCCATTACCTGGATCACTTGCCGACCGCCTATTCGCTTTACTACTCGATCGCCATTTCATTTCATACCGCACAACACAACCAGGCTGACATCCTGTCGTTCTCGGCAAGACGGAATATGGCACTGCCAACGGTACAGGGTTGATGTCACCGATGATCCGGAACCTGCAATTTTGATTTCGACTGTCGACCACCGACATGTTCGAATCGATGATGCTGATTATCAATGGAATTGGGTTTTGATTTGTGTTTATAGTGTGTCATCACTCTTCCTGTTTCTGAAACTCACGATGACCCTCTTTCTTAATTTGATACAGCTTGCTGAATTGCTGCTGCGCCAGAGAATTGTCGCCGTCCAGAAGAGCTGATTCGATATCAAGCAGTATCGTCAGGAATTCAACCATTTTTCGCTTATAGGAAAGAACAAACCTTCCTTGCTCATTCACCGGCATTTCCGACGCTCTGTCCGGCACGATGGCAATCCCCCTGGTTACCTCAAGTTGAATGGCCTGTAGTAACTGCACAGAGGATGTATTCTGCGCGGGGTCGGAGATCTGTTTGCGAACCTTGCGGTAGGCCCGGTTAAGGGCTTTCATATTGGCCTTGAGGCTTGGTTGTTCAAGTGTCTCCGAAGCATTTACCGGCTGTGGATTCTGAACGATCATGAATCCAACAACGATGAATGACGCGATCAGAGAACAACCGGAAACTTTACACAGGCTAAACCTCATCAAGGTCCCCTTCTGTTGAGCAGTTTGTCATGCCGTCCAAAACGTAAAGATCGACGCACGATCAACGTAAAAGCGTATCTTGACGGGCGTCGACGGAGCGGGCAATTGTTGCTTCTGGCGGCCGCGGAAGACCACCTTTTGCGATACTGAATCCTTGGTAATGGGTACAACATCCTTGGCGGAATACCCCTTGAGGGGTTTGCCAGACAGATCGGTGAATTCCACGCGAATCTCACCGCCACGTGCATTGGCGTTGATGTAAAGCGATCCGTTGACCAGATCAACCGGCTTGGTTTCTAGTACCCCAATACTGCCACTGGCAACCGCATCAACGGAGACGAAGCCATCGCGGCGAATCTTAGCCATGCCAATTGCACCCCAGTGCCAGTTCTCGCCTTTACCACGAGTCTTGAAAGTGTAGTCGCGATGCAAATGGTCGACGATACGCCCACTGTAATACACCCAGTGTTCATTACCCACGAGAACCGGTGGTGCGGAAATAATAGTTTGGTTCGCCCAATCCCACTCATTTGATGCCCGATCACCGGTTACGAGAATCGGCTCGCGAAATGTGCGATCCCAGTGACGAGGATCGCGGGCCGACATGAGTTGAATGTCAAGACGGTGCTGCCCGGGTTCGTGGTGATACATCCTCATAAATGCCAGATGCAACGTCTCGTGGTACCAGTGATCCGTGGCATACATCTGGTCATCAGGAAGATCGCGCTTGTCAACTGACATTTGGAATTTGGTGTCCGTCCAGTGAATCCCGTCAGCGCTTTCAGCATAACCCCTTGCGCGACCGCCATCAGCCTTGATCTTGGCGCTGATATAAAACATGCGTCGCACCGGATCGTAACCAAGCGTGGTAGCGTCGTACCCTTGGTCCAGTGCCTTACCCCGATCAGTCCAATGAACACCATCGGGCGAGGTAAATAAAGAGAAACCTCGTATCCGCATCCAGCCAACATACCGGCGATCCGGATCGGCCGCTTCGGGCAGATAGGTTATTGAACCCACCGCCCGCACCCCCCCGCGTGTCGCCGGTGGCTCGAACATCTCCTGTTCCGCCATCGCGGTTGTACCTGCAGCCAGACTAATGTTATTGCGTTTAGAGCCTTTGTATTTGTAGATGCCCAAGTTTGGTTTGATCCAGTGAATACCATCGTTACTAGTGGCCAGGCAGGTAAAACTTCTTTTCATTTTCCTCTTGTAATTTGGCGGTGGCCCTATGATTGGATTGTGGGCCTTGTACCAGAGACGAAATTCGCCGGTTGATTCGTTCCTAAACACACCGCCACCACCGAGCACCGCATATCCCTCCCATGGCCTGTCAACTTTAATGAGTGGATTGCCCGGATACTTCTCAAACTGGTGAAGCGTGCGTTTGATGCCACGCGAGTCTGCCATCAACCAATCGTCTACGAACAGTTGTTTGGCTTTGGTCACCGGGATGGGTAGAACAGGTCGTGGGGCCTTGAATCGCAAGATGGGCGACTCCTCTGCCGACCGTACACGCATGCCAGCCTGGAGAACGCCACCGATGCGGACTTGGTCCCAGTAACCGCTACCCACGATGGCCTTCGATGAATCATCACCCAAAATAACGTGATTAATGGCTTTCAAGGGCGTTCGGTCCGTAAAGGTACCAACAAACAATTCCCGATTAGGTTTACCCGCCCAGAAGCGGACTATTCGCAAATGCGGATCACGCAACAGGATGAATCGGGTCCATTGATTCTGCCGAAGACCTGAAATGACTCGATGGCAGGTCCTCTTGCCACGACCACGCCCCTCGATCAGATCGATCGAATATGTTTTGGATGCGGCCGAACCGTTGGCGATTAATTCAATACTGGTAGCCTTGTCTTCGCCAAGCGTCAGGGGCCCCGTTGATTTTTCCACAAGGGTCCGCCACACAATCCAACTCGACATTCGGACCGGCTTGCTTTTGACCGGCCGGAAGACGAACTCACTGACCACCACCCCGTTACTTGCCGGCGCGTCCCACCGCTTGGAAAGTTTGATTTGCGCGCGTTGCCTGACCTGGGTCGTAGCGGCATGCAAGGCACGACTTCCTGCAAACGAAAACCCGCGGGTGACTTGTGTAACCCCAAAGTCACCACGCGTAAATGGCTCGCCAAGCCAGAGAATGCCGGCATTGTTTGGACCAATGAGTTCATCTTCAAAGTTTTCGCCGTCAACATGTAGAACCTCGGCATTACTGCGAGGCGTAGAGGGGATCTCAGACTTACCGGGGGCCAGTCGAACTTTGCGGCCGATGCCAAGACCTTTCCTTTTTGTCATTCAAGTTCCTTTCGCCTTGTGTTGTGCCCAATGGCAGCCGACAATATTTTTCAATACGCGTTTGATGCATCACCTATCAGTTCAGGTTCTCTATTAAACATGGTGGCGGGTCGTTGACAAAAGGCACAACCAAGCTGACCCAAGCCCTTGCCCCACCCCATCTTCGTGGCATAAAATATAGTATCAGGAAAGGATTTAAGATGTTTCATCGGTTCGCTGTTGCGCCCCATGCGATGACAAAGACCGCAATAAAGAGCATGGCTGCGCCGAGTGGAAGTAAAAATATTCCCAATCCCGGATCGCCACCATAGACCCCAAAACCACCAAAGAAAAAACCACTAGGAAGCACGATACTGACCGCCATCAAACACCATGATGCAGCACGCCGCAGACCCGACTGAAGTGTCGGCACAAGAAAGACGGTGGCGGCAAAAGCAATATGAACCAGGGCAAAAAAGGTTCCATGGGCGTGCGCCAGCCGCCAAAGCAGTCGGCGGGTTTCCTGATCCACGTTCACAAACCAGGCTGCTTTAAATCCATGAAACGATTCAAGCAGGATACCAAGGGTCAAAAAGGCCAACAGCGACCACCATCCAAACCGCAGATGGCGTCGTACATATCCTTGGCAATCAGAAC
>CAUZIY010000201.1:0-5353 GCA_963579995.1 Phycisphaerae bacterium
CACCGTCACGGTCATAGTCACTGAACGCCATCATTACACTTGCGCCGTGGTAGGCCAGTCCTCGTGCCTCGGCTTCTTCGGAAAATGTTCCATCACCTTGGTTGATGTAAAGGAGGTTCCCGTCGTCATGAGTACAGACATACAGATCGAGGTCACCGTCGTTGTCAATATCCGCAAATGTTGCGCCGGTACTCCACCTGCCACTACCGCCAACACCGGCCTGGTCGGTGACATCTTCAAAGCGCCACTGCCCCAAGTTGCGATAGAGGCGGTTCTTCTGTGATTGATCGGCCAGAAGGATATCTGGTGCCCCATCTGCGTCATAGTCACCAATGCATACACCGTTGCCTGCCAATCCGGTCGGGAGCAATGCCTTGCCTCGTGGGGATTGCGTGGGGTAGTCATTGATGAAATCCAGCCCGGTATCGGTACTGTTCATGAGCATGAACAATGGCCCATTGTGTGCCGTTGTACTCGTTGGTGTTGAAAATTTGACCGAACGGATCATTGAATGATCATCTGGCCGGGGTTGGCTGCTGGCGGCCAATGAGATGTGGTTGTTTGCTGGCCAGCCGACGATCAGCAGTGCCACGAGCAGGACGGTGGAATTGCCAGGCAAGATTAAAAACCGGTATGACAAAATGCTTTTCCTCAGAATCAGATCTATCAACAATATACTCAGCACAGATCCATGGGGGCCAATGAGATTGATTTTAGGCTTATCACGGCATCGTTGGCACCTAGATTCATGGCGGCGGTTTTGGATAACAGGCGAGTAAGCCAATCTGCCTCGCCAAGGCCGGTGGTTGCTAATTGAACAGGGTGTTGTGGGTTAAATGACTAAGATATGGGGCATTGAAGGACGGGATCAGTCCTAAGGTGATATGGGTGGTTATTTTGCGAGAGATACACATGGGGTAGCATCTCAATTAGCTTGGTCTGGATAGTCCAATAGGGTCCCGGGAGAAATGATGACTGCTTTATATTAGATCAACAAGTTGAGAAGTTGCGGGTGAAATGCTGTTTTATTGTCCGTGTCGTCGGCAACTTTCGTAGCACGATCCTAACTAAAAGAAAACCTCCGCCACAGTGCTCCGAGATCTGTGGGCGGAGGCCGCCTTGGCATTTCAATTTTGAAGGTCGCAGATAACTTATGACTTGGTCATATTACCGGGATCTTCAGGTTCCTGTCAACGAGGGGCTAGACGGGTAGTGTATCGTATAAGTGTCTTTTAAAAAGTTAATTATAAATAATATGATTGTGTTTTTATGGTTAAAAATAAACTTCATCGTCCGGTTTTTGTCGCGAGGGTTTTGTTGTAGTTATAACACTTGGTCAATCCTCAAGTAACGACAGTAGGCGTTTGGCTGTGGGGGGCATGGCCGGCCAAATGACCGACCTGCGTCAACGTTGGGCAGGGTCGAAACGGCCGTCTGAGAGGAGGGGAATCGGGTGGTTGTTGGGCTGATGACTGATTATCCGAAACTATTTCCAAGGTTAACCTCACCAGGCTACTGGTTTTCTTGAGCTGGCTTAGGTGGCTTTAAGGATGGTCAGGTCGGGCCAATACCCGATGGGTTTTGGCCCCGGCGTCTATGATCCGTGAAATCACCCATGCTAAGAAATAACTCGTCAGCACCATCCTTCGCCGTGATTTTCTTGACCGGTTCCACAGCGTTACCACTTCGATTTGGAAAAAGAAAAATCTGCAGTCGTGGTCCTGGGGGCATATTTGAGACAGTCGACGGGCAGGTAAGAGGCATCGTGATTGCCACTGTCACAGCCGCAGATGTCCATGGTCCAGAACGCGATGTGCGCAACGACGTCTATGCTGTTTTCGATCCGTGCGGCAGGCATCATGTGAACGTGGTATTCCATGCACACCCAGATTCTATCAGTCCGGATCAGGACGGGTATTTTCCATAACATCAGATCATGACTTGGGTCGTAACAATGAGTGTCACTTCGTCGTAGGTGAAAGTTGTTTTGACTTCGCTTTGGAAAAATATCTCGTCATGATTTGGGAATAGTGAGATAAGATACCGGTCACAGCAACGTGATCTGTTTACATGTGATGCAGATGCAAGGTGTGATCAGTTGCCGAATTTCCGGATGTTGCTACAGTCGCCCTGCGTATTGATGGTCAGGAAAAACAGAGGAGTGTTAATGGTTGTGTCTCAGAAACAGGTTCAACTTGTTCGTAACGGCGAGGTGTGTTTTTCGGTTCACCGTTTGCCCTGGCAGACCGCTGAATGCCTGTTAGGTCCGGCTGATGAATTGATCGGATATATGCGGCGTAGCTTTGGTCAGCCCATACCGCAGCCGGACGTGATGGCCAAAACAAAGTTGGATTTGCCCATAGAAATTGTGCTCAATCTGGATTTTACTGCAGAGTTGGAACGCGAGGAATTTGAAATTCATGTAGACCCCAAAAGGGTCCTTTTGCGGGGTAGAACTGAAGCTGCTGTATTTCATGCTGTTTATTGGTTTCTTGAGGAGGCTTTGGGGGTGCGATGGTTATGGCCGGGCGCAAGTGGAGAAGTCGTTCCGAAACATCAGGACCTTTGCTTTGAGTGCGGGACGTGGCGCAAGAAGCCGGACTATGCATGGCGGAACATCGGGCTGGGTGGATCCATGTACGCAGCCAGTGATCGGGACACGATGTTGCATGGCGTGCTCGGTTTGCCCCTTGAATACCTGCAGGAGTGCGATCGGTGGTGTCGGAGAAACCGGTTCGGTGGCTTGAAAATCGCCGATGGCCATCGGTGGAGCGAGATTGCACCTGCCGAGCGTTTTGGCCAGTCAGATCCCGACCTTTATGCCTTGATTGATGGTAAACGTGATAACGTGCCGATGGACGGCAAGCACTACAACCAGCCGTGCCTTTCAAATCCCAAGGTTATCAATCGCATGGCAGACTATGCTTGTGCTCGATTCGATGCGCAGGGTGATCTTGACGGATTTAGCATTGCATTGAACGATGGCGGTGGTCAATGTCAATGTGATAACTGCCTTGAACTGGATCGGCAGTTTGGTGCCGAAGGTATTCAGACAATTGAGCACGTTGATAAGGTGACTGATGAGGCGGGTGATGCGAATTCAGATCAAAAGTCGGTGACCGACCGTGTTATCTGGCAGGCGAATCAGGTTGCCAAGAAGGTGGCGGAACGGTTTAGCAATCGAAAAATCCTGATGATTCTGTATTCATTTTTTCGGCGTCCGCCAGTCAGTCAAAAACTGGGCGAGAACGTTATTGGGCAATATTGTGTGATGGGCCATTCATTCTGGAATGAAGAGGCCAGGGACACGGAGCTGAACCGTATCAAGGAAATGTCGAAATCCGTTCCTAGTTTTGCAGTCTACGAATATTTTTCAAATGGTGCATGGCCCGAAATGCATCGCTTGTTCCCTCGGCTTGTGGAGCAGTCTGTTCGAGACTATTACAAGGCTGGCGTACGATACTATTCCACCCAGCCAACCATGGGGTTTGCAACCAATGGTCTAAATCTCTTTATGCTGGGTCGATGTCTTTGGGATACGACAACATCTTACGATAGCGTTTTGGAGGACTACTGTAGGAGTGGGTTCGGGGCTGCAAAGGCCAGCATGCAGCGGTTCTTTGAGGCCTTTTCAGATCGGTGGAAGCAAACGGTTAGTGGTACTGAATTGCCGCAGTCTCCTGTCGCGGTCAGTGGGACGCCCTGGCTGCCCAGTACCCATCTGTACACTGGGGAATTTTTGGCTCAACGCAGGGGTGAACTGGCCGAAGCATGTCGTTTGGCTGCAGGGGACCAGGAAGTGCTCGGCCGAATTGAGTTCATGGAGGTCGGGCTCACATATACGGAAAAATACTGTCATGCTTCCAAGCTGACCTTGGACTGTCTTGATAAGGCAGATTCTTTTGATGACCAGGGTTTACCGATTGCTGCTTCCACTGGCCCGGCGGTAAAAAAGGCCGCCAAGTTGGCTTTTGCCGCTTGGGGTGATTATTGGCAGTTTGTTCGCGGGAAGATGGGCCGCTATGTCTTCGGTGAATTGTGGGTGCATTACCGGCCCGGACCATTTGGTGAGCGTGATGCCTTGCTCCGGCGGTTGGGCGAGATTGCCACTGAGTCGTCAAGTTAATGGTTTAATGGTCCTATCTGGTTTTGACGCCCGAGGGTCTGCATGTCTTATCTGCTTGGCCTAGACATTGGCACGTCGGGGACCAAGGCGCTCGTCTGTAATGACAAGGGTCGCATCAAGGGGTCTTCAACAGCGGCGCATTCGCTTTCTTCGCCGAAGCCTGGATGGTCGCAGCAGGATCCGCAGATGTGGTGGTCAGCTGCAGGCAAGGCAATTAAGTCGGTTATTCGAAAAGCAAGAATTCGTTCGTCCCAGATATCTGCAATCGGGCTTTCCGGGCAGATGCATGGTTCGGTATTTTTAGGCCGTGGTTCCAAGCCACTTCGTGCAGCAATCCTCTGGAATGACCAGCGGACAGTTGAACAGTGCGATCAGATTGAGAAAGTGGCTGGCGGTCGACGCAAGCTGATCAATATGGTTGGCAACCCAGCACTGGCTGGTTTTACTGCACCCAAGATTCTTTGGGTTGCTCAGCATGAACCACGTGTATATGAAAAGACGCAGCATGTGTTGCTGCCGAAAGATTACATCCGCTACTGTATGACAGGGGAGTATGCGACGGATGTGGGTGACGCGTCGGGGACATTGCTGTTTGATGTTAAAAAGCGTCGCTGGAATAAGAACCTTATCTCTAGGCTTCAGATTGATTCATCATGGCTGCCGACATGTCACGAGTCCCAAGAGGTTACCGGTTGCTTGCATCAGCGTGCGGCGTCAGCCCTTGGCCTGGTGAAAGGGATCCCTGTGGTGGGGGGTAGTGGGGATCAGCCTGCTGGTGCAATTGGCAATGGTATCGTCAGTTCAGGCATCGTCAGTGCCACCTTGGGGACCAGTGGCGTTGTGTATGCGCACGCAAATAAGCCAGTTTATGATCCCCAAGGGCGGGTTCACACGATGTGTGCCGCGGTTAAGGATAAATGGTGTGTGTTCGGCTGCATGCTTTCAGCTGGCGGATCATTTCAATGGCTTCGCAATCAACTCGGACAAAAAGAACAGGAACAGGCCAGACGCCGTGGTGTTGATCCTTATGAACTCCTGATTCGTCAGGCCCGGCAGGTCGATCCAGGCTGCGCGGGGTTGTTCTTTTTGCCGTACCTCACCGGCGAACGATGTCCCTATCCAGACGCCAACGCACGGGGGGCGTGGATTGGTCTGACGATACGCCACACCAGGGCGGCGATGATCCGGTCTTTGTTGGAGGGGGTTACCTATGGTATGTGTGACGCT
>CAUZIY010000202.1:0-5334 GCA_963579995.1 Phycisphaerae bacterium
TGACACGCTGTTGGAGGCAAAGGTGCTGATCGAACGCTGGCGACACCACTACAACACGGTCCGTCCGCACAGCTCGCTGGGGTACCGGCCTCCCGCACCCGCGAGGCGATTCAGACATGGCCGCCAGACTCCGGGGCTACGCCCCTCCGTCTACCGGCCATGTCTGAGCAGGAGCAAAAGCTAACACAGGAACTGGTATCACTCACGGGGGCAGGTCAGACCCTAATCTCGTTGGATTACGCCAAAAACTTGTGAGTTGTCATCAACTGAACGAAGACCGACATGCGAGTATCCAAACACGAAAACCACACCCACCAAAAGACGTGCTTGGATCCATTTTTAAATAATTGTCTACGAGTTAACGGCGGCGGGTCAGCCTTAGACCAAGCCACCCCAAGGATAATAATGCTGTGGATGAGGTCAGTGGCTCGGGGATAATGTCGACAGACACAATATTGAAAGTTTGCCTTGCACTGGGTTTATCTTCAAAGTCATAATCCCATGAATAGGCGTGTACAATAAGGTCTCGCAGAAAGTCTTCGCCACCAGCATCAATAGCATCTGGGCTAGCATCCGTTACGTCGACGAGAGCACCGTCCTGCCTCACACCTCCATTACCAACCGCTTTCAAGTTGCCTTCGACAGAAGCCATCATGTCAATATCTGACCACTCCAAAGTGAATTCTCCAACTGTGGAACCGAAATCATCAAATAACAATCCGCCATCGTAGATGACATCTCCACCAAGTTCGATATCCAACTCGAATTCGCCTGAGTGCCTCTTGGTTTCCACCCATGTAAAGTTGACAATCGCGTTCAAAATACGACCAGTCAAGGCCAGCGTACCATCAACATGACCATCTATATGGCCGCTGGTCAAATCACCAATGTTACCATCATTAAAATCGAAGTTAGTCTCGAGTAATGGCGAAGAATGAGGCTCAACAAGGGTACCGACACCATCATCCTCTACAACATCTAGACGCGGAATCAAAGCCGTTGGTGTTACGCCTCCAAATAAAGCCGGGCCATCTTCCTCATCAAAGAAAACAATATCTAAACTGGCAACACGACGTCCAGCATAGTCAAGCACAAAAGGCAGAAAGTCAGGTATACCATCGCCAGAAAGCGACCCCGGAGCCAACCCATCATCGACGGTCGTACTGCTGACCGGAAGTATCAGCCTTGGCGTCATGTTATAAACTTGGGTGGTAGTGGAACCGAATGGAAGAAGTGCCAACGGGCCACCAGGACCGGGATCCGCCGAATTTGTAATCCATCGAATCATAGATCCCAATCGCGCTCGCCAAAATGGAGAATCCTTCAATGGACCAGAATCATTGGACGGATGGGTTATTCCGTCAGAAGGGAGCGTGGTGTTGGTGGAGACCAGCGATGGATTGCCAATTGCAGAACGGGCATCACTCGAAGGAACAAGGCCAGGGCTTGACAGGTTAATACCTTGGATTCCATCCTCGAAAGACCCACTACGACCACTCAAGTCCACACGAAATGACTCGGTCATACCGGGCATTGAGCCGCCAGCAGGATTTACAGATTTATTTATGGCAACATAGGTGCCAGGTGTTTCACTGATATAGTTTTCAAGCAGACCCGCACCCTCACCAAGAAGATTATTTCCCCCATGAAAAGTTTGGTTGCTTAATGGAACTCCAAGTGCTGAAGTAGCAATAAACAACCCTCCTAATGAAACAGCCAATAACCCGAACCTCTTGGCCATGGCCTTAGGTTCTATATTATTTTTCATCACTTTCTTCTCCTGCCTTTTCTTGCACGCAAAACCTGCACCGTAGCTATCAGGTTTTATCTTTCGTCCACAAAAACCAAAACGTGCACACCTTCTTCCCATCCCAGAATTGTTGAGTGAGGATACCTGCTCACCATCACTTCACACACAACACATTAGCCATTCACGGCAAGACGCATGAGTGCGAAAGACTGCCAGAAAACTGGCCCTTTCCAAGCCAAAACGGCACTTGCGATATGTAATATGTAATGCATTGGGCCACAATAATCAAGAGGGTAACCCATGAAACGAGGATTTTTAACTTAGTTTCACCTAAACCCGAACCATAAATTACCTATTTTAACAGGGTTGCCAGAACTCGCTGCGCATTCTTGACAACTGCCTCATCAGCATTACTACCGGTGGCCTGCACCAGGTGATATTGCCCCCACTGAACATTGCCCAATGCTTGATAAACCACACCAAGGTGATAGTGCACATTACCCATATCCCCTAGCCCCATCACACCGCGAGTCAAAAGAGTTCGCGCAATCTCGTGGTTACCACGTTTGTGTTCGATCCACCCAATCGTGTCGAACAGAGCAGGATTACCGGAATCAATTGCAAGCGCTTGTTTTGCCACGGCATAAGCTTCCTCCAATCCACCTGGCTGGTGCTCGGCTAACAGATAAGCTAGGTCATTCCCAGCCAGCGCACGATATGGGCCATTGCCACTTACAATCTTTTTCAGTGACGCAATGGCCCCATCAAAATCACCGGATCGATGAAGCGCGTGGGTCAGGTGATATTCAGCATGAACATTCTCCGGCTCACGTTCAAGCAGTTGCTCATAGCCCTTAATCGCATCTACCCAATTTTCTTCCTTCGTGCTTGCTCGTGCAGCCAAGTAGGCACCCAATGCGCTATTTGGCACATTTCGGTACACTAGCCCCAATGTTCCGTCAATCGGTTCTAAAAGGTCGAGTTGGGCCTGAACAAGAAAACCATAAGCGGGAAGCATTGCAGGCATATCACCTACAACCAGTTCAGCCTGCTCCTTGGCCATTTGCGGCAACCCGACTTCCAACGCAACAAGTCCACGGGCCAGGAATTTTGCCGCCTTACGAGTACTTACATCCTTAGCATTGTACTGGTCAAGGATCTTTAACAAGTCACTCTTAAAAAGCGTCTTGCGTGGTTCCAATGCTGCAACTGCGTCGCGAGCCGCCGGAATATCTGCCGTACAAAGCGCCCGGAGATACCGGGACAAAGCAAGCTCAGATTGCGTTTGCCCAACCTGCTCATCCACGAGCATAGCAACCAATGGCCCCAGCGGCATCTGAGCCAAGGCGGGTGTAGCTCGATAGATCTGAGCTGCCTTCTCAATTCTATTTAGCCAATGCAAGACAACAATTCGTGCCAGTGCAATCTCCGTTGAATCAGATTTCAGATCAGCCAATATGGCCAATGTGCGGGCCACATCCTCCCACTGGCCACGATTGGCGTTGACTGTTATTTTCACTTTCAACCATTGGGCCTTCACATGATCAGGCAACCAGTCAATAGCTAAAGCCCGCTCGACCCAAGCCAACATGGCCTCATGTTGCTTGTCACGCAAATTCAACTTCAGGAGTTCAAGGGCTGCATTTCGTGCGTTTTGAGGATGATCAAGCAATGATTCAAGCCGCTCCCGAGCTCTTTCAATTCGACCAAGCCGTTGATCAATCTTGGCGATGCGAACCTGAGCTGCCGCATACTGCATCGCATACGCCGGAATCCGGGAAAAACGAGAAATTGCATTTTCGGGATGCCCCAACTCATCCTCAGCTTTACCAACGGCAAACAAAATCCTTGGATCTTGAGCCTTACCAGCTAATTCCAGTTCGCCAAACGTCCTGACCGCTTCGTTGGTTAACCCAATACTTAAAAACAATTCTCCTTGAGCGACCAAAGATGCAATTTTGGCCCCAGGATCCAATTCGCCCATCTGCCCCATCACTTTTACTGCGGCGGGATAATCAAGCTGGATAACCTTTGCCTGCGCCAGATACCGGTGCAGAGTTACACTTTCAGGGGCAAACCGTATCGCCTGAACAAGAACTTGCTCCGCCTCCCTGCCGCGACCCATTTTCAACAATAGCTCGCTTTCCCATTTTAAGTAGTTAACATTATCCGGGTATTGCGCAATCCAATCACCAACAACCGACAGAGCTTGCATCACATGGCCAAGCTGGCTGTATTGACTTAACAGCCGATGTTGCAGATTCATGCCTGCGGTATTCAAAGTGGACGCTAAGTCATCAAGCAGCCCGACGGCACGACCGCGTTCCCCGAATTTTGCGAGCAAATTAACTTGCCGTAATATTGCCCAACTACGATAGAAATCCATCTCAACAAGCCCTTGGTAGACATCCATCGCCTTGTCTAGGTCGTTCGATCTCTGGTAAATTCCCGACATGGCATCAGCCACAACCAGCGCCCGTCGTCGACCACCATTCACCAATGGCTTGTAAATTGCGGAAAGCGTATTTAGAGCAGCTTCCGTTTGACCCGCTGCATTCTGCAATACTGCCACTGATAAATGGCCAAGCATCTCACCACCAGAGTGCCACTGCATTCGTCGAAATGCATTGATACCGGCCGCAAATTGACGTTGCGAGATATAAAACTGCGTCAGAAGACGATGGGCATATACATTTTCCGGAACATTTCCCAGTAGAGCCCACAACTGCTGTTCAGCCTCACCATATCGCTTCTCGTGCAGGTGTATATTTGAAATAATCAAACGAAGCGTCGGATCCGTCGCCCCCGCACCAATTGCACGAGTGCAAATCTCCAATGCCTCATCGATTTTCCCTTGGCTGAATTTAATCTGCGCTAATAATGCCGGTTTCTTCGACACATCAATATCTGCCTCAGCAATATGTGCCAGATGCGCTTTTGCCTTTTCTTCTTGCCGCATGAAATGAAATATTTTTGCCGCCAGCGCATGACCACGCAGACTATTGGGGCGTTCTTGCAGAACCAGATCAACTTGCTCTAGCGCATCATCGGTAAGCGAAAGGCTTGCATACGCTTGGGCCAAAAGGAGCATAGCATCGACGTTTCCAGGCTTCACCTGCACAGATCTTTCAAGTAATTCAGCCGCCCGATCAAATGATTGTTGCCGGAGATACAAACGCCCCATCATCTGATCAACACTTGCCGACTGGCCAAACCGCTTGCGCAAAGATTTCAAGTTGGACTTCACCTGTTTATCCTGGCCAAGCATAAGCAACGCCTCGGCCAGAAGAAGATGCGATGCGAGGACTTCCCCATCAATGCGAACCAAACGGCGTGCGAAACGTTCAGCAGCACCATAATCTTTGAGGTAGAAATACCCACCGATGAGTACACGAAGATGCGCCATGCCAAGCGGGTCGATCATTTGGATCTCCCGATCCAGCATGTGGCGTAGCCGGTCGCGCTTGCCCGCCTCCCGTAAGAATTGAACCATAAGCCGAATCGCAACCGGATCCGTCGGATTATCGTGGTAATATTTCTCAAGATCCTCGAACACTTCACCCAATAACCCTTCGGCCCCCATG
>CAUZIY010000203.1:0-5271 GCA_963579995.1 Phycisphaerae bacterium
TAGGCGTCCGCTGGTGGACATCTGACGAAACTCATATTCCCGCCAAGCCATCACTTGTCGCACCGCCACTTAATGTGATCTATCGCCCACCGTTCGATCTGCGAAAATTCATTACGGGCGATTTGGATGCGGGATCACCCCACCCACTACGGCTACGCCATAACGGACATGTGTACAAGGTTGACGTTGGAGATCACACCATCCTCAAGCTGTTGCCTCCAAAGGAACATTTTCTTGAACACCCTGATTGGTATATGTACGCCCCGCCGGTCGACCCCGACCCCAGTGAGTACCCCGAGTACCGCTATGACGGAACTTTGGAACTCGTGAAGAAAAACCATCCACCCGAAATCGTTGAAATGGCGAAGAAGACCCGGCGCTTACCTTACGAGGCCTGTCTTTCAAGCCCCGGTGCACTGGAAGCCGTAACCCAGGCAGTGCTGCGAAAGATTGAAACCGACTATCCCAAGTGGCAGTATCCTCCCAAATTGGTCTTGGTGACCCAGAACAACGGCAGTTGGACGTGCAAGTGTGACGCCTGCCTCACAACCAAAAAGAGGGAGGGTTCTAACAGTGCTTTATGGGTTGAATTCGCTAACGCCATTGCTGAACGCGTGGTACAGGACTATCCCGACGTACTGATCGCAATCATGGCATTCCTTGACAATGAAAAGCCCCCGGCACACCTGAAACTACACCCCAACGTGCTTGCGTATTCATGTCCTGTTGTCAGCAACCGCAAGTTACCCCTGGCCGAGGTTGAACAAGGAAACTGGGTCGCCAAATGGAGCAACCTTGCGCAATACATGTTGGTCTGGGATCATGTACCCAACTTTCACTATCCGCTCGAACCGCATCCCAATCACTTCGTGGTACCCAAGAACTTACGCTTCTATGCCAAGCATGGTGTTAACGGCCTGATGCTTGAAGGCAAGAGCGGCAGGGCCAGCGAGTTCGGAAAGATGCGCGCATATGTGTGGTGCCAACTTATGTGGAATCCCCAACAGGATGAACGAAAACTCATAATTGACTTTCTGCATGCCTACTATGGCAATGCCGGTCCATACCTGTTGCAGTGGATCGATTTGCAACATCAAGCTGCTCACCAGGCAGAAGATTTCGTTCTAACCGGCTATACACCCACAACCAAGGATTGGCTTAAACTTGAAGATCTAAATACCGCCATGATTTTGTTCGATCGCGCACTACAGGAGGTAAAAGGCAATACCAAGTTCGAACACCGAGTGCGGCGTGCCCGACTGAGTGTCGAAGTTGTCTGGCTCAAACGCTACGCCGAATTGCGTGCCACGGCGAACGAACGCGGGCTGCCCTTCCTGGGACCCGACGACCCAATCGCTGAACTGGACCGGATTGCGCAGGATGAGTTCGTCCTGCAATGGCTGCAGTTCCAACAGTACATTGCCAAGGTGCGCAACTTATTGGCGACAAGCGTACATGTTCGTATGGGCGAGCAATGACAACCGACCCAAACATCGCAAAGCACCCGGATATCGCGAAGGTGCTCATCATTGGCCCAAACGGCAACATCGGCCGGCACCTGATCCCTGACCTGCTTGAACTTGGATATGAAGTGCGCGCCTTGCAGTACCGCTCTGCCGTTACGCCTCGACCGGGGATGGAAATTGTCACCGGCAATACACTTGACCCCGCGGCGATCCAAAGTGCCATGAACGGGGTTGACGCAGTCTGCCATCTCATCCGGGCGACGGGACCCGGCGATTGCGCCCGTGAAAAGTGGTTCAACTGCTGTGTGCGCGGTGCGGTCAATTTGCTAGAAGCCGCCAAGCAGTCTCCCATCAAACGTTACATCGCCGGCAGCGCCGACAACGTGTTCGGGCATATAACCATGCGTCATGAAGGACCGATCAACGAGAACCACCCCAAGCGATTTGCAGATGACTACTACGGCTTGTTCAAGATCATCGAGGAGGAACTGTGCCGCCAGTACGGGCTTGGCTGGGGTGTGCCGATTGTGATTACACGCTTTCCCTGGACCTGGACCGCAGCAACTGTTAAAAGTGCAGCCGGCAGCCTGGACCGAGAGAACCAGAAGATATGCCAGAAGATGGATATTGATGGCAAACCACTTGTTCGTCATGACGCACACATTGATGATGTGACTAACGGTATCCTTCTTTCACTCCAGCACGACGTTGCCGTTGGTGAAAACTTCAATTTCGCCGGTCCATCCCCTTACTCCAGCACCGATCTGTGCCGCGTTTTAAAGGCGCGATTCAACTGGCCAATCGAAGAGCAGCCAACAGACTGGCATTCATGGGCACTTGATGACTCCAAGGCGCGATCCATTCTGGGTTACCGTCCGAAGGTCGATGTGCTGCAATGGCTTGCCGAGGAACTTTCCCGCAGCGATCAAGAGTAGAAATTTACTTTTGAAAGCATTCATCAAAGCATGGATTTGGAAAGGGAATCTTCAACTTGTTTGACGTGATTGTTATTGGCGGTGGTATTGTCGGGGCATCGACGGCCTATCACCTGGTTCAGTCTGGTACTCGAACGCTTCTCATCGATCGGCATGACACCGGCCGTGCAACTGATGCGGGCGCCGGCATCCTTTCGGCTGAAACCTATGGTGGAGAATCGGAACCTTGGTTCAACCTTGCAATCCATGCGCTTGATTACCTGCCCAACTTGATTGAGGATCTTGAAGCCGATCACGGCAACCAGACAGGTTATGACCCTTGTGGACTGTTACTGGTCGCCGCATCAGATGATGAAATAGAATCCTTCGACCGTGCAAAACATCATATTTTCAGGCGGCAGTTGCAACGCAAGGATCCAGCTCCAAGCGAGTTGCATGAAATCTCTCCGCATGAAGCTTGCGATTTGATGCCACCATTGACCCAGGTACAGGCTGCCATCTATTCAAAAAAGGCTGCAAGAATGGATGGACGCCTCTTTACTGCTTCACTCTACCACACGGCCGTACGACAAGGCCTGCAGGTCGTGCACGAAAATGTTGACCGCCTCTTGCTTGCCGGTGATCGCATCGAAGGTGTAAAAGCCCAAGGCACCAGCTATCACGCATCAAACGTGGTGATTGCGGGGGGCGCCTGGTCTACAACAATCGGGGACCAGTTGGGGGTTCAGATTCCAGTAGAACCCCAGCGAGGCCAGATCATTCACCTGGAACACGACCAACAAGACACCGGGCATTGGCCGATCGTCCAAGCATTTCATGATCATTACGCAGTACCCTGGCCGGATCAACGGGTCGTCGTTGGCGCCACCCGGGAGACCGGCTCGGGCTTTGATCCATATCCCACCGCGTCGGGAATTCATGAGACACTGGGAGAAGCGCTAAGAGTCGTTCCTGGTCTCAAGTCATTTCGGATCCGGGAAATCCGCGTGGGCTTACGGCCGTTTACGATCGACGATCTGCCCGTTCTCGGCACGGTCCCGGGTTGCGCGGGTGTTTACGTGGCAACCGGCCACGGCCCATCGGGTCTACAACTGGGGCCATACAGTGGCAAGCTTATTGCCGATCAGATTACCGGAAATAATATTCCCCTCGACATGAACCCCTACAGCATCACACGCTTTGCTGCTGCCCGTCCACTGCATCCGTCCTCCATGTAATCATCTTCCGTTTTACAATTCCACAAACGTCTTCACGATATGAACGTGTGACATCAGGCTAAAACACCAGACTAAATCATAAACTGCCCACACCAGGGGCAGCCATGGCCCGAAGAATCGCCTGCGCAGCATTGTGACCAGGCGCACCAGTCACCGATCCACAAGGGTGGGTTCCCGATCCGCACATCCAAAGACTGGCGATTGGCGACTTGTATGCTGACCAAGCAGGCAGTGGGCGGCGGTGAAGCATTTGGTCCAGGGTCATGTCCACATGGCGAATACTTCCATCAGTAATACCGGTTTCCCGTTCGACATCAGCCACCGTGTATAACCGCTGCCATTCAATTGCATCGGTAAAGCCAGGTGCGTACTGCTCAATTTGGGCTACGATGTTCTGCATAACCTGGTCGCGGATATGATCCCAAGTGCCCGACTTTAATCTTGCCGGCCCGTAACGCACCCACGCACCGAAAATATGCTTACCCGGCCGGCACCCCAGTGACCCATACGCGGTGGGCAGTTGCAAGCTCATCACTGGTTGCCTGGACGGCCGACCTTGCTGTGCATCGTGCCAGGCAGATTCGAAATACTCCAAACTGGGTGCAATGCGCACAGATGCAGCACAACGCGGGTCATCCGCATGTTCGCTGGGCATTGCGGAAAACCGGGGGAAATCGGACAAAATGGCGTGATATTTCATATACCCCGCCCGCGTCTTCAAGTTGGATACCTGACGGCGAAAACTGCCGGGGACATCTTCGGAAGCCAGGAGGGTCAGAAATGTTCGTTTGGGATCTGCATTTGAAACAATCAAATCCGCCCGAAGCACCTGCCCTGAATCAACCTGCACACCCACCGCACGACCATTTTCCAGGAGGATCTTCTCCACCGCAGTTTTTGTCTGAATCTGGCCACCCCAACGAACCAATGCCTCTGCCAATGCCGCCGTAATCACGCCCATTCCACCACGCGGCAGACCAGATTTTCCCTCAACCCCCGATGCACAGTTCGCCGCTTCAACAGCCTCTGCCAGGAATGACCCAACGGCTGCTGGGGACCCCACATCATCAGCACGAGCCAGCACCGTTTTGATCTTTTCGCTCTCGAAAAAATCTCCTAGGACATCCCAGTGACTACGTGTCAGCATGGCCTCCAGGACATCCGCATACTCCGTACCGCGGTATCGTTCATACAGTGCCTGGTGATTCTGGGGTGGCTCGAAATACCAATCCTTTGTCATCTGAACCGCTTTGTCCATGTACTGCAAATAGTCTGGATATACCTGGGCATCACGTCGGCTCAAACGCTCAAGAGCCGTAACCGTCCGATTCACATCTTGCCATAGAAACAGATGATCACCATCGGGAAATGGCGTAAACATCCCCGGATCAACTTCTTCAATCAGCCATGCGTCAGGGGGGATCTCTAAATCCCGGCATATGCGGGGCGCTGGGCCATGTGCGCTATACGCAAACGTCGAAAACTGATAGCCCGGCACCAATTCCTCTGTAATGCACGCCCCACCGATTCGGTGGCTGCGTTCAACCACCAGAACATCCAAACCGGATTTGGCCAGATAACTCCCGCAAACCAGGCCATTATGTCCAGCGCCAATCACGATAACATCTGCTGCTTTGGCCATCGCTTGTTATG
>CAUZIY010000204.1:0-5256 GCA_963579995.1 Phycisphaerae bacterium
GGCCAACCGGGCGTGCCGAGATCAACGGTCAACTGATCGACGTGGTAAGTTCTGGCGAGTGGATCGGACCTGACAAGCCCATCACGGTCATCGAAATACATGGCAACCGGATTGTGGTTGGGCCTGACACCTGACCCACGCATCGGCCCCCAAGACCAAAACATATCATGATTCACTTGGTATTCACCGCCCAACCACACCGCCAGGTGAATCGCCGTTTCTCCTGACACGGTACTCCAACATCACATCATCCCCCACCCGCATGTTTCGCCGCAACATGAACTGGTCGGCAGACTCCAAGGACCGGTCTGCGAACCCGGTGACAGCTGTCGTCCCATCCTGATCACCCAGCATCTTAGGAGCCACAAAGACGACGACCTGGTCCACGAGACACTCAGCAAACACACAGCCCAGCAATTTGGCGCCACCTTCCACCAGCACATTAGTTGCAGACCATTGACCAGCCATGTGCTTGAACAGATCACCTAAGACCAGGCGAGAAGGATCGGCCGACGATACCGGCAGTGCCAGGACCTCAATCCCACGCAATTGAAGTTGCTTGACCCGACCCGGTTGGTTCCGTAATGCCTCTTGACTGGTTGCCAAGGCAACAGGATGCTCCTCGTCAGCAGTCTGCAGTATCCTGGCTGAATTGGGCAATCGCAGTTGTGGATCAACCACCACCCGGCGTGCAATCCGCCTCAACGGCACATCACGCGCAGTAAGCAGTGGATCATCCACGATGGCCGTCCCCACGGCGACCACAATGGCATCAACTCTTGCGCGTAACTTGTGGACCATACGCCGACTGTCACAACCGCTTATCCAACGGCTGTGGCCTTTCGAATCTGCAATCATCCCATCCACAGTTTGCGCCCATTTGACAATCACCCAGGGCTGGCCGGTAGATACGCGTTTCAAATACGGTTCATTAAGGTCCCTCGCTTGATCCCCACACAGTCCCACCTGCACTTCAATACCGGCAGAACGCAACTTCTGTATACCACGGCCATTGACTTGATCAAATGGATCCACCATGGCAACGAAAACGCGTCTTGGCCCGGCCTTGATCAACAGATCTGTACACGGTGGCGTCTTGCCATGATGCGAGCAGGGCTCAAGATTCACGTATACATCCGCACCCGCTGTCGCAAGGCAACCATTTCGCGGCTGCGAGATGGCATCTGCTTCGCCATGTGGCCCTCCGAAACGACGGTGATATCCACTGGCAATAACCTTTTCATCACGAACCACCACGCAACCCACCATGGGATTGGGTTCAACCCGGCCCTGGCCCCGGCGCGCCAAAGCAATGGCATGACGCATATGCTTATGATGTAGTTGATGATGTGACACTGGGGCCATAAACCACCTCGTACAGCAAGATACCGCGCTTCAGATCCAAGCTACGACCGTCATCTGTTTTACCCATAATCTGGCGGTAGAGCCACATGCCCCACTGGCTCAGCAACCAAACATACACTCGATATGATTCGTTGGTCACCAGATCCGCTAGACGCGCATGATTCGGGGCCTTGGAGTCGCCCCAGGCCATAATCACTTCATCCCATCATGCGTTGGGTACCGATCCCCGCAGCAACTCTATTGAACAACGTGATACTGATTGATTGCCGGGGCATTGAGCCGACGAACCGTACCGTCCAAGTACCTGACTTCGATAAAGTCAACCGACGATACCTCATCAAGGCCAAAATGCTTCTGTAATGGATGCTGAGCCCGAAACGAATCACCGGTTACGACATGCGAAACCTGGCGTCCCCTGGCCGACACCACCGTGACCTTCGCACCAATTGGCGACCGCTTAATGGCTGGCGGTAGTCTGACGCCAATCCAATTGCGTGACTGGGGCCATTGATTCTTTACGACATACACCGTTTGACTGAGCCGATCATCAAAGGCCGGATCCGCTTCCAAGACCTTCACCACAACCATATCCACACGCCCATCACCATCGATATCACCACTGACCACTGAGCGGGCGTCAAACTCGAATGCAGCGCCCATCAGGAATGCGCTATTCGCAAACCGGCGTCCCGCGTCATTTACGAAAAGGTGATTGTGCTCAAAGCCATTCCAGCTAATACGTTGACCGGGCTGATGGATCACGCTTTCAACGAATGATTCAGCCAGATTGGGCGCCTCGCGCCTCGTATCCGGATAGATGTCATGCCGCCAGAAAAGCGTGCAATAATCCTTTGCAGAATTGCCGCTGAGGTGGCCGTTACCAACATAGATATCGACGTCACCATCGTTATCAAAGTCGAATGCCGATGACCCCCAGGACCATCCGGACCTGGCGACCTGTTGGCCAAACGAAGGTTGCTTGTATGTCGAACCGCCATCTCGAACGTACATGCGGTTACCGTAGGCCATCCGCATCCGCATCTGCTGATGTTCGGGAAAAACTTCACGGCCCAGACCCAATGTCTCTAACCGCCGGGCAGTTGTAGAACTCATGCCAACAACATAAAAGTCCAACTGGCCGTCAAGATTGAAATCGCCGAAGGCATGTGACATCCCAAAGTTTGCTCGTTCATCAACCGCCGATTCAGTAAGATCAGTGAAATGTCCTTGGCCGTCATTATAATAGACGTCAATCCCGGCAAAATCACTGACCACCAGAAGGTCCAAATCCCCATCATCATCCATATCCACCAGGGAATTGCTATAGGTCCGCCGATGACGCTTTGCCGCCAAGCCAGCTGAAGCGGTCGCATCTGTGAACACACCAGTCCCATCATTGAGCAGGAGAAACGACGGATGTCCGTCATTGGCATCATAGTATGGGGTCGGCATCTGACCATTAACGTATGGCAACTTGTATTGAGACATCCAAATGTCCAGGTCACCATCAAGGTCTACATCACCGGCAGTAATAGCACAGGCATATCGAATGGCACGGCCGGTTGCAGTCACCTGCTGTCCCTCACCGGGAAACCGACCACCGCCGGTTCCCGTAAACAAAACGGGGAAACCACCGGGTGCCGAGCAGAAATAATCTACTACACCGTCACCCGTAAAATCCGCCAGCACTGCACCTGATGGCGCCAACATTCGATCTGCACACAATCGAGTCTGTACATATCGGTCGCCTTGCTTGCGCAATACTGTATTCCCACCGGCCAATACGATCTCCAGCACGCCATCTCCATCAAGGTCATAAAGCAATATGGGTTGAATTGTGGAAAAGGGGCCCTCCTCCAATTGAACCTGAAAGACTGGCTGGCCAGTACGCTCCAGGATCCGGGCGCCCTTCAGTTCAATCCGATCAGGGACGTGGTACCCATCTTCATTTTTCCCCATGGCCCAGCTGACCGCCAGCTTCCCTTTTAGGATCAGCCGCCGCTCACTGGCCGGAACCATCACATGGAGGACCACTGATACCAGCGACTCCGCTGCCCGACCCGGTGCCTGCTCAAATTTTTCATGGTGCCATTCAGACTGAACCAGTTTGAATCCCTCAAGTGCCAAACCGTCCAGAAATTTTTTCCAATCTGATGGCGACAATTTCGCCAAGTGGCCTGTCAAAGGCGTCACCATAACGCCCGCATCAAAGGGTTGGGCTTCTCCCATCCCAGGCAGAATCAATGTAGTAAACGGAAAATTTGCCAGCACAACACGCTTGTCAGGTGAACTACGAAGAAGGTCCCAGAGTTTAACAAACGTATCCTCGTAGTTTTGGGCTTGTACTTCCTGGGCCCATACGGTTTGATCAAGATGACTCCTGGTTTCCTGGACCGATATCGACGGGGGACGCTGACGGATCCATACGCCACTTGCTAAAACGCCAATCAATACCAGGACCACTACAAGGACACTTTTTCGCATGGATTAACTCACCTACGCCCCAGGATCAAAGGCAACAGTACGGATCACCTTGCATATGTCGGTATTAGCGGCTCTTGATTCAAGAAAATAGTTTAAGACCTATAAGAAAAGCGGAAGCACGCATGTGCTTCCGCTTTTCTTGTTTTAAATTGTCGCCCTTATCAGACAGGCATTAAAACCTGCCAGATCTCGGACCTTCGTGGACGCCTTTTTAGCGACGACGACGAAGCATTGTCAGTCCACCGATAGCTAGCAGACCGAGTGTGGCGGGCTCTGGAACATAATCAACGGTCAAGAGCGGACGAACCTGAGCATCACCTGCTTCGTTCGAGAAGTACGCTGCACCATTGTTATTTTCGAAGGTAACAGGGATGTCACCACCAGAGTTGTCCAGGTTCAGCAAGATACCGTAGTCAGCCAGATCCGAAAGGATGCTGGTGACATCGATACTAACCGGACCAAGCTGTGCGGCCTGAGCAAAGCTGGAGCCACGGGAGAAGTCAGATTCTGAACCACCGAATGGGCCACAAGAATTGATGGGACCATAGGGGTCATTAGTAGGTGCGCCACCAGGACCAGCACCTGTCGTGCAACCCTCTTCCCAGTCAACTTTGCCACGCTTCTTCTCACGGCCTGTGACTTCACCAACACTGGCAAGACCGTCCGAAGTGCCGTAGGTAATTGAACTGATAAGTGGGACAACTTTAATCTGACCCGAGTTCAGCTGAGGAGCTGCAGCGGTACCAGGATTGTCCATCACGCCTGAAGAGCTAACTTCAGCACCGTTGTCGGTCGTGTGGGTCAACGTCAAGGTTGCGCTGTTGATGGGTGATCCGGCAGGAACCTGACCTGGTCCGTCACCGAAAACATCACGGAAACGAATCATGGATCGGGAATAACGCAAGGTAGGACCAGGGTTACCACCGAAGCCAATCTGATTCTGCATAAAGTGACCAACTTCGAGCTTAGTGGACGCACCACCATTGGTTGACCAATGCTCATAAGCACCCAAATCACCACCCTTGGTCCCTGAACCAGGATCATTGCGGTCATTCAAGCCGTTCGTTTCATTGGTCACGCGGATGGTTGTGTCCAAACCGCGGTCGTAGCCATTAACACCTTGCTGAAAGGTGGCGATGTCGGCGAATGCCGGAACGGTTGCCAGAGCAACCATCGCTACTAGAAAACGTTGAAAATTTACCATAATGCTATCCTCCAAAAAAAGAAGAAACTCCGTTGAGATACGAGTAGGCAACGAACCTCTCACTCAGCTATCAAAATACCTTAAGGAAGTTCGTTTTGCCAGAAAGGCCTTCTCCGAGACTTCCACCACAACGATATTATCATAAACCAAGTGACGTGATCAGGCAATACCGTAGACAATTTTTACTTAAAAAAAAAAAAAGT
>CAUZIY010000205.1:0-5234 GCA_963579995.1 Phycisphaerae bacterium
GCCCAGAGACACCAAACGTTGGACGCCCGGCGCCGGCGGGGACCAGTCGATCGTGGGCATCACAATCGAACCCTCGAAGGAAGAGAAAAACGATCTGCGCCAGGGCAAAGATGCTCTGCTGGGATTGTTCCAGGACGACGAGGGTGACCGGTACTTCATGATCACCAACCTGTGGCACGGCGCCAATGCGTCAGCTGCGGACCGCACATCGGCCATCACGATCAAGTTCGTACCCGAGGTCCACAAGCTCTATCGGCTTGACCGGATCAGCGCAAAGGCCGAGCCGGTGGCCTTGAAAAACGGCGTACTTCACCTCAACCTGCCCGGCGGGACCGGTGATCTGTTCAAGTACACCGACGAACCGTTCCCCGGCACCCAAAACTAACGTGACAATAAGGATCAGAACAGCGGTGAGAAGAATGATCTTCTTGTAGCAGCAGAATCTGTCGCTGCAGCCAAGACGTCAGTCAAGACCCACGCAGACTCTAGGTAGCATCCACACCTTTAGACCGACCCCTCAGCTTTTGTCCGCTCGAATGCGCAGGCACAGTTCTCACAGAAGGGATTACTGCCAGGTAATTCTCTGGAGTTAAGCACTGCGATCATCTCACTGAGACTTTTTTCCAGCCAACTGGTATCCCAGGGGTAACGGACCAGTGTTTCAGTGAAATTCATTTTCCCGTCAAAGGAAGGGACACTCCCATCCGCATTACACACGTAGAAGTAGCTGACCTTTGAAACATCAAAACCCATCTTCCCCATGAGGTAGGCGTAGACATCCATCTGCACCTTGTACGACTGATGATAAGGATTGGACAGGTAATCCTTTTCCGTGACCTTACTCCTGCTTGCCTGTGACTTGTAATCGACGATGATCACCTGACCTGTCTGTAGATCATGCCACACATCATCCACTCCACCGTGAAGAATGATATTCGTACCCTCCACCTGATATTGAAGCCCGTGATGGAGGGAGTCTCTCCACTTGTCGATTTCAGCGTGCTTGAAGGGCACCACATTTCCAAGGCCGTATTCACCGAACAACCTATGAGCTTGTTGCTGTTCTCTACAAAGATCAAACTCTTTTTTTAGAAGCGTGTCAGTCATTGTATTGAGTGACCAGCCGGGCATCGAAGGAGATTTCAAGCCCTTTACACGATCAAGATAGAAGCATCGCTGACACATGAGAAAGTCACTGAACTTGCTTCGACTGATACGGAAGCATTCCGCCTGGCCGGGCACATAAATGGATGACCTCCTGGTTCTAATACCAAAAGCGGTGAAAAGACACGTTTGAACTACGGCGGAATTCATAAGGTTGGGCTACGGACGAAACTGACGGGGCACCGCTTGATTGTGGATGACCTATTGCCATCGACGGAGAATTCAGGAGTCCATCTGCTGGATGACGCCAGTAAGCCTGTGGCAACATGGACTCATAAGAAGTTAATGGAACATTGGATCAAAAAACACGAGAAGACGGCCTACGTTCCATATGCAAAAAAAAATCGCAGCGGATGGCCATGGTTTGCATACGGGCGGAATATCGTGTTGGGTGAAGAAACCAACTACCAGCGGTTTGTCTCTGCGATCCAAACAGCCTCCATCTACCTCGATCCAGGATGTAATTTGAAAGGGATCGGAACCGAAAACAAACAAGGCAAATCGCGATTTCAGTTTCGAATCAAGATGAATAGCCTTCCAGATCTATATGGCATGTTGGATCCAGTTGATTTAATAGACACCGAGCGTAACGATCCCCGTGGTCAAGCAAAACACCTTGGTAAGACTGCAGTTGACTAGACGTGTTTTACTTTCATGACTCATCCAAAATACATTCATTGATCATCATACCAAGAAACATATAAACTCATTGGGCTTTTCTACTGACGAAACACATTAGTGTTATCATCTTGACATGCCATCGAACACACTTAAAAGAATGGTCAGCCCCGGTAAGGTCCCCCTGATTAACATCGAAGGGCCGGTCCAGGAGGCAGGTCGGCATCTTGGATTCACCTGGGCCCAATCTTTGCGCCAGGCGGCGCAAGGATATCCGGCCGGATCAAAACCCTGGTGGCAGCACAAGCAGCACCGAAAACTGGTGAGAAAACATGCGCCCCATCTACCGGAACTCTACCGGGCGATGGCACGCGGGGCCGGAATTGATGATGACCGGATCGGTGAACATCTCCAGATCGAATCGACAGCCACCGGATGCACGTCATTTGCCGTTCAACCGCAAGCTACGCTTGATGGACATCCGATCAGCGGACAAACGAAAGACACACCCATTTCACGCCTGCTCCAGTTCCAGGTCCTCCGATTGAAATTGAGTGACGCGCCGTCAGCACTCACCTTGACCTACGAAGGGCAGCTGTTTGGACACGGGTTCGTATCTGGACGATGCGCAATATTTCGAAACTCACTGTATGCAGGTGCCACACAGGGATCGTTGCCATACCCCATGTGGGGGATCCTGGCCCTGCACTGCCGAACTGTCGAACAGGTCAAGCAACTGACCAGCACTGCAGATGTGTCTATGGGTGGACATGTCACGGTTGCAGATGAAAAGGGTGGTGTGCTCGGAATTGAAATGACAGGGGCAGGGGCCAGTTACCTCAAGCCCAAACGTGGAATCTATGCGCATGCCAATGCAGTGGTCGGAAATAAACGACATCTGAAATTCGAAAAGGACACCAAGTTTTTCAAACGAAAGGAATCACTGCACCGACAAGAACGCCTGCTTCATTTACTCAACAGTAACCGAGGAAAACTCACATCACAGCTGGCATATACCGCGATGGCAGACCATGATGGCTTTCCACTCAGCCTCTGCCGACATCAAAATGAAAATGCGATGACCTGTGCGGCGGTCGTCGTTGAACCGACACTCAAGAAACTGTACGTAAGCCGTGGATCACCGTGCCAGAATTGGCCCGCGACCTATCAGCTCTGATCAATAAAATACGCCCCGCAATTTACAGGACGCTGTCGATACTGGGCCGTACTGAATTTAATCTATCCTGATCCTACTGCCATGCGATCAAAAAATGCCTGCAACATCCATACCCTTCGCAGGGATATCGGTTGACTCAAGCCAGTGTACTTGGTGTAACGGTCTACGAGCTCACGACGATCGTAGTCAAACCGAATGATCTCCGTTACCAATTCGCCCACCTTATGCGTAATGCTCAGGAAGCTGCAACGGGTATCGTCGTCGGGAACTGACTCGTCAGATGCACAACGATTATGAACAGGTCCGGTATCGCGCCACCGGTTAATCGGTGCTGCAATCGAGCCGGAATTGGCCAGCCAGGCCCCGTGCTGCTGGCGAACAAATGGATAGTGCGTATGACCGATGGCCGTCAGGTCCACGTGTGAATCATGGAACAGTTCCATGAGTTGATCGGGTGTGGACCGCCAGTCAACATAATCGGGACGCCTAGGGCTATGATGACCATGCAGTACGCGGATGGTCTTGCCCCGCCAAGTGCACCATCAATTGATCAGGCAGATCAGAGATGAATTGAAGCTGCTCGGCACTGAGTTTTTGATAGCTTCCTAGTTCTCCATCCAACTTCCATTGAGCAGGAGGATCCTGGTCCGTTTCCTGAGCCAAGTAGGCGAATATCCGGCTGTCGTGGTTCCCTCGCGTGGTCCTACCCGATGCATGGGCCTGCACCCAATCGATCGTGGCCGCGGCGTCAATCCCGCCCTCGAACAGGTCCCCGTTGACCACAACCTTATAGGTTTCGCTCAACGAATCGAGATATGCATCCATCGCTGCCAGTGGTTCCCTGTAAGCATGAAGGTCACTGACCACAATGAGACGGTCAACAGAGTCGTCAAGCACAATCTCATGAGACTCCATCTGCCAGGTACAAGGTTGGCTCGGTCGCCAATGGACTCGATCATTCATGGGAACCGTATCCCTTCGGTTTGATCGTCACATCATTGCCTTTGGTCCGACCATTAACCCGGCGGACTTGGGATAATGAAGAGCAAGTGACTGATCTTGGACACAAAACGCCCTGCGATTTGCAGGGCGTTTTTCGGTAATGGGCCATACTGGACTTGAACCAGTGACCTCCTCGATGTCAACGAGGCGCGCTAGCCAACTGCGCCAATGGCCCAACACTTATTTCGATGAACGATATACAGAAAACCCGGCATATCGCACACCCCAAAACCAAACGAAAGTCATTTTACCCAGGTCCAGACACACTGCCAGTCGAAGCACCAACGCTCATTGGACCAACCAAACACAGGGAACTAATAAAAGACTCCAACAGGACGTCATCCGCCAGTCTCAACCTGTCGCATTTACACCCACTGGAAGCCAAAGATGTCTGCAGCACGCAAACTGAAACGAAGTGCAACACCGTCAGTATGGGCAATGCCAAGATCTGAATTGTCGCCCCAACGCACAAGTGCATTCTGGTGATCGCCTGTGATCGGTTCGCAATCAGACAGGCATCGACCCTCCACCGGTACGGCACCGACCGTGTTCAGCCCGGTCATGATGTCAAACTGCTCTTGGGCCAGGCCCAAGACAGCCAACACCTCCACCCGAACCGATCCAGATCCATGTGTCCGCACATTGATCCGCAATTGCCGCCCGGCAGGGATGATCGGAAAAGTGGTGAATTCACCTTCGTCATCGGCAGTCAAACCGCATACACGCCCCTGGGCCACCAACACCAACCCCTGGTCAGTTCAGGCGTGGGGCGATTCGACCAGCGGGGGTACTTGTGGGGCCAGGGATTGCCGGTGTAACGCATACCGATACGATCAGAAACCCAATGGCACCAAGGGCCGCAGAACACTGCACATCTCACTGTCCCAACTGCTGTTGTCGCCCGGCATGATGACCGGATCGCCCGGTACCTGGTCAAAGTAAATACCGTCGGTACTTGAGTAGAGACTCGACTCAGTTCGTTGTGTTAAGCGATGATAGATCATTGGGAACATCAGGTGATATTGAGGCAGACCCGGATACTCGGTGCGTCCACTGGTGTACACATCAACCGTCGGTTCCCAGTGAAGATTCGGACGAATCACAGGTACCACGGGACCCCAGTGATGAAAATCATCTGATTCAGCACGGCCGACCGACCGACGCTCTTCGTGATAAAGCCGCGTGTACAGGACATACTTACTGAGGGTGGTGTCGTAGTACACGTTAAGATCAGTGTCGGAAAAGTTCACCAAGAGCGGATCATTCATCGGCT
>CAUZIY010000206.1:0-5095 GCA_963579995.1 Phycisphaerae bacterium
AGGATTCCCAGGTCGGCAACGTCGACCAATCCGTCATTGTTGAAATCAGCTTGCGCCCAATTTCGGTTCCTGAGATTGTAGTTGGCGCCGAGAATACCGAGGTCTGCGGAGTCTATGCGGTTGTCGAGATTTGCATCTCCTGGTATTGCGGCAATGATCTGGATGGCTTGGGTGTCAATGAGTCCACCTTGATCCCGTACGTTGACGAATGCATTGTAGAGACCGGGGCTGCCAAAGTAATTAGTCAAGGTCGCCAGGCTAACGGTGTCTGTGGATGCTGTATGGTTATTGACTGTAACGCCGTCACCAACCTGATCTGCTAATGTTGCCGGTTCACGATCTATTTCCCACAGCAGTTCCTCAAAACCAGAAATCTCGGTATTGGAACCTATATCCAGGTCAACAATATTGACAGTGAATTGATATTCAGGCAATCCGGTGCTGTTGATAGAGACGTCTTGGGATACATCATTGATACTGGGTGCGCTGTTTAAATACACGATCGGTACGGTGTCCAGAGATTTTCCGGCTACGTCATTTACTTCGAGAGTGATTTCACTTGTGCTATTGGAATTGGTGAGGCCGGAATCGGCCAATCTTAATTGCAATGTTTCACTCACCTCGCTGGATCCGTCAGGTAAAAGCCATTTATGTTTTTCAATTTTCTGGTCCGGATCGAAGCTGCCTGAGCCGTCGAGGAGAACAGATTTGCTTTGCGCGCTGAAAAAATAGGGACCTCCAGCATCTGCGGTCGGTGCATGATTGATCAGAGAAAAATAATTGGCGGTCTTGTATTTAAACAGATCGCCGTTACCGCCAAGGAGCATCAAATCAAGATATCGTTCCCCAACGCCCGACTTGGTGTTTAGAAGATCGACCTGCCCCGTGAAGCGGTTGAGCCGCTCGATCTGGACAATATTTGATGGGAAGCGGAGGCGAATCGTGTTCTCGCCGACAAAGTCATTGTCGGCACGATGGGCAAGATTAACGATCATGAAATATTCGTCGCCGTTGACATCCTCAAAAAACGAGACCTGTGCCGGTCTTGACGCATCCACGGCCCGCAAAGAGCCTCGTCCGGTAAACTCTCGAACGTCGTCATATTTCGTCAGGGCATTGCCCAGGAACCCGACTTGGCCGATTGGCCGCAAGGCCGGTAGGGCACGTCCGAGGTTTTTAAGTTCGGGAATTACATCTTGGATGTGGTAATACACTTCGGTGGGAGCGCCGGTAATTGGATCCAGGATGGTTTCGGGAAACATTTCCGAACGGTACATGAAGTATTTGAGCCCCTGGCCGCCATGGCCAAGAAAACTGAAGGCTTGGAATCGCGTGTCGGTCCGTGAAGGTAAGCGATAGAGGTAGTTGTTCTCGGCGGCGTAACGACTAAATGCCTGTTGGAAATTCCACATGGGAAGGTTGTGTTGCAAGGACGCCTTGCGGGCGATTGCCATGCGAGCAAAATAATCGCTGTCGGTGCTTCCATCCAGGAACAGTGGGTATTCTGTCCACGAAATCAGATCCGGTTGCACCTGCTGAATGTAGTTGTCGACATTGATCTTTCGGATTGACAGGTTCGCATAAAGAAGGGGCTCGGAGCGGCCAGTGTCGGCAAGGTTTCCCTGGTAGGTTGTGCGGGCCCAGTTTATTCGTTCGACGATGGTTGGAATTGATGAATCCCCAGGTTCGTCGTAGATCTGCATGGCCGTTGGGCCGTTACCGATCGCCATTGCAATATCAGTTTGTTCTTGGAACGTCGCGAGGTCTGCCCAGTCCTTATGGTCGGCTTGCCAATCAAGTCCCTTGGTTTCAACGTGTTGGTAAACGGGCGCGTGTCGATGTGGTGAAAGCCCGATGTATTGAGTGAAGTTGGCCTGCTTGTACCGCCTGAACTCCATCTTTGGTGTGAGCATGCCAGTGCCGTCGTGATAAGCGCCCACCGAAAAGGCACGTTGAGATGACCACTGGGAATAACGTTCGGTATAGGGGTAAGGTGTGCCATTGGCGAAGTTGGCGTGTGAGCTTTGGCTGGCAGTAGACAAAAATGAAGTTGCAAGTAGAAAGCTGATGGGGAGCCATGCTCGGCCAGATAAGATGACGCGCAGGATATCGTGATGACGTGTGTTTCGTCCGGTCCTTTCTTGCATGAATAATGTTATGCCTGCCCCTGGCCTTCGTCAATATGATGTGGTTAATCTGCCTGTGACATTTGCAGTGCCGTCAATCGGCCGTAGACACGTGCTGCGTACATCAGGTCATCAACCGCGACTGACTCGCGCGGGGTGTGGCACTGAGCGAGTTCGGCGGTGCCAAAAAACACCATGGGAATGTCGGCCTTGAGCACAAGATGGCCGCCGTCACAGGTTGGGATGAATTGGTCGTAGGTTACGTCGGGTCCCAGGATTGCCCGGGCCGCGTGCAGGGCATCGCGGACGATCTTCTGGTCCGGATCGACTTCAACCGGTGGGAAATCCTTCAGGAGTTTCACCTGGGGTGGGTGTGCCTTGAGCCATGGGTATTGCTCGATGTCAATCTGCGCGGTGATTGCTGCAGTGAGTTCCTTCCGGATGGGTTCTCCTGACGGTGGTTTGCCGTTGCGTATAACTTCCTGCATGGAATATTCAGCATTCAGCGCAAGGTACCCATCGTTGGGTACAACCGAGGGCAGGACGCCGCTACGCATGACGCCCAAGTTGATTGCCAGTGATGGGTCCCGTTCTTTTCGGGATTGAATAAACCGATCGATACCTTTCTTGACGATGACCGTATTGTCGATGGCTGATATGGCACTATCCGGTGATGAGGAATGGCCGCTTTCGCCTGCAACAAAAATCTCTGCAGTGATCATGCCCTTGGATGTGTGGCAGAGTTTATAGTCGAAGCCATCCGTGAGGATTCCTGCATCTGCCTTTAGGCCTTGTTCAACGCACGCGAGTGTGCCGGCTCCGGCGCCATTGCATTCTTCGTCTACAACGCTCATTACAATTAATTCTCCGCAAAGATGATCTCGTTGTTTGAGAATTGCTTTAACTGCTATCAGGGCTGCAGTCAATAGGCCCTTTTGGTCGGCACTGCCCCGGCCATGGATACGCCCATCCTTGAGCTCTGCGCCGAATGGATCAATCACCATGCCGTCTACCCCGACGGTATCCATGTGGCTGTTAATGAGAAAGGTCGGTCCGGGCTGTGAGAATTGAAAGTGGCCAAGTATATTGGGCCGATCCTTGAAACTTCGCTCCTTTGGGCCGCGGATACCCATGCGTTCGTAAATGCCTTCCTGAGGTTCAAATACCTCAATGCTTGTGGCCCCGAGATCTTTGAGTGTTTTCTCAATGTAGTGCTGGCCGGCGGCTTCGCCGTGCGAAGGTGTTTGGCGGTCACCGCTGTAGGGGTTGACCGTGTTTATACGCACCAGGTCTTGTGTGATTTCAACAAGTTGTTCGCGTAGTGCGATGATATCTGCATCAAGTTGATCAAGATTTGAAGGCATCATCGCTGTGGTGGGGCTGCAAGACCAGGAGACTATTGGAGCCGGGTACGCATTTCCACTCTGGGATTATCACCGTAGTGGATGTCAACAAAAGTACCGTCATTGAGGATGGAAAGTCTTGCCGCTTCGATAACCAATTCATTGATGTAAGAGTTGGATGGTGTGGCAATGAATCCCTGTTGATCAATATGCTGGATGAGTTCAAGGCGTCTGGCTTTGGCCGGCTCCTCTTCCATGCCCCTTGTTTGATTTTCGATCCGATGAATTGCGTTGATGTTCGCGGCGACGGAATCAAATCCGTAGCCGGTGGGTAAAAACCCCTTGCCGTCCCAAGCGATGTACTTGAAGAAATCGGGGTTGACGTGATTGTAAACCGAACCGCCAGGACCCTTATTTGTCGTGAAACTGTAGCTTGCCCCTCGGTTCTGGTCGTCATGTTCAAGGACGCAGCCTTGATCCGGGCCATCAAAGTACATTGTGATGCCCTGTTGGTTAGCGCCTGGTCCCGCATTGGGATAACCCAAGCCATTACTGACTGAAAGGGCGGCGCTGTTTTCGAAAATAACGCGTCCATTAGACCAGAAGTATCCTTCATTGCCGCAGGGGAATGTCCCCTTGACGCCGGTTAAGGATACGGCGGAGGGCTTCAGGCCGGTGATGAAATACACCTGGTCGACGTAATGGCATCCCACGTAGGTGAAGGGGTCTGTTTCTTCGCACACAAACCAATTCCCGAAATTTGTATTGCGGAAGTAATAGGGTTCAATCAGTCTCGCTTCACCTAATTTAAACTCGCCTAGGCTGTTGGTTTCGTATTCCTTGCGAGCCAGCAATGCACGTCGGTCGTACCTTTTGTGGTACTCGATGCCAACAAAAAGGCCTCGTGACTTGGCGAACTCGTCGATTTTCTGTCCCTCGGAAAAAGTTCGTACCAGTGGTTTTACACACAGTACATGCTGGTCTCTTTTAATCGCCTCGGTGACCATGGAGAAATGGATTTGATCTGGAAGGGCCAGTACGGCTGCTTGCCTTGGTTTTAGGGTGTCGAGTGCTTTGATGGCCGCATCCGGATCAAACGTGTCATCCGGGGCATCCAGGGCGGGGATGGCATTGAAGGATTGGCCGGGGAATGCGCTGCAGATATCGGAATTGTTGGCTAATTCCTTTAGTGTACTAACGTGGCGGTTCGCGATCGTGATTTGATTTACGATTCCGGTCCGTTGCAGCTGGTAGATGGCGGGTAGCAGTTGATCTGTTGTGATCATTCCACCACCAATAATTGCGACATCGAGTGGCTGGTTCGTCGGTGAATTCGTTTTACTGTCAATCATTTGGGATGTAATTCCTTGTGCATTCAATTACCGCATAGGTGTTGACCCCTCGGACCTCAACATCCTGGTCCCCGATGATGAGGTCCGGTTGTTTCCTGTCAGGGGAGGTGAGTTTGAATTCGGTTTTATGCTGGTCCTTTATTTGCATCTTAACATTTGCTGATTCCCTTTGGGGATCTGTTTGCACGATATGGATCAACCTGGTGTCCGGGCGATTGACGCATTGGGTAACATTGATCACAATTGATCCGGGCCCCGATACTTCAAGATCAAG